>CAYFOJ010000001.1:0-286770 GCA_964344645.1 uncultured Thalassospiraceae bacterium
CCGAAAGGACCTCGCTGGCGGCCTGACCCGTATCGCCGGCGGCACGGGTGACTTGGGAAATATTCTCGGTCACCTCCATGGTTCCGGACGACGCCTGTTCGACGTTGCGGGCGATTTCCTTGGTCGCCGCGCCCTGCTCCTCCACCGCCGAGGCGATGCTGGAGGAAATCTGATTGATCTCGGAAATGGTGCCGGAAATGCTGGCGATGGCGTCGACGGCGGCTTGCGTCGCACCCTGAATGTCGCCGATCTGTGCGCTGATTTCCTCTGTTGCCTTGGCTGTTTGATTGGCCAGATTTTTCACTTCCGAGGCGACGACGGCGAACCCCTTGCCGGCGTCGCCGGCGCGGGCCGCCTCGATGGTGGCGTTCAGCGCCAACAGGTTGGTCTGATCGGCGATGTCGGAAATCAATTCGACCACCTCGCCGATTTTCTGGGCCCCGTCGGCCAGGCCCTGAACCTGGCTGTTGGAACGTTCCGCCACATTGGTGGCGTTGGCGGCAATATCGTGGGACTGGCTGACCTGTCGGGCGATTTCACCGATGGAACTGGAGAGTTCCTCGGCGGCGGAAGCCACCGTCTGCACGTTGGATGACGCTTCCTCGGCCGCCGCGGCGACCGAAGTCGCCTGCTCCGACGTTTCCGAGGCCGTGCTTTCCATGGCCTGGACGGTGGATTGCAGTTGCGTCGAGGCGGCGGTAACCGTTTCGACGGCGCCCTTCATGTTGCGTTCGAAATTTTCCGAAACGGCGGTGAAGTCGTCGATCTTGTTGGACATCGCCTGGGTGGCGTTGTTGATGGTGCGCGACGCATGCAGGAAACTGCCGGTCATACCGTTTTCCAGGATGCGGCGGTAGTACTTGTTCTTGCTGACGTATTCCAGACAGGCCTGGGATTCCCGGACATAGGCGTCGGTGCGGTCGATCAGCAGATTGATAGCCCGCAGCAGTTCCCCGGCCTCGCCCTTTTCGGTGATGCCGATAATCCGCGCCTCGAAATCACCGTCGGCGAAGGCCTTGCAGGTCTGCAGGGCCTTGCGGATCGCGGCGGCATTGTTACTACCAAACATGTCAACATCCTTTGAAGAACAACAGGTTCCGGCTTCCCCCTAGATCAGGCCGGCTATGAATTCGTCGTATTCGACACCCTTTTCCCTGAGCAGGTTCTCGATGATGGCGTAAGACGCCGCCATGCCTTCCTTGGCGTTGGCGTGGCGCTTTTCCTCTGCCAGCAACTGATCATACAGTGGAATGATGGTGTTTTCCAGAATTTGCCGGTTCGGCACCCGCCGGTTGGAATGATAGCCGATGATAGTGCCGTTCCTGTCGAAACTGGGGGTGACATGGGCGAGGACCCAGTAATGGTCTCCGTTGGAGGCCCGGTTCACCATGTAGGCGAAGATTTCCCTGCCGTCTTGAATATGGTCCCACAGCAGCTTGAAAATGCAGCGTGGCATCTCCAGATGGCGGATCATGGAGTGGGGCTGGCCCAGGCATTGCTGTTCCGTGTAGCTAGCGATGTTCAGGAAAACATCGTTGCAGTAGGTCATTCGGCCCTTCAAGTCGGTCTTCGAAACGATGATCTCGTTGACATCGAAGAACCGCTCTACGCCCGTCAGGCTTACATCTCTCGTCAAGGGAAATCTCCAAGCGTTCACAAATTTTTCATTACCACCGCCGGTCCGGCGAGGAAGCCCATTTCAATATTAGGGATTCCTATGGATTGATAAAGAAAAAAGATTTTAGAATCACTACAAACATGCCTCCGACGCCTTGAAATCAGCCCCGAAGAATACCTCCCGTTGCTTTTTCCACGGCCGCCACCACCTTCCCGGCCACGGCGTCGATTTCCGCGTCGGTCAGGGTCTGGCGCGTCGGCTGCAAGATGACGTTGACGGCCAGGGACTTGCGCCCCGCCTCCAGATTGCCGCCCTGGAACACGTCGAACACGAAGGCGTCGCTGATCAGGGCCTTGTCGGCGCTTCGGGCCGCCCGCAGCACATCGGCGGCAGGCACGTCCTCGTTGACGACGAAGGCGAAGTCCCGGCTGACCGGATGGAACGGCGACAGTTGAACCAGGGACCGTGTCGTTCCCTTGCCGGTTTTCGCTTTCGGCAGATTGTCGAGAAAGACCTCGAAGCCGGCCACGGGCCCCTTGATGTCCCGCTCGGCCAGGATTCCGGGATGAATCTCGCCGAAATAGGCAAGCACGGTCTTCGGGCCCAGGTTGAGGCTGCCCGAGCGTCCGGGATGATACCAGGACGGCGCCTCGGCCACGGTCTGCAACTTGGCCACCGGGGCGCCGGCGGCTTCCAGGGCGGCGAGGGCGTCGGCCTTGGCGTCGAAGGCGTCCGCGTCGCGGGTCTTTTCCGCCCAGTTGCGCCGTCCCCCGCGCCCGGCACGGATGCCGCTGGCGGCCATGGCCTGACCGGCGGCGTCATCGCCCGAGAACTGGGGCCCCACCTCGAACAGGGGGCTACCGGGCAGGCCCCTGTCGGCGTTGCGCCCGGCGGCGGCGATCAGATTGGGCAGGATGGAAGGACGCATGACGCCCAGGTCGGCGCTGATCGGGTTGACCAGTTTCAGGTCGTCGCCGCCGCCGCCGAAGGGAACCGCCTCCTCCAGGGACATGAACGACAGGGTCACCGCCTCGACCAGGCCGCGTGCGGCCAAGGCGCGGCGCACGTCGGCGCGGCGGCGCTGGTCGGCGTTCCACGCCGGATGGGGCACCACCCCGTCCCGTTGCATGGGCGTCATCGGCACCTTGTCATAGCCGTGCACCCGGACGATTTCCTCGACCAGGCAGGCTTCGCCGACGATGTCGTTGCGCCACGTGGGCACGGAAACATCCCAGGTTTCGCCGCCTGCCGTCACTTCGAAGCCGAGCACGGAGAGGATGCGTTTCATTTCTTCTTCCGCCACGTCCACCCCGGCCAGTCCCTTGATGCGGGAGGGGCGGAAAGGGATGGTCAGGGAGCGGTCCGGCTCCGCCCCGGCGATCACCAGGTCCGAGGCCTCGCCGCCGCAGATTTCCATAATCAGGCGGGTGGCGATTTCCATGCCCGGTTCCAGGAACGCCGAATCGATGCCGCGCTCGAAGCGGAAGCGGGCGTCGGATTGCAGGTTCAACACCCGCCCCGTGGTCGCCGTGCGGATGGGATCGAACAGGGCGGATTCGACGAACACGTTGACGGTATCCTCGGTGCAGCCGCTAACCTCGCCGCCCATGACGCCGCCCATGGCCTCGCCGTATTTTTCATCGGCAATGACGGTCACGTCCGGGTTTAGTTCGTATTCCTTGCCGTCCAGGGCGAGTATGGTCTCCCCCTCAGTGGCCATGCGGACGTGAATGTCCCCATGCACCTTGTCGGCGTCGAAGACGTGCAGGGGGCGGCAATGCTCGATGGTCATCAGGTTGGTGACGTCGACCAGGGCGGAAATCGGGCGCAGGCCCACAGCCAGCAGCCGTTCCTTCAGCCATTCCGGACTTTCGACGTTCTTCACGCCGCGAATGTAGCGGCCGACGAAATAGGGGCAGGCGTCGGCGTGTTCGGCGTCGAGATCGAGATGCACCTTGATCGGGCTCTCGAAGCCGCCGGCGACGGGGCTCACGTCCAGGGGTTTCAGTTCCCCCATCCCGGCGGCGGCGAGGTCGCGGGCGATGCCGCGCACGCCCAGGCAGTCGCCCCGGTTCGGCGTAATGGCGATGTCGATGACCGGGTCGGTCAGGCCCATCACGTCGACCGCCGCCGCGCCCACCGGCGCGTCCTCCGGCAGTTCGACAATGCCGTCGTGCTCGTCGCTCAGGCCCATTTCCCGCTCCGACAACAGCATGCCGTTGCTCTCCACCCCACGGATGGTGGCCTTTTTCAGGGTCAGGTCCGTGCCGGGGATATAGGAGCCCCCGGGGGCGAAGACCCCCTTCATGCCGGTGCGCGCATTGGGCGCGCCGCAGACCACCTGATGGCGGGCCGCGCCGTCGTCGACGGTGCAAACCCTGAGCCTGTCGGCGTCGGGATGGGGAACAGCCTCCAGCACATGGCCGACGACGAACCCTTCCAGGCCTTGCGAGCGTTCGGACACGCTTTCGATCTCAAGACCCAGCATGGTCAGCTTTTCGGTGATTTCTGTCAGCGAGGCTTCCGTTTCCAGATGCCGCTTCAGCCAGTCCAGGGTGATTTTCATCGGTTCAGCCCTCCGCTCATGCCCGGAACGTCGAGGGCGGAAAATCCATAATGCCTGAGCCAACGTAAATCGGACTCAAAAAACGTGCGCAGATCGGGAATGCCGTATTTCAGCATGGCGATGCGTTCCACCCCCATGCCGAAGGCGAAGCCCTGATATTTGCTGGAATCGATGCCGCAATTTTCCAGAACCTTCGGGTTGACCATGCCGCAGCCAAGAATTTCCAGCCAGTCGTCGCCGTGGCCGATGCGCAGTTCGCCGCCGGCGCGGGTGCAGCCGATGTCCACTTCCGCCGACGGTTCCGTGAACGGGAAGTAACTGGGCCGGAAGCGCACCGGCAGATCGTCGAGGCGGAACATGGCGCGGCAGAAATCGATCAGGCAGCCCTTCAGGTGCCCCATGTGGGTGGTCTCGTCGATGACCAGTCCCTCGATCTGGTGGAACATGGGGGAATGGGTGGCGTCGTAGTCGCAGCGGTAGGTCCGCCCCGGCACGATGATGCGGATCGGCGGTTCCTGTTCCTGCATGGTGTGGATCTGCACCGGCGAGGTGTGGGTGCGCAACACCTTGCGGTGGCCGTCCTTGACGCCCGGCAGATAGAAGGTGTCGTGCTCCTGGCGGGCCGGGTGTTCCGGCGGAATGTTGAGCGCCGTGAAGTTGTACCAGTCCTCTTCGATGTCGGGACCTTCGGCGACGGTGAAGCCCATCTCGCAGAAGATGGCGGTCATTTCCTCGATCACCTGGGAGATGGGATGGATGCAGCCGTCCTCCCTCGGGCGGGCCTCCAGGGTGACATCGACCTTCTCCGCCATCAGGCGGGCGTCGAGCTCGGCCGCTTCCAGTTCCCCCTTGCGGGTCTCGATGGCGCCCGCCACCTCGCCCTTCAGGGCGTTGATGGCCTGGCCCGCCGCCTTGCGGGCTTCCGGCTCCATGCCGCCCAGGGTTTTCATCAACCCGGTGATGGAGCCCTTCTTGCCCAGCGCCGAGACCCTGACGCCGTCCAGGGCGTCGGTGCTTTCGGCTCCGGCGATGGCCGCCGTCAATTCGGCGCGGAGCGTGTCAACGTTGTCCATGTCTCTCTTCCGTGGATTAAATAAAGACAAAGGGGAGCGCGGCCCTTTAAGGCCGGCTCCCCGAATAACAATGTCCCGATGGATGAACCCCGGCGTGCCGGGAGATCAGGATTTGGCGAGAGCCGCCTCGGCCTCTTCAACCAGGGCCTTGAAGGCCTCGGGCTCGCTGATCGCCAGTTCGGACAGGACCTTGCGGTCCAGTTCGATATTGGCCTTGGCGAGCCCGCTCATAAAGCGGGAATAGGTCATGCCGTACTGGCGCGCACCGGCGTTGATGCGCTGAATCCACAGCCGGCGGAACTGACGCTTTTTCGTGCGGCGGTCGCGATAGGCGTACTGCAGGCCTTTCTCGACCCGCTCGACGGCGACGCGGAAGCTGGTGGATCCCCGGCCGCGGTAGCCGCGGGCCATGTCCAGGACTTTCTTGTGACGGGCGTGGGCGGTGGTGCCCCCTTTGACTCGTGCCATGATTCCGGTTCCTTAATTCTGACTTACTTGGCGTTCGGCATGTAGGACTTGACGATGCGCGCATCCTGGGCGCACAGGATCATGGTGCCCCGCGCCTTGCGCTTCATCTTCTGCGGCCGTTTGCTCATGCCGTGCTGCTTGAGGGCGACGTTGGCCCGTACCTTGCCCGAACCGGTCAGGCGAAAGCGCTTCTTGGCGCTCGATTTGGTCTTCAACTTGGGCATTTCACATTCCTTTAATATCAACAGGTTGTGTTCTGAGCGGCTGGGCATGCCCCGCCGTACCGCTCGCGAAGGCGCGGTTATAGACCCGCAACCGGCAGAATGCAAGGGTCTAGAATGCCTGCGCCACAAAACAAAGCCCGCTTGCGCGGGCTTTGTGACAGTCATTGCGGCGGCAGCCGGGCCGGTTATTTCGGGGCGACGATCATGATCATCAGGCGGCCCTCCATTTTCGGGAACTGCTCGATCTTGACATCTTCTTCCAGTTCCGCGCGGATGCGGTTGAGCACGTCCATGCCCAGTTCCTGGTGGGCCATTTCCCGGCCACGAAAGCGGATGGTGAACTTGACCTTGTCGCCGTGGCCCAGAAAGCGCCGGGCGTTGCGCATCTTCACCTCGTAGTCGTGGACATCGATGCCCGGACGCATCTTGATTTCCTTGACTTCGATGACCTTCTGCTTCTTGCGCGCCTCGTTACGCTTTTTCTGTTCCTCGTACTTGTATTTGCCGTAGTCCAGCACCTTGCACACCGGCGGGTCGGCATTGGGCGACACCTCGACCAGGTCGAGGCCCGCGTCGAGGGCCAGATCAATTCCTTCCTGTACGGAAACCACGCCGACCATTTCCCCATCGGCGCCGACGACGCGCACGCTTTCGGCGTCGATCATTTCATTAACGCGCGGGCCCTTTCGGGCCGGCGGCTGATTCATTGGACGTCTCGCTATTGAAAATTCTCCTACTTCTTATTTTACCGATTATCGGACGGCCAACGGGCCCGCCGCCTCATCGGCAAGTCTAGCGACTGCCTCATCAAGCGCAAGAATTTCTTGATCCTTGCCCCCCATTCTGCGCAAGGCCACGGTGCCTTCCTCGGCCTCGCGGGCGCCGACGACGAACATGGCCGGCACCTTGGCGTGGGAATGCTCCCGGACCTTGTAGTTGATCTTCTCGTTGCGAATATCGAGGGCCGCGCGCAGACCGGCGGCGTCCAGCGCCTCCTTGACCCGGACGGCATAGTCGTCGGCGGCATCGGTGATGGTGGCGACGACCACCTGCCTGGGAGCCAGCCACAGGGGGAACTTACCGGCGTAATGTTCGATCAGGATGCCGATGAAGCGCTCGAACGAGCCGAGGATGGCCCGGTGCAGCATGACCGGGCGGTGCTTTTCCCCATCCACCCCCACGTAATTGGCGTCGAGGCGTTCCGGCAGCACGAAATCCACCTGCAGGGTGCCGCACTGCCAGTCCCGGCCGATGGTGTCGCGCAGGACGAATTCCAGTTTCGGGCCGTAAAACGCCCCTTCGCCGGGGTTGAGTTCCCAGTTCAGGCCCGCGGCCTCGGTGGCGTCCTTGAGCGCCGCTTCCGCCTTGTCCCAGGTTTCGTCCTCGCCGGCGCGGACATCGGGACGGTCGGAGAACTTGACCACCACCTCCTCGAAGCCGAAGTCCTTGTAGATGGACAGCAGCAGTTCGCAGAACAGCTTGGTTTCCGAGGTGATCTGGTCTTCCGTGCAGAAGATATGGGCGTCGTCCTGGACGAAGGCGCGGACCCGCATCAACCCGTGCAGGGCGCCCGACGGCTCGTTGCGGTGGCACGAACCGAATTCGGCCATGCGGATGGGCAGGTCCCGGTAGGACGTGGTGCCCTGCTTGAAAATCTGCACGTGACAGGGACAGTTCATGGGCTTGATGGCCAGCATCCTGTCTTCCGACTCGGCGATGAACATGTTCTCGCGGAATTTTTCCCAGTGGCCGGAATCTTCCCACAGGGTGCGGTCGACCAGTTCCGGGGTGTTGACCTCCACATAACCGGCCCCTTCCAGGCGGGTGCGCATGTACTCCTGAACCTTGCGATACAGGGTCCAGCCCAGGGGGTGCCAGAACACGGAGCCGACGGCGACATCCTGCAGATGGAACAGGGACATCTCGCGCCCGAGCCGCCGGTGATCGCGCTTTTCCGCCTCTTCCAGCCTGTGCAGGTATTGCTTCAACTGTTTCTTGTCGGCCCAGGCGGTACCGTAGACCCGCTGCAGCATTTCGTTGTTGGAATCGCCGCGCCAGTAGGCCCCGGCCAGTTTCATCAGCTTGAAGGCGGAGCCCAGCTTGCCCGTGGAGGGCAGGTGCGGCCCCCGGCACAGGTCGATGAAATCTCCCTGCTGGTAGAGGGAGACGTCCTCGCCGGCGGGAATATCGGCGATGATCTCGGCCTTGTACTCCTCGCCGATGCCCTTGAAGTAGGCGATGGCCTCGTCCCGGTCGCGGACCTCGCGGCTGATGGCCTCATCCCGCTTGACGATTTCGTGCATGCGGGCCTCGATTTTCTCCAGGTCCTCGGGGGTGAACGGGGTCTGGACGGCGAAGTCGTAGAAGAAGCCGTTTTCGATGGACGGGCCGATGGTCACCTGAACTTCCGGATACAGTTCCTTGACTGCCTCGGCCAGCACGTGGGCGGCGTCGTGGCGCAGCAGGTCGAGGGCGTCCTCGTCCCTGGCGGTGACGATGGAAACCTCGCAATCGCTGTCAAAGACCGTGGAAAGATCGAGCATCTCGCCGCCGGAACGCACGGCAAGGGCGGCCTTGGCCAGGCCCGGACCGATATCGGCCGCCAGTTCGGCGCCGCTGACCGGACCGTCGAAGTGTCTGACGTTACCGTCAGGAAGTGTTATCGCGACCATTTCATCGCCCTGTGTTGCAAAACCCGCAAAGCAGCGGCGAATGTAATTCGATTAGCCCCCATGTCAAGCAGACTGGCGTCCCCAAGGGGGATTCCCAACCGGGAAAAGCAAACAGGGCCACGCAATTTCCACAAAATGAAATCGTTTGCAACACCCGTCAAGCGACACGGCCGATAAGTTGCGCATAAAAATATTCAATTAATTCAGATGCTTATTCTAGAAATATAGATACCTAACAAAATTATTTCTCCATTTTGTTTGACAAATGAAAACGTTTTCATCATTCTGCGCCTTGCCGTAAATCGGCACTGTCGGACCAAGGGCGTTGGGGAGGCGCAGGAGTCAGGCCATGGAATTTCTCGCATACTTCGGCGATGTCTTTACGCCTTTGAATTTTCTGTTTCTGGTCATGGGTACCGTTGGCGGCCTGCTGCTGGGCGCGACGCCCGGGCTGAGCCCGACCATGGCGGTCGCCCTGTTGATCCCGTTCACCTTCCACATGCAACCGGCTTCGGGGCTGATTTTGCTGGGCGCCGCCTACACCTCCACCGTCGCTGGCGGCGCGGTCAGCGCCATCCTGCTGAAGATACCGGGCGCGCCCGCCAACATCGCCACCACCCTGGACGGCCACGTCATGGCCCGCAACGGCCGCGCCGCCGAGGCCCTGCATTACTGCTTCATCAGTTCCGCCATCGGCGGCATTCTCGGCATTTTCGTGCTCATCTTCTTCACCCCCGTGCTCGCCCAGTGGGCGCTCGGCTTCGGCCCCAGCCACCTGTTCTGGATCGCCATTCTGGGCGTCACGGTGATCGCCTCGCTGGACGCCCAGGGCTCGCTCATCCGCGGCATGATCGCCGGCTGCATCGGCCTGTTCATCGCCACCATCGGCTATGACGAGATCCAGGGCGTGGAGCGCTTCGTCTTCTCCAGCCATCTGGACGGGGGCGTTCACATCATCGCCGCCCTGATCGGCCTGTTCGCCATCCCGCAGGTACTGTCGATCCTGGAAAAGGGCCGCGCCGGGCACGATCCCGACCTGTTCAAGATCCAGCCGCAATCGGTGTTCACCTCGGCCAAGCTTTGCATTTCCCGCGTCCGCGCCCTCAGCATCGGCAGCATCATCGGCATCGTCGTCGGCCTGATCCCCGGCGCCGGCGGACAGATCGCCGGCCTGGTCGCCTATGACCAGACCCGCAAGCTGAGCCGTAACCCGGAAAAATTCGGCGAGGGCGAGCCGGACGGGGTCATCGCCGCGGAGTCCGCCAACAACGGCATGGTCGGTCCGTCGCTGGTGCCGCTGCTGACCTTGAGCGTCCCGGGCAGCCCGACGGCGGCGGTGCTGCTGGGCGGCCTGCTCATTCACGGCATCTTTCCCGGGCCGGACCTGTTCACCAACTATCCCGATGTCGCCTGGACCTTCATCGACTCCCTGCTGGTCGGCCAGATCATGATGCTGGTGTTCGGCATCGCGCTCAGCCGCCTGGCGGCGCAGGTGGTGCGGATTCCGGAATCCATCCTCGCCGGCGCCGTCACCGTGCTGGCCCTGTTCGGCACCTACAGCGTCCAGCATTCCTATTCCGACGTCGTCGTCATGCTGGTGCTGGGCATCGGCATGTACGCACTGTCCAAGTACAAGTTCTCCAGCGCGCCGCTGGTGCTGGGCATCGTCCTCGGCCCCATCGCCGAGACCAACTATGTCCAGGGGCAACTGATCGCCGGCGCCCAGGACGGGGTTTTCGCCTACTTCTGCACCGGCACCCTGAACATCGTCCTCATCGCCGCCTGCCTGGCCTCCGTCGGCTACAGCGTCTACATGGAAGTGCGGCGGCGGCGGGTGATCCGCGACGCCCACCTGCGCAACGCCATGCCGAAGCTCAAGTTCCCGCCGGAAATTCTCATCCTCGCCGTGGCCGCCGGGCTGGTCTACGCCAGCTTCATGGTCGACGAGCCCAGGGCCTACCTGTTCCCGCAGGTGATCGCCCTCGCCATGTTCGCCCTCGCCGCCATCGGCCTCGGTAGTTGCGCCCTGCTCGGCTCCAGCGTCGTCCACGACAGCTTCGGACTGGCCGAAATGAAGAAAATCCTCACCGGCTTCGTCTTCATCATCCTTTATGTGTGGTTCGCCGACAGCGTCGGTTTCTACCTCAGCGGCGTGCTGATTTTCCTGGCCCTGGTGCTGGCTTATGACCAGCGGGTCAATTCCCTGCGTCAGGCCGCGCTGCGCGGCGTCTACGCCATCGGCTTCATGGCCGTGATCTACGTTTTGTTCAACCAGCTACTCAGTGTTCAGGCCCCGAGGGGGATATTCCTTTAGGTCCTTCAAGGATCGGCCCAAGTCCGTCGCCCGGTCCCGATCAATCACAATCAGACGGTCTTTCAACAACCAGGAGGCAAATTTCATGAAACGATTTATCAACACCATCAACCGGGGCGTCCTCGCTGCCGCCCTCACCGTCGGCGTCGGCTTCACCGCCGTCGCCGATGAGTATCCGGACCGCCCGGTCAGCCTGACCGTGGCCTACAGCCCCGGCGGCGCCACCGACTTCCAGGCCCGCATCGTCACCATGGTGGCGGCCAACGAAGATTACCTGAAACAGCCCATCGTCATCCTCAACCGGCCCGGCGCCGGCGGCAAGGTGGGCTGGAACCACTTCGCCTCCAAGGCCAAGACCGACGGCTACGAACTGGCGGCCTACAACGTGCCCCACTTCATCGCCCAGTCGATCATGTTCGACACCAAGTACAACATCGACAACCTTGAGCCCGTCGCCAACTGGGGCGCCGACCCGGCGGTGCTGGTGGTCAGCAAGGACAGCCCGTTCAATTCCGTCGCCGACATGGTCGCCTACGCCAAGGCCAACCCGGGCAAGGTGACGATTTCCGGCGCCGGTCTTTACGTCGGTCATCACATCGCCTTCCTGCAGATCGCCAAGGCGACGGACACCAAGCTGACCTACGTCCCCCACAAGGGCGGCGCGCCGGCTCTGAAATCCGTTCTCGGCGGCCAGGTCATGGCCGGCGTCAACAACCTGTCCGACGCCTATCGCAGCCGCGACAACCTGAAAATCATCGGCATCGCCGACCTGGAGCGTGACGGCAAGTTCCTGCCCGATGTCCCGACCTTCAAGGAGCAGGGCTTCGACGTCGACGACTCCAGCGTCAACTTCCGCGGCATCATGGTCCGCAAGGGAACCCCGCAGGCGGTCATCGACAAGCTGGCCGAGGCCTTCCCGAAGATGTTCGACAACAAGCGCGTCATCAAGCAGATGAACAACGGCGGCTCGCCGCTGCGCGTCATCAAGCGCGAGGACGTCAAGAAGATGTGGCAGGAACGCCAGGCGTACCTGACCGGTCTTCTGGCCGAACTGAAGAAGTAGGCGACCCCGGGGCGGCGGCCGCTCCCGCCGCCGCCCCGTCCCTCAATGGAACGAAGACAGGTAATTTCATGAGCAACGATCCGAAACGTGTCGACGAGACCGTCGAACGGGCCCGCAAGGCCCAAAAAGAATATGAAAAGTTCGATCAGGCCGGTGTCGACAGGGCCGTTGACGCCGTCGCCTGGGCCCTGATGGAGCCGGAGCGCAATCAGTACCTGTCCGAACTGGCGGTGAAGAGCACCGGGCTCGGCAACGTCGCCGACAAGATGCGCAAGAACCACCGCAAGACCCTGGGTTTGCTGCGCGACCTGAAAGGGGTCAGGACCGTCGGCGTCATCAACGAGATGAAGGACCGGGGCCTGATCGAGATCGCCCGCCCCATGGGGGTCATCGGCGCCATCGTGCCGTCGACCAACCCGGTCGCCACGCCGACCAACAACACCATCAACGCGGTCAAGGGCCGCAACGCCATCGTCCTCGCCCCGTCGCCCAAGGGCGAGGAGGCCTGCGCCGAATTGCTGCGCTTCATTCACGCCGAACTGGACAAGGCCGGCGCGCCCCGCGACATCGTCATTCAAATGCCCCGTCCGACCAGCAAGTCGGACACGGAACACCTGATGAAAATCGCCGACCAGTTGATCGTCACCGGTTCCCAGCGCAACGTCCGCCAGGCCTATTCCAGCGGCACCCCGGCCATCGGCGTCGGGGCGGGCAACGTCACCGTCATCGTCGATGAAACCGCCGACCTGGCCCAGGCGGCGAACAAGATCAGGCGGTCGAAGACCTTCGACAACGCCACGTCCTGCTCGTCGGAAAACAGCGTCATCGTCGTCGATGCGGTTTACGACGCCTTCATGGCCGCCATGAAGGCGGAGGGCGGCGTGCTGCTCGACGCCGAGGGCAAGGAAACCCTGACCCGGGCGCTCTGGCCGGAAGGAAAGCTGAACGGGGGCCTGCTGGCCAAGGACCTGGACATTCTCGCCGCCGAGGCGGGACTGAAGACAACCGGCGAAGACAGCCGCTTTTTCATGGTCGAGGACGACGGCGTCGGCCCGGACCACCCCTATTCCGGCGAAAAAATGTCGCTTGTGCTGAGCGTCTACCGGGCCGCCGATTACGCCGCCGCGCGCGCGCGGGCGGAACAACTGCTCGGCCATCAGGGCGGCGGTCATTCCCTCGGCATCCACACCGCCGATCCGGACCGCCCGCTGCAACTGGGCCTGTCCCTGCCCACCTGCCGGGTCATCGTCAACCAGGCCCATTGCTTCGCCACCGGCGGCTCCTTCGACAACGGCATGCCGTTCTCGCTCTCCATGGGCTGCGGCACCTGGGGCGGCAACTCCATCAGTGAGAACCTGAATTACCGGCACTTCCTCAACATCACCCGTATCGTCAACACCATCCCGGACGAAGAACCGGCGCTGGAGGACATCTTCGGGGATTACTGGCGGGATGTCGGCAAGTGAGCAGCACACCCGAACAACTCTGGCCCATGCCGGACATCCTCGCTCCCGACGAAGCCCTAAGCGCCCTGTCCGCCCGCAACGTCATCGACCGGCAGGCGGAAATCCGGGGCGGAGCCCCCTTCTGCCTGTTCCCCGAGACCGGCTTGCAGATGACCTACGGGGACCTGAAGCGGCTGGCCGCCGGTTACACCGCGTTCCTCGCCTCTTCGGGCGTGCAACCGGGCCAGTCCGTCGCCTACATGGGCGGCAACGGCTACGCCAGCCTGATGGCGCTTCTGGGCTGCCTGTACGGCGGCTACCGCTGGACGCCGGTCAACCTGGTGTCGGGCCCGGAGGCCATGGCCTACGTGCTGGAGCATTCCGAAGCCAGGCTCCTGCTGCTCGACCCGGAGCAGGCGGAGCTGTGGCAGTCGGTGCAACAGGCCGGCGCCCCGGACCTGACGGTGATCGACAGCCCCGGCGACCGCGGGCCGGAGATGGCCGAAATCGCCGAGTCCGAAGCCGACGCCATCCCCCGTCCCGGCCCCGACACCGACGGGCTGCTGATGTACACGTCGGGCACCACCGGGCGCCCCAAGGGCGTGCGGCTGAGCCAGGGCAACCTGCTGGCCGGCGGCGACAACACCCGCGTCGCCCATCGACTGGGGGCCGCCGACCGGGCGCTCTGCGTGCTGCCGCTCTATCACATCAACGCCTACTGCGTCACCGTCATGGCCCCCCTGCTCAGCGGTGGTTCCATGGTCCTGCCGCGCAAATTCAGCACCCGGCAATTCTGGTCCTGGGTCGATGAACACGCCTGTTCCTGGGCCAGCATCGTGCCGACGCTGATTTCCTATCTGCTGCAGGACCAGGCCGGACCGTCCAGACCCGACGGCAGGCTCCGCTTCGTGCGTTCCGCCTCCGCCCCGCTGGCCCCGGAGATGCATCATCAATTCGAGGAACGCTTCCAGGTGCCGATGATCGAAACCATGGGCCTGACCGAGGCGTCGGCGCAGATTCTCTCCAACCCCCTGCCGCCGCTGCCCCGCAAGATCGGCTCCCCCGGCATCGCCTTCGGCAACGATGTCCGCATCCACGACGAAAACGGCGTCGCCTGCGCCCCCGGAACGGAGGGGGAAATCCAGATCCGTGGCGCCAACATCATGCGGGAATATCTGAAAAATCCCGAGGCCACCGGCGACGCCTTCACCGACGACGGCTGGTTCCGTTCCGGCGACCTGGGCCGCTTCGACGAGGACGGCTTCGTCTTCGTCACCGGGCGGCTGAAGGAGTTGATCATCAAGGGCGGCGAGAACATCGCGCCCAGGGAAATCGACGATGTTCTCTACGCCCACCCCGGGGTGATCGAGGCCGCCGCCTTCGCCGCCCCCGACGACAATTACGGACAGACCGTCGAGGCCTGCGTGGTCGTCAACGACGGTGGTTATACGGAACAGGAGTTGCTGGAGCTTTGCCGCGATAAGCTGGGCCCCTTCAAGGCCCCGGACAAGGTCCACTTTCGGGACTCCCTTCCGAAGGGACCGTCGGGAAAAATTCAGCGGATGAAGCTTTCGGACCTGATCTATCCATAATACCCTGTACGAACCGAATCGGGAGGACGGAACAATCGGCGTAACCGGCGACAATCGAAAGGCCAGCATCACGGACGTCGCCCGTCTGGCGTCCGTCTCGGCGGCGACGGTTTCGCGTTACCTCAATCATCCGGCCATGGTCGGCGAGGAAACCCAGCAGACCATCGCCGAGGCCATCGACATGCTGGGCTTCGTCCGCAACCGCCGCGCCAGCAGCCTGAGCGGGACCCGGTCGGGCGTCATCGGCGCCCTGGTGCCGACCATCGGCAACGCCATTTTCGCCGAGGCCATCGAGACCTTCGAACAGACCCTGAAAAACAACGGCTTCGGCCTGTTCCTCGCCTCCTCCCTGTACGACCTGGAGCGCGAGCACAGCCAGGTCGTCATGCTGGTCGAACAGGGCGTGGACGCGCTGATGCTGGTCGGCAACGAACACAAGCCGGAAACCTACCGGCTGCTTGACCGCCTGCAGTTGCCCTTCGTGCAGATCTGGGGTCATTCGGAAAACGGACGCTATCCGGAAATCGGCTTCGACAACCGCGCCGCCGCCCACGACATCGCCAGCCACCTGCTGCAACTGGGCCACCGGCGCTTCGCCCTGATCGCCGGCGTCACCGGCGGCAACGACCGGGCTATGAGCCGCCTGGCGGGGGCCGTTGATGCCTTGCAGGAACATGGTATTGCCCTTGCCGACGAGGATATCCTGCACTGCGAGTACGACCTGGCCAATGCCTATGACCGCACACGTCGCCTGCTGGAGCGGGACGGCACGCCGCCGACGGCCCTGATCTGTGGCAACGACGTCATCGCCCACGGCGCCCTCGCCGCCTGCCTGAACGCGGGGCTGTCCGTGCCCGACGACATCTCCATCGCCGGCTTCGGGGACTTCGGCTTTTCCGCCTTCCTGTCGCCGTCCCTGACCACGGTGCGCATTCCGGCCAAGCGCATCGCCCATCAGGCGGCGGAAGCCCTGACCAAATCCGTCGAGGACGGCTCCGCCGTCGCCGGGGCGCTGCTTCCCTACGAATTGAAAATCCGCAAGACCACGGGCCCCGTCAACGCATCTGCTCCCCGGACAACAGAATAGGGAAGCGCCCGCGAATGGTTTCATCGAGGGCGGGCTCGATATAGCCCGGATGATGGGCGGCGAGGATATCGCGCGCCCGCGTTCTGGCGTGGGAGCCCATGTCGTGCCCCCCCATGGCTTCCCAGGCGGCGGGCGGGTAGCGGTCGGCCAGGGTCGGAAAAAAGTAGTCCCGTTTCATGGAGGCCATGGTCTGCGCCCCGCCCAGAAAATGCCCCTCTCCGGCGACCGCCTCGCGGATGGCGTCGAAACCCAGGGTCTCCTCGTCGACCTCGACGCCGCGAATCATCCGGTGGACGTGACTGAGCATTTCGTTGTCGGCGACGAAGGCCTCGAAGGACGCCCCCAGCAGGCTCGACGTCATGCCGGCGGACTCGAACACCATGTTGGCCCCGGCGAGACCGGCGGCGAGGGCCGACAGGGCCTTCTCGCTGCCCATCTGGGCGTCGAGGGTCTTAGCGTCGCTCATGGAACTGGCGACGCCGGAAGGCAGGCCCAAGTGATTGGCGATCTGCCCCGCCGCCGCGTTGAGAACGGATATTTCCCCACCACCACCGGAAAAGGTGCCGGAGCGCAAATCCAGAACCAAGGGCCAGTTGGAAAAAATCACCGGATGGCCGGGGGCGAACAGGTTGACCATGATCAGCCCGGCCAGGGTTTCCGCCGTGGTCTGGGCCAGCATGCCGGCCAGCGGCGCCGGCGCGGTGGCCCCGGACTGGGCGGCGATGATGGAGTTGATGGGCATGTTGTTGCGGATGCAGGCGAGGGCCACGTCCACGGCGTCGTCGCCGTAACGCAGCGGCGAAATCACCGGTGAGATGTGGACCATGCAGAAAGGACGGCGGCGAAACCGTCCCTCGCCGCCGAGAACCAGATCGAACATGTCGACCACGGGGTCCACGTTGTCGCCGACCATGAACGAGGTGCCGACCGGTTTTCGGGTTCCGGCGAGCAGGGCATAGGCGGTGTTGACGTCCAGTTCGAAGGAGTTAGTCACATCGGTGGCGACGCAGCAGCGGGTGAACCAGCTTATGTTTTCCAGGGTGTCGATGAGGCGGGTGAAATCGTACAGGTCCTTGAGGGTGGACGCCCGGTAGAGGCCGCTGTCCACGTCCAGGGTCTGCACCGCCGCGCCGCCGGTTCCGAAATAGACCCTCTCGCCGCCGATCTCCAGGTCGTGGGCCTCGTCACGGCCGTGCAGGACAAAGCCCTTCGCCGCCCCGGCGACGATGTCCTCGACGAAAGAGCGGGGAAACGTCAGGCGCCCCAATTCGTTAACCACGGCGCCTTTTTCCAGCGCCTTGTCCCGCAGCACCGGCGGCGCGTCGCCCATGCCGATTTCATGGAGAATCCGGTATGCGCTGTCGGTGATTTGCTTCAGTTGCGATTCCGAGAGGGGACGGTAACGGCCCCCTTCGCGTCCCGGCGGGCAGGGGTTTTGCATCCCCTCCCCGGCCAGCCGCGCCGCCTTTCGCCGGGCCCTGCCCCGCCGTCCTTCCCCTGTCATCGAATTTGTCTCCCCCGTCGGAAATCCATCGCTTTCGGAACTTCAAACATGGCGCTACAGTAACAATAACCAAAGGAAAAAATCGACAACAATGGGGAGGCCCGGACGATGAAAACACAGGCGCGGGTCGTCGTTATCGGCGGCGGCATCGGCGGATGTTCGTTGATCTATCATCTGACCCGGGAGGGCATCAACGACTGCATTCTGGTGGAGCGGGACGAACTGACGTCGGGCACCACCTGGCACTCGGCGGCGCAGGTCACCAACTTCGGCCCAAACCAGACCATGCTCGGCCTGAAAACCCATTCCATAAAACTCTACAAGGAACTGGCCGACGACCCGGACTACCCCATCAACTACCATCACGGCACCGGCGGGCTTCGCCTCGCCTCGACCCCGGATCACCTGGACGGCTATCACCATTTCATCAGCCAGGCCAAGGGCATGGGGGTGGATTTCGAACTGCTCGACCCTGAAGAATGCCGCCGCCGCCATCCCCTGATCACCACCGATAATCTACTCGGCGCCCTGTGGGACCCGCTGGACGGGGACATCGATCCGGCCCAGCTCTGCCAGGCCCTGGCCCGTCGGGCGCGCAAGGGCGGGGCCGAGATTCAGCGTTTCAACCCGGTGACCGGCCTGACCCAGAAAGCGGACGGGGAATGGATCGTCCATACGGAAAAGGGCGACATCCACTGCGAGATCTTGGTCAACGCAGGCGGCTACCGCTGCAACGAGATCGGCGCCATGATGGGGGTGGAACTGCCGGTGGCGTCCATGGAGCATCAGTACATGCTGACCGAACCCATCGCCGAATTGGAGGCGCTGGACTTCCGGGTGCCGCTGATCCGCTGCCCGACGGACGATTTTTATTCCCGCCAGGAAAAGAACGGTCTGCTGATCGGCTTCTACGAGCAGGACTGCCGCACCTGGGGCCTGGACGGCATCGACCCCAATTTCACCATGGCGCTTTGCCCCGACGACCTGGACCGGGTGATGGACGTCATGGAAGGGGCCTTCGAGCGCCTGCCCTGCCTGACCGAGGCCGGAGTGCATTCGGTGATCAACGGGCCCATCACCTACACCCCGGACGGGCTGCCCCTGGTCGGCCCCATTCCCGGCAGGCGCAACGCCTATTGCATCACCGGCCTGCGCGCCGGGCTCGGCGAAGGCGGCGGCCACGGCTGGCTGCTGGCCCAGATCATCGCTCACGGCGAGGCCTGTTACGATACCTGGTGCCTGGACCCGCGCCGCTTCACCCGCCACGCCAACGTGGAATACACGGCGCTGAAGGCCATCGAGGATTACCGCAACGAGTTCCGCTTCCACATGCCCCACGAGCACCGCCCCGCCGGGCGGCCGGCGAAGACCACGCCCCTGACCGACACCCTGGCCGGACTGGACGGGGAATTCGCCACCGTCAACGGCTGGGAACGGGCGGCCTATTTCAAACCCTCGGCGGAGTTCGAGGAAACCCTGTCCTTCCGCTTCAACAACACGTTCGACGTCATCAAGGGGGAAGTCGAGGCAGTGCAAAACGGCGTCGGCATCATGGAGGTTTCCGGCTTCAACCGCTACCGGATCAGCGGCGAGAACCTGCACGACCGGCTCGATCCCCTGTTCTGCTCGCGCCTACCGAGAAGGCCTGGCAAGGTCGGTCTGACCTATTTCCTCAACCACCAAGGAAACATCAAGGGCGAGGCGACCCTGGCCAACGTGGCCGAGGACACTCTCTGGTACGGGTCCGCCGCCGCCGCCGAGGCCCATGACATGGACTGGCTGGCGGCGCACCTGCCCGACGACGGGTCCGTCCGCATCGACAGCCTGACCAACAGCCACACCATTTTGGTCGTCGCCGGGCCCCGCTCCCGCGCCCTTCTCGCCAAGGCGGCCCCGCGCACGGACTGGTCGAAACAGGCCTTCCCCTGGCTTTCCGTCAAACCGGTACGCATCGGCGCCGCCGAGGCCGTCGCCCTGTCGGTTTCCTTTTCAGGCGAACTGGCCTGGGAACTGCACATTCCAAACGAACAACTGAAGCTTGCGTTTTCCATCCTCTGGGAGGCCGGGCGAGACTTCGGCCTGAAACCCTTCGGGCTCATGGCCACGGAATCCATGCGGCTGGAAAAAGGCTTCCGTCACTGGAAGGCCGATCTGATCACGGAATACAATCCCTTCGAAAGCGACCTCGCCCGTTTCGTCGATATGGAAAAGGACTTTATCGGCAAGGCCGCTCTGGAGAGTATGCGGGAACAGGGGCCGAGGCGCAATTTCGTCACCCTTGAGATCGACACCGGCACGGCCCCGGCCCACCCGGGGGATTCGGTGGTTCGGGAGGGGCAAGCCGTCGGCACCGTCACCTCCGCCGCGTGGGGTTACCGGACGGGCAAGAACCTGGCCATGGCCTTTGTCGATCCGGCATGTGCACAAACCGGAACCGCCCTCGGGGTGGAGGTCGTCGGCCGGACCTTCGCCGCCGAGGTCATTCCGCCCTGCCCTTATGATCCGGAATTTTTGAGGGTCAGGTCTTGAACAGGTCCCCGTGGTCGTCGCGCAGGACGTTCTTTTGAACCTTGCCCATGGTGTTGCGCGGCAGGGTGTCGAGAAAAATGATGTGCTTCGGGCGCTTGAACGCCGCCAGCCGGTCCCGTAACGCCCCGGCGATATCGTCTTCGCCGATGTCCGAACCCGCCGTGCGGACGACCGCGGCGACGACGCCTTCGCCGAAATCCGGGTGCGGCACGCCGAACACGGCGGATTCGTCGACCCCGTCCATGTCGTCGATTTCCGCCTCGATCTCCTTCGGATAGACATTGAAGCCGCCGGAGATAATCAGGTCCTTGGCGCGGCCGACGATATGAACGTAGCCATCCTCGTCGATGCGGCCCAGGTCGCCGGTGATGAAAAAGCCGTTGTCGCGCAGTTCCTCGCGGGTTTTTTCCGGCATCCGCCAATATCCGCCGAACACGTTCGGGCCGCGCACCTCGATGACGCCGATGTCCCCTTGCCCCAGTTCCGCCCCGCTTTCCGGATCGGCGATAATCAGGTCGACCCCGTCCAGCGGGAAGCCCACCGTGCCGGCCCGGCGTTCCCCGTCGTAGGGGTTGGACGTGTTCATGTTGGTTTCGGTCATGCCGTAGCGCTCGAGGATGCGGTGTCCCGTGCGGGCCTCGAAGGCGACATGGGTTTCCGCCAGTAAGGGCGCGCTGCCGGATACGAACAGGCGCATGTGCCGGGTCAGTTCGCCGGTGAAGTCGTCGCGGCCCAGCAGGCGGGTATAGAAGGTGGGCACCCCCATCATCGACGTCGCCTTCGGCATCAACCGGATCATTTCGCCGGCGTCGAAGCGGGGCAGGAAGATCATCGACCCGCCGACCGCCAGCATGATGTTGGTGGCGACGAAAAGGCCGTGGGTATGAAAGATGGGCAGCGCGTGCAGCAGCACGTCTTCCTCGCTGAAACGCCAGGCCTCGGCCAGGGCGAGGGCGTTGGAGAGCAGGTTGCGGTGGCTCAGCATGGCCCCCTTGGAACGCCCCGTGGTGCCCGAGGTATAAAGGATGGCGGCAAGATCGTCCGCCTCCCGGGGGCAGGTGTCGAACGTCTCGGGCAAAGAGGCGGCGGCCTCGGTCAAGGAACCGCCGCCGTCGCTGCCAAGGGTGACGAGACGGGCGTTGCTGCCATCGGCGACGGACTGAAGGTCCGGCTGCTTGCCCGGGTCGCAGACGACCACCGCCGGTTCCGCGTCGCCGACAAAATAGCCCACTTCCGCCGCCGTGTAGGCGGTGTTGAGGGGCAGGAACACGAGCCCGGCGCGGAGACAGGCGAAATAGAGGGCCAGGGCCTCCGGCGATTTTTCGATCTGCGCCGCCACCCGGTCGCCGGGACGAGCCCCGAACCCGACCAGGGCGTTGGCCAGCTTTCCCGACAGGGCGAACATGTCGGCATAACTGCGGGAGGCCCCGTCGGCAAGATGGAGAAAGGGCCTGCGGTCGTCCTTGCGGTCCACCAGCAGGGCATCGAAAAGAACGTTGGTCATGGGTTTTCCGTTTGCTTTGTTCGGCTGTTGACGGTCGCGGCAAGCTGTTGAACAGGGCGCGACGCGGTGACTTCCCCGCGCATGGCGTAGGCCTCGTGATTGGCCTCCACCCGGGCCAGGTCATAGCGGTAGTTGACCATCACGCCCGCCGCCGTGCTCAGCCCCCGGGGCGACAGATCGCCGGGCCAATTGACCCGGTCGAGAATCGCCCCGTTGCCGAGGTGGAACCGGGCCACGGGGTCGAGCGGGCGGCCATCGGCGGAACGCCCGTCGACCAGATAGGACGCCGCCAGGGCCGGCAGCAGGCTTTCCGCCCGGCTGGCCGCCTCCGGGTCCTCCGACCAGCCGTCCCGGCCCAGCAGGGACGCCGCCTCGGTGATTTCCCCATCCTCCCCTGAGTCCGCCTCGCGGCGCAGCCAGTCGCCGAAGCCCGGTACCGGCGACAGGGTGACGAAGGTTTCCAGATTGGGCAGGTCCTGGGCCAAGTCGCCGGCCACCTGCTTGATCAGGAAATTGCCGAAGGACACCCCGCGCAAGCCGCGCTGGCAGTTGGAGATGGAATAGAACACGGCGGTCGTCGCCTCGTCCGCCGGGACCTCCTCCCGGTCTTCGCGCAACACCGTGTCAATGGCGCTGGGAATGTCGCGGGTGAGGGCGACCTCGACGAAGATCAACGGCTCGTCGGGCATGGAGGGATGGAAGAAACCGAAGCAGCGCCGGTCCGACGGCTGCAGGCGTCGGCGCAGTTCGTCCCAACTGCCGATCTCGTGAACCGCCTCGTATTCGATGATTTTCTCCAGCACGCTGGCGGGGGTGGACCAGTCGATGGGCCGGAGCATCAGGAAGCCGCGGTTGAACCACGAGGCGAACAGGTGCGCCAGGTCCAGGTCGATGCGCCGGAGCGTCGGCGTCTTTTTCATGACGGTCAACAGGTCGCGGCGCAGTTCAACCAGGGCCTCGGTGCCGCCCGGGGCCAGGTTGAGACGGCGGAACAGTTCCTGCCTCGGCGATTCGACGGCCTCCATCAGTTCGGAAAGGGCTTCCGGCGTGCTGTCCTCGGCGAACAGGTCCGCCGCCGCCTTCACCCGGGCCGGATCACAGTCGAAGCGCTCGGCCAATTCAAGGTAGAAGTCCAGCCGCCCGTCCCCGTCCAGTTTCTCGAATTCGGCCAGCACCCGGCTGGCCAGGGCGACGCCGGACGCCTCGCCCCGGGTCGAAACTAGGGCCTCACACAAATCGGACAGGGACTGGTTGTCATCGGCGGACATCCGCGCCTCGATCAACCGGGTTCCCTTCTCGATGATCGAGCCCAGCATGTCCTGAAGAGCCGTCATACGGACCACGGCGGTTATTCCTTCCCTACCACGTTTTTCTCAGCGCGGGTCGATGGGGCCCCTGGGCAATCCGAGGGCCTGTTCGAGAGCCCGCCCCACCCGCAGCAATTTCGCCTCGCCCCGGTTGGGGCCGATCAACTGAATGCCGACGGGCATGCCATCATCCGTGAAACCGGCGGGCATCGCAAGGGCGGGCAGGGACGTGGTTGTCGACAGGAAGGAGAACTTCAGCCAGTCGAGATAGTCGCCGACGGGCTTGCCGTCGATTTCCGTCGGATATTCGTTTTCCACCGGCTGTGAACGCAGGCCGACGACGGGCATGGCGAGCACGTCGAAGCGTTCCAGAAGACGCTGTACGTTATGGAACAGAACGGTGCGGTCCCGTTGGGCGTCGTACACGTCGTCGATGCTGAGATCCCGGCCATACTGGATATTGTCCCGCAGGGTCGCCTTGTAGTGGCGCTGAACCTCTTCCGGCAGGCGTCCGGGGCCGGAGGCCCAAAGCATGGCCCGCAGGACCCGGTAGGTTTTTTCCAGATTGGGCAGGTCCGGGCAGGTTTCCTCAACCGTCGCCCCCGCCCCCTCAAACCGGCCAAGGGCCGACTCAAGCACGTCGCGGATTTCGCCTTCGATGGCGGCGAACCCGTTCAGGTCCGGCGTCCAGGCGACGCGGGTTCCCTCGAAGGGGCTTTCCAGCGCCGCGAGGTAAGGGGTCGCCGGCGCCTCGATGCTGATCGGCGACATGGGATCGAAACCGGACATGGCGTCGAGGAACAGGGCGCAGTCCGTGATCGAGCGGGCCATGGGTCCCTGGACCCCTTCCGTATGAAAGCCCAACTCGACGGGGCCGCCGACACGCCCCGGGGAAGGCCTGAGGCCGACCACGCCGCAATAGGCGGCAGGCGTGCGTAAAGAGCCGGCGAGGTCCGAGCCATGGGAAAGCCAGACCTCGCCGGAGGCCAGGGAAACCGCCGCGCCGCCCGACGAACCGCCGGCGTTCATGCGCGTGTTCCAGGGATTGCGGGTCTTGCCGAAGACGGCGTTGAAGGTGTTTCCCCCGGCGCCGAATTCCGGCGTGTTGGTCTTGCCGACGACGACGCCGCCACGGGCCTCGAGCCTGTCGACAAGGGGATCACTCGTTTCGGGGATGTAGTCGGCCATGGCCGGGGTGCCGAAGGTGGTGCGGACACCGGCCACCGGCGTCAGATCCTTGATGCCGATGGGCAAGCCGCCCAGCCAGCCGGGCTCGCCGCCGTTGGCGGTTTTCCTGCCCTGCAAGTCCTCCAGCGACGACCGCGCCCGTTCGGCGCACACCGTCGGCATGGCGTTGACGGCCTCTTCCACCTGGGAAACACGGTTCAGGCTGGCTTCGAGAAGCTCTTCTGGCGACAACTCGCCCTTTTTCAAAAGGGCGACCGCCTCGTGGGCCTCGAGCCGGCAGACCTCCGGTCCCGTAAAGACCGGCTTCGGGGTTTCGTTCAGCAACGGCGGGTCCCTTTTTCCATGAATTGAGAAGCGCCGGGCCGCGGAATCTCCGGGCCCGGCGCCGTTGGGCTAATCGAACTTAGCCGAAGTATTTCGCCCGTTCACGCGAATACGGCTCGTCGTAGAGCTGTTTGTAGTTGGACGCGCTGGCGACGTAGTCGTAGTAGCTCTTGAGCATGCGGCCCATGAACTCGTCGCTGGCGGCAACCTCGCCCATGACCTCCTTGGCGGCGCCTCTGACGGCGTCGAAGATGTCGGAAGGCAGGGTCCCGATGGTCAGGCCGTCGATCTTGCGCAGCTTTTCCAGGGCCAGCATGTTGGAATGCAGCATATCGGACGAACTGCGCATGGCTTCCGCCTCGGAGACGGTCTCGACCATGGTCTTCAGATCGTCGGAAAGCGCGTTCCAGGCCTCCAGGTTGATGCCGTACTCGATGCCGCCGTAGATGTCGGCGAAGGACGGGGTGTACATGTGGGTCATGATCTTCTGGAAACCGAAGGCCAGGTCCGAGCTGGGCCCGACCCATTCGGCGCCGTCCAGGGTGCCGGACTGAAGCGCCGGGAAGATTTCGCTGGG
The DNA here is from genome assembly GCA_964344645.1 of uncultured Thalassospiraceae bacterium. GTDB lineage: Bacteria > Pseudomonadota > Alphaproteobacteria > Rhodospirillales > JABHCV01 > JACNJU01. Next base: position 25,056 of record CAYFOJ010000001.1, read on the forward strand.
CGGCATGGAGACGGCGTTCATGCCGATCTTGTTCATCACCTTGGCGCCGAATCCGGTGATGCGGAAGTTCAGGCCCTGCAGGTCGTCGAGGGAGTTGATCGGCTTCTTGAACCAGCCCGCCGACTGGATGCTGGAGCCGCCGCCGATGAAGATTTGCAGGCCGCGCGGGTTGGTGAATTCGTTCAGCAGTTGCTGGCCGCCGCCATAGTACATCCAGGCGTGCATTTCGTCCGGCGTGGCGCCGAAGGGCACGGACGTGAACAGGGCGTGGGCGATGTTGCGCCCGGAGAACCAGGAGCCGGAACCGTGGTAAACCTGGGCGGTGCCGTTCTCGACCGCTTCCTGGGTGCCGAAGGCGGGAACCAGCTCGCCGCCGCCGTAGACGGTGACGGTCAGCTCGCCGCCGGACATCTTGGTCAGGCGCTCGGCCCAGCGCAGGGACGACACGCCCGGCCCAGGCAGCTTCTTCGGCAACGACGTCACCAGCTTCCATTCATGTTTCGCCTTGGCCTTGGCGATGCTGGGGGCTGCGAGAACCGCGGGAACGGCGGCGCCGGCGGCAATAAATTTTCTTCTATCCATAGTCTTTACCTCCTTGTTGATGTGGTAGTCAGTTGTAGATGGCTTTGGGCAGCCAGGTGGCGATTTCCGGGAAACGGGCCACCAGGCCGAGAACGATCATCTGAATGATCACGAACGGGACGATGGACCGGTAGATATCCTGGGTCGTCAGGCTGGGCGGGGCCACGGACCGCAAATAGAAAAGGGCGTAGCCGAAGGGCGGCGTCATGAACGACGTCTGCAGGTTCAGGCTGATCAGGATGGCGAACCACACCGGGTCGATCCCCGCCGCCATCAGCGGCGGTCCGGCGATGGGCACGATGATGAAAATGATCTCCACGTATTCCAGGATGAAGCCGAGGACGAAGATTACCGCCATGACCAGCACCAGGGCCATGGTCCCCTCGCCGGGCATGGAGTGGATCACCTCGGCAACGATCTCCTCGCCGCCGAATCCGCGGAACACCAGCGACAGCATGATGGCGCCGATGACGATCATCAGAATTGACGCCACCATGTGGGCGGTCGTGGTCGCCACGTGATACACATTGCCCACCTTCAACTCCTGAACGAGGGCGGTGAAAAATCCCGCCATCAGGACGACGAAGGCGAGAATGCCGATGACCTGGCGCAGGCCGATGCCGTCGGCGAAGGACACCCCGCCGTCGACCCGCAGCAACACCAGCACCATGGCCGCGCCGCCGCCGGCCAGATAGACCGTCTTCAACAGCCCTTCCGGCGATCGGTTGAGGGCGACAAGGATCAAGGCGCCGGCGGCCCCGAGGGCGGCCGATTCCGTCGGCGTCGCGACGCCGCCCAGGATCGAGCCCAGAACCAGGGCGATCAACAGCAGGGGGGCGACCAGGGCGCGGAAGACGTCGAGGGCCGTCAGGTCGTCGCCGACCCCGTCGATTTGCGAAGCGCGAACGGGCGGACAACTTTCCGGCTTCAGCACAGAGACCAGGAATACATAGACCAGATACAGGCCCACCAGCATCAGCCCGGGCAGCATGGCGCCGGCGAACAGGTCCCCGACCGAGACCGGGTCGGGGGCCCAGTCGCCGGCGGCCCGGCGGCCGGCCTGATAGGCCGACGACACCTGATCGGTGAGCAAAATCAGCAGGATGGACGGCGGTATGATCTGTCCCAGGGAGCCGGAGGCGCAGATGACCCCGGCGGAAAGGCGGTCGCTGTAGTTGCCCTTGGCCATGGCCGGCAGGGCGATCATTCCCATCATGAAAATGGTCGCGGCGATAACCCCGGTGGAGGCCGCCAGCAGGGCGCCGACGAGAATCACCGCATAGGCCATGCCGCCGCGCCGCTCGCCGAACAGGGCGCCCGCGGTCAGCATCATTCGGCGGGCGATGTCGGACTTTTCCAACAACCCGCCCATCAGGACGAACAGGGGCACTGAAACCAGGACCGGATTGGTCACCAGCCCGAAGACCTTGGAGGGAAAGGCGGCGAGAAAGGCCAGGTCGAAAGCGCCGGCCAGGGAACCGGCGAAGGCCATCAGCAGGGGGACGCCCATCAGGATGAAGGCGACGGGAAGTCCGCTCAGGATGCCCGACAGCAGCAGCAGGCACATGACGGCGATGAAGAATTCCTGACTCACGGCTCAGCCCTCCCCGCCGTCTTCGTCCGGGTCATAGTCCCAGGGCCGCTCGCGCAAAATCAAGACAAGGGCGGCGACGGCGAGACCAAGGAAGACCAGCAGCAGGACCGTTTTCAAAACAAAGTATCCCGGCAGCCCGCCCAGGGTCGGCGAGCCTTCCAGCAATTTCCAGGAGTTCACCACCGGGGCCCAGGAAATATAAGTGGTGTAGGCGGCCACCGGCAGCAGCAGCACGGCCAGGCCGAACCGGTCGAGCCTGGCTTTCTTCGCCGGCTTGTAGCCCTGATAGAAAATATCGACCCGGACGCTGTAGTTCTTCAGGACGACCAGAACCAGCGGCAGAATCGACGCCAGCATGAACAGATAGACCAGCAGGTCCAGGCTCCATGAGGCGCCGTACGCGAACACATAGCGCAAGACGACAATGATAAACTGGGCGACCATCAGGGTGATGATCAACGTTCCGGCAAGGGCGTTGGCCCGGTCCGCAAGGCGGAGCAATAATCCGGATTTTTCAGTCACTTAGTCACCCCTCAGCGCATTTCGCCCACAGACCGCATTGGCCTTCCCCGTGATTTCTATAATTTAACTGAAATAAATTTACAATTACTTTTTTTATAAATATAATTATGTAGTGTTTAATTGCATTCACTACCGATGCTCGACAACGGGCGCGAACCGCATTAGAGAGGACGAATGGGATCTCAGAGTGACGTGATTCGGGAGGCGTTGATCGGGCGGGTGCGCGCCGGGCGCATGCTGCCCGGCGACCCAGTGGACGAACAGGCGCTGAAGGCCGAGTTCGGTGTTTCCGGCACGCCGGTGCGCGAGGCCCTGACCCAACTGGAAGCGGTCGGGCTGATCGAACGCTCTCCCCGGGCCGGGGCGCGGATTTTCCTGCCCGACGTGGAACGCCTGATCGGCCTGATCGAGGTCCATGCGGAACTGGAGGGGATGACGGCCCACTTCGCCGCCCGGCGCATCAATTCGGCGCAGGCCCGCGACCTGGTCCGGGCGACCGAAGCCTGCGAGGCCTTCGTCGCCGACCCGGAGAACATTCCGCCGACAGGTTACTATCAGCTCAATATCGATTATCACCTGGCGCTCATCGCGGCGATGAATAACGAGGACCTAGGGGTCTACATGAACGAAAGCGCCAACCGGATCATTTCCTACTTCCGGGCCCGGCACCGGCTACGCGGCGAACCGCTCCGCTCTGCCCGGGAACACCGCCTGGTCACCGAAACCGTCCTCGCCGGCGACGCCGAAAAGGCCCGCGAGCTGATGATACGCCACGTCATCGTCGATGGCGCGTCCATCCTGGACGTCATCAACAAGATGAACGAACGTTTCTAGGCCGTCTAATCCACCTTGCCGAGGGCCTCGAGCTGCAGGTCCAGGCCGTCCTCGATATGGCGGCTGACGGCGTCCATGGCCTTAGCGGGATCGCCGGATTCGATGCCCTCGGCCAGATCGCCGTGGCTTTCCAGGGTTGCCTCCAGTTCCGGCTTGCCGATGACGGCAAACATGCGCATGGCGATGCTGCGGTTCCAGATGCTGTCGAACATTTCCAGCAGGTAGCGGTTGCCGCACAGTTCGACGATGCGGCGGTGGATTTTCCGGTTCGCCTGGAAGAAGTCGCTCATGGTCTGGGCGTCGGCGGCTTCTTCCGTGGCGATGGTGTCGCGCAGGTCCTTGAGGTCGCCGGGGTCGTTCCTGATCGCCAGGATGCGCGCCGCCTGGCCTTCAATGGCGACCCGCGCCTGATAAATCTGCCGGACGTCCTCGTTGGACATGACGTGGATGGAAAAGCCGCCCCTGGAAGAGGAGCGCAACACGCCTTCCTGCTCCAGCCGCAACAGGGCTTCGCGCACGGGCGTGCGGCTGATTTGTAATTCCTCGGCCAGTTTTTCCTGCACCAGCTTTTGGTCGGCGACGATTTCTCCGTTGAGAATGGCGTCGAGAAGCTGCTGGTAAACAATATCCGCCAGCCTTTGTCTGTCTTGATTGATCTTTTTCAGGGCCATGGTTTTCAATGCTCTAGAGTGAACTTCCCGGGGGAATGCCCCCGAGTATCTTGATCGAAGGAGATTTAACAAGAAAAAATAGTAACAAATTTCGCCTTGCACCGCCACCGCATCCTGAATACAGTATACAAAATGGCTGAATGTGAGGAACCAATGTGTGGAATAGCGGGAAGAATTCTTAAGGCCCCCGGCAGGGTTGGCAACGACCTTGTCGAGCTGATGGACGCCCAGGAACACCGCGGCGCCGACAGTACCGGGTTCGCCATCTACGGCGAACCCCGTGACACCGGCTACGTCTTGCGCGGCATGGGCTTCGACAAAAACGGTCTGTCCAAGGATCTGGAGGACTTCCGCCTGATCCTCAAGGAACACGGCGCCGACTGGCTGGAAGAGCCCACCGTGGTCAGCGACGAAAACGCCCATTACTGCGTGCGCATGGTCATCGGCGATCCCGCCGACCTGGGCGCCTGGGTCCGCGACGCCGACACCATGGTCGACCGCTTCGAGGTTCAGTCCTGCGGCCGGTCGCTTGAGATCATCAAGGACATCGGCGGCTCGCAAGCGGTTGCCGACAAGCACGGCGTGCGCGACATGATCGGCACCCACGGCCTCGGCCATGCCCGCCTGGCGACGGAAAGCTCGGTCCTGCCCAACGCCAGCCACCCGTTCTGGGCCCGCCCCTTCTCGGACGTGGCGATCGTGCATAATGGACAGATCACCGACTATTTCACCTGGCGGGAAAAACTGATCCGCCAGGGGTACCGCTTCCTGACCGGCAACGACAGCGAACTGATCGCCGTCTGGGTGTCCGATCAGATGAAACAGGGCCTGACCATGGATCAGGCGTTGAAGAAGTCGATCACTTCCATCGACGGCGTCTTCACCTTCATGATCGCCCGCCCGGACGTAATCGGCTTCGCCAAGGACCGTTTCGCTATGAAGCCCCTGGTCGTCGTCGAGCGTGACGGTGAATTCGCCGCCGCCACGGAAGAACAGGCGGTCAGGCGGGTGGTTCCCGACGAGGCCGACGTCAGCAATTACGACGGCCCCGGCATAACCCGCATTTGGGAAACCGTAAATCGGAGGATGGTAGCGTGAGCCCGGTTATTATCGAAGCTGGTGAGCGGCACGTCCGCGACATCAACAAGGACATCCAGGCCGCCTGCAAGGAAGGCCAAGAGATCGTCGTCCGCAACACCCTGTCGCGCCACAACCTGGGCGTCGGCCTGCCGCCGGGAGCCAATATCCGCTTCGAGGGAAGCGTCGGCTATTACTGCGCCGGCCTGAACGACGGCGCCAACGTCACCATCGAACGCAACGCCGGTTGGGGGTTGGCCGAGGGCATGTCCCGGGGCCACGTCACCGTCGGCGGCTACGCCGGCATGGCCGTCGGCGCGGCGATGATCAACGGCACCATCCACGTCAAGGGTGACGCCGGGCCCCGCTGCGGCGTCGCCATGAAGGGCGGCAACATCATCGTCGAGGGCAAGATCGGCTATCAATCCGGTTTCATGGCCCATGCCGGACGCATCATCGCCCTCGGCGGCGCCGGCGCGTCCTGCGCCGACGCCCTTTGGCAGGGCGAGGTCTGGGTCGCCGGCGACGTGGAAAGCCTCGGCGTCGACGTCGATGTCGTCGAACCGACGGCAGAGGAAGTGGCCGAAGTGGACGCCCTTCTCGAGCCCCTCGGCCTCGTCGACTCCTCCAGGAACTGGCGCAAGATGATCTCCGGTCAGCGCCTTTGGTATTTTGAAAGCAGGGACGCAAACGCATGGCTGATGATATGACAGAGACGACCTATCAATACCCGTTTCCCATGCCGTCGGAAGAGGACGTCAAGTTCACCGACGGCGCCATCGAGGGACGCCCGGCGGGCGTGCCGTCATCCTATGACGAAGGCGGCTCGACGCGCTGGACCCCGGAAGCGATTTCGGAAGTCCATGCCCTGGCCCAGCTCGGCCGCTATCAGGTCCGCGGCTGGAACACCTTCAACAAGCGGCTGCCGACCTTCGACGACCTGAGCTTCGTGCCGGCGACCATGACCCGGCTGCCGCTCGAGGGATACCGGGAAAGCTGCGACACCACCACCGTCCTCGGCGGCGGCCGCGGGCTGGTTGAAAAGCCCATCGAACTGAAGATTCCCATCTATATCGCCTCCATGTCCTTCGGGGCCCTTTCGGCCAGCGCCAAGGCCTCCCTGGCCTACGGCGCGTCGAAGGTCGGGACCCTGACCTGCACCGGCGAAGGCGGCATGCTGGAGGAAGAGCGGGAAGCCTCGCAGACCCTGGTCTATCAGATGTCTCCCGCCCGCTACCGCATTGACCTGGACCACATCCGCCGCGCCGACGGCCTCGAGATCGTCGTCGGCCAGGGAGCCAAGCCGGGCACCGGCGGGCTGCTGCTGGGCATGAAGGTCAGCGAGCGGGTCTCCAGCATGCGGACCCTGCCGGAAGGCGTCGATCAGCGTTCGACCATCCGCCACCCGGACTTCCTCGGCGCCGACGATCTCGCCGTCAAGGTGGAGGAACTGCGCATCGCCACCGATTACCAGGTGCCGATCTTCCTGAAAATGGGCGCCACCCGTCCCCGTTACGACGTCGCCATCGCCGCCAAGGCCGGTGTCGACGTGGTCGTCGTCGACGGCGCCGAAGGCGGCACCGGGGCGTCTCCGGAACTGCTGCTCAATCACACCGGCATCCCGCTGATGAGCTCCATCCGCGCCGCCCGCGAGGCGCTGGACGAATGCGGCATGACCGGCAAGGTCAGCCTGGTCGTCGCCGGCGGCATCCGTTCCGGCGTCGATGCGGCCAAGTGCCTGGCCCTCGGCGCCGACGCGGTGATGGTCGGCAACTCGGCCATGGTGGCGCTGGGCTGCAACTCGCCCCGTTATGAAGAGGACTACGCCAAGCTGGGCACCTCTCCGGGGGCCTGCCATCATTGCCACACGGGCCTGTGCCCGGTCGGCATCGCCACCCAGGAGGAAGAGCTGGAGGCCCGCATGGACCCCCACGCCGGCGCCGAGCGGGTCGCCCGCTACCTGACCGCCATGACCATGGAAATCACCGCCCTGGCGAAGGCCTGCGGCAAGTCCTCGGTCCATAACCTGGAAATGGAGGACCTGCGGTCCCTGTCCTTCGAGGCCTCGGCCTTCACCGGCGTCAAGATGGCGGGCATCGACCGCGCCTTCAACTGGTAAACGGCGGCGGCGGACGGGAATACTCTTTCCGTCCGCCGCCACCCACTTGCAAAGCTCGTGACCCAGGCGTACCGTATACAGAATACAACAAGGCTCAAGGCCGAGCGGTCCGCGTATCACCACAGGGAGATAAGATAATGTCCAACGATGATTTTAGCCTGCCCGAAGGCATCCACACCGTCGCCATGGGACTCGGCGACCTGAACGGGATCATGCGGGGAAAACGGATTCCCTCGACCCATTGGGAGACCATCTGCGAACGGGGCAACGCCCTGTCCATCGCCCTGCTGGCCATCGACATGACCTGCGACGTCTGGGACACCCCCTACGTCAATTTCGACAACGGCTACCCGGACATGCACATGTTCCCGATCAGCAAGCCGGTTCCCCTGCCGTGGGAGCCCGGCGTCGCGTTTTGTTTGGCCCGGGGCGAGGGCATGGACCATAAACCGGTTCCCATCGACCCGCGCCAGGCCCTGGTGCGCCAGACCGAACGGGCCGCCGCCATGGGCTACACGGTGAAAGTGGGGGCGGAACTGGAATTCTATCTGCTCGACCCGGACACCAAGGAGCCCATCGACGACAAGATTCAGGTCTATTCCCTATCCCACGCCGCCGAACTGGAACACGTTCTCGGCCCCATCCGCGAACAGATCAACGAGGCCGGCATTCCCATCGAGCAATCAAACCCGGAATACGCCCCCGGTCAGGTGGAGGTGAACATCCGCTACGACGATGCCCTGCAATCGGCCGACAACGTGGTTATGTTCCGCACCCTGGTCAAGCAACTGGCGGCCAGCCACGGTTTCATGGCCACCTTCATGGCCAAGCCCTTCCTCGAGCAATCGGGCAACGGCTTTCACACCCACTATTCCCTGTGGAAGGACGGCGTCAACCAGTTTGCCGACGGCGGCAAGCTGAACGGCGCCGGGCGGCAGTTCATCGCCGGGCTGCAGAAGCGCATGTCGGAAACCGCCATCTGCGGCTCGACCACGCCCAACGCCTACCGCCGCCGCCAGCCCTATACCTTCTGCCCCATCAACACCACCTGGGGCATGGATAACCGCACGGTCGGCATCAGGGTCATCGAGGGCGACGACAGCGCCGTCCGGGTCGAGAAGCGGGACGGCAGCGCCGACTGCAACCCGTACTTCCTGATGGCCGCCGACATCGCCGCCGGTCTGGACGGCATCGAACAGGGCATGGAGCCGACGCCCATGACCGAAGGCAACGCCTATGAGGACGCCGAGGCGGAAATGATCCCCACGGATATCCGCGACGCCGTCGCCCTGGCCCGCCAGTCGGACTTCCTGAAGGGGGTTCTCGGCGACGACAGCTTTGAAATCCTGCTGCAACAGGCGGAACGGGAAATCGAATTCGTCAACAACCAGGTCACGGCGGTGGAAATCGAACGCTACCTGGGCAATCTGTAAATCCCGATCCGGGGGAAAGGCACGGAACGCATCATGCTGAAATCGACTCCGTACTGGTGGGAGGACGCGGGCAACCCGTCCTCCCCCGCCCCCGCCCCCCTGCCCGCCGATGTCGATGTCCTCGTCATCGGCGTCGGCCTCACAGGCGCGTCCGCCGCCCTGACCCTGGCCAAGGCCGGGAAGTCGGTCCTGGCGCTGGACGCCCTGGCGCCGGGCGAGGGCGCCAGTTCCCGCAACGGCGGCATGGCCGGCGGCGGGCACCGGCTGTCCATCGAGGCGCTGGAGGAAAAATTCGGCAAGCAGCGGGGCCACGCCATGCTGCGCGAGGCCCACATCGATTCCGCAGAGTTCTCCGTCGCCCGCATGGAGGAAGAGAACATCGACTGCGATTACGTTCAGACCGGACGCTTCCGGGCCTTCTGGCGCAGTTCCGAATACGAGGCCACGGCCCGGGGCCTGGAGCACCTGAAGACCATCGTTCCCATCGAAAGCGAGATGGTTCCCCAATCGCGCCAGCATGAAGAGGTGGCGACGGACCTCTACAAGGGCGGCGTCATCTTCCCGTCCCACGGCGGCCTCAACCCGGCCAAGTGGGTGATGGGACTGATCGGGGCCGCCGGACGGGCCGGGGCCACGGTCCAGGGGGACACGCCGGTCACCGGCATCGAGAAGGACGGCACCGGTTTCCGGGTCGCCACGCCACGGGGGACGGTCCGGGCGGGAACCGTTCTCGCCACCACCAACGGCTACACCCCCGCCCACATGCACGAACATCAGCGGCGCATTATTCCCGTGCCCAGCTTTCTCTACGCCACCGAGACCCTTGGCGCCAATCGGGTGAAAAGCCTGTTCCCCAACGGCCGCATGATTGTCGAAACCCGGGACCGGCATTGCTATTACCGTCCCTCGCCGGACGGCACCAGGCTTGTTTTCGGCGGCAGGGCCTCCCTCTTCGACGCCCCGAAGGCCTTCATCCGGGCCGATCTGAACGGCCTGGTGACGCAGATTTTCCCGGAGCTCAAGGGCGTCGCCTATAGCCACTTCTGGACCGGCCTGACCGGATTCACCTTCGACTTCCTGCCCAACATCGGACAAATCGACGGCGTCTGGCACGCCATGGGCTATTCCGGCAGCGGCAATTCCATGGCCCCCTACCTGGGCCATAAGGCGGCGCTACAGATCCTCGGCGACGCGGACGGCGAAACCGCCTTCAACCATTCCGGCTTCCCGGCCCGCTGGTGGCACCAGGGACGGCCCTGGTTCCTGCCCTTCGCCGACGCGGTCTACCGCATGAAGGACGGCTGGAACAATCTGCGCCGCAACGCCTGAACCGGGCGGTCTAAAGAAGACTGAATAAGATAAAGATTAAAGAGGCGTGCCGGTTCAGCCGGTGAAGACGTCGGCCATCTTGTCCATGGCCTCGCGCTTCCACTTGGCGACCAGGTTGGGATTGACGCCGTGTTTGGCCGCCAGTTCCGCGAGCGGCGTCTGGCCGCCGATGGCCTCCAGTGCCACCTGGGCCTTGAACTCGGCGGAATGATTGCTGTCGTCCGCCTCGCCGCCTTGCAGTTCCCCGAGACCGGCGCCGTCGGTGTGAACGATGGCGTCCAGTTCCACTTCGACCATCATGCCCGGCGTGGTCAGCCCGGCCTGCACCCCGGTCAGGGTCGGCTCGATGCCCTTGAAGATTTCCCCATGCACCTTGATGAAGCCGCCGGCGTCGCGCATGTCGGTCATGTAGGCGCGGGTGCGCACCACGTGGGCCAGTTCGGCGCCGACCGCCTGCAGGGCTTCTTCCATCTTCTTGAAGATGTACACCGTCTGCGCCTCGGTGTCGTAGGGGGCGTAGACGTTGCCGTCACTCTGCATGGAGGTGGTTCCGGAAACGAACGCGAACGGCCCGACACGTTTGGCCCGTGCGTACGATGCGACTTTTTCGAGGCGTCCGCCGCCTGATGCGTTCATAATAATCATTGCTTTTGTATACAGTATTCAGAATGTAAAGGGAAGGGGTAAAATGAGCCGCCCTTGATCCGACCGGATCGAAGGAAGCGCCGTGAAAGCCATTGCCTTCCGGGGCCGATCAATGTTAACCTTGCCTTATTGTATACAGTGTACAGTATGCAAAATCACAAACAGATCTGACCTGATCAAGGGGGGACCATGCAGAAATCTCTGAACATCGATCCCGGCAAATGCACCGGCTGCCGACAGTGTGAAATCGCCTGTTCTTTCGCCCACGAGGAAATGTTCAACCTGTCGCAGTCCAGGATCAGGGTCTTCGACCTGCATGGCCAAGGGGTGTTCGCCCCCTACACCTGCACCCTGTGCGCCGACGCCTGGTGCCTGACCGCCTGTCCCGTCGACGCCATCCGCGTCGAGGGAGCCGACGGGGCCAAGATCGTCGACGAGAAAATGTGCGTCGGCTGTAAGATCTGCACCATCGCCTGCCCCTTCGGCACCATCAATTATGTCTCGGCCACGGGCAAGGTCGTCAAATGCGACCTGTGCGGCGGCGATCCGGCCTGCGTCAGCGCCTGCCCGACCGCCGCCATCACGTTTGTCGATGCAGACTCCACGGGCATTCCGAAAATGCAGCAGTGGGCCGAAAAGACCGCCGCACAACACAGCACGCAAGCCTAACAAAGGGGGAACGGAAAGATGGCATGGAGCAAAAAGGTATTGCGGGTCGACCTTGGCAAGGGCACCTGCGACAGCGAACCCCTGAACATGAAGTGGGTGAAGAAGTATCTCGGCCAGCGGGGCCTGGCCAGTAAGTATCTGAGCGAGGAGATCGATCCCGGCGTCGATCCCCTGTCGGCGGACAACAAGCTGATTTTCGTCACCGGACCGCTGACCGGCACCAGCGCCTCCACCAGCGCCCGTTATTCCGTGGTCACCAAGGGCCCGCTGACCGGGGCCATCGCGTGCTCCAACTCGGGCGGGCAGTTCGGCGCCGAACTGCGCATGGCCGGTTGGGACATGGTGATCATCGAAGGCCGCGCCAGCAAGCCGGTCTACATGGTCATCAACGACGGCGAGGCGGAACTGCACGACGCGGAAGGCTTCATCTGGGGCAAGACGGTGTGGGAGACGGAAGAAGCCATCCGCGCCCGCCACGGCGACCTACAGATGCGCATCGCCTCCATCGGCGTCGCCGGTGAAAAGGGCGTGCTGTATTCGTGCATTGTCAACGATCTGCACCGGGCCGCCGGGCGCTCCGGCGTCGGCGCGGTGATGGGCTCGAAGAACCTGAAGGCCGTCGCCGTGCGCGGCACCGGCAGCGTCAAGGTCGACGACCCGGCCGGTTTCATGGCCGCCACCACCGCCGCCAAGGCGGTGTTGGCGGAAAACCCGGTCACCGGCCAGGGCCTGCCCGCCTTCGGCACCCAGGTGCTGATGAACGTGATCAACGAATCGGGCGCCCTGCCGACCCGCAACGCCCGCGATGTCCAGTTCGAGGGGGCGTCCAACATCTCCGCCGAGGCCATGGTGGAAAAACGCCCGACGGACAACAAGGCGAACCTGGTCCGCAACGGCGCCTGTTTCGGCTGCACCATCGGCTGCGGCCGGATTTCCCAGATCGACCGCGGCCACTTCACGGTCAAGGACCGGCCCGAATACTGGGGCGCCTCCGGCGGGCTGGAGTACGAAAGCGCCTGGAGCCTGGGCGCGGCCAACGGCGTCGACGACCTGGAGGCGCTGACCTTCATCAACTTCCTCTGCAACGAGCACGGCCTGGACCCGATCTCCCTCGGGGCGACACTGGGCGCGGCCATGGAGCTGTACGAGATCGGCGCCGTCACCGACAAGGACACGGGCGGCCTGAAGCTGGAATTCGGCAACACGGAGGCCCTTGTCGAACTGGCGGAAATGACCGCCAAGTGCGAAGGCTTCGGCAAGGATATCGGCCTCGGCTCGAAGCGCCTGTGCGAGAAATACGGCCATCCGGACCTGTCCATGACCGTCAAGGGACAGGAATTCCCCGCTTACGACCCGCGCGGCATCCAGGGCATGGGGCTGACCTACGCCACCTCCAACCGGGGCGCTTGCCACCTGCGCAGTTACACGGTGGGCTCGGAAATCATGGGCATTCCCGTGAAAACCGACCCCCACGGCACGGAGGGCAAGGCGGAATTGGTGATGGCCGTGCAGGACGCCACCAGCGCCTTCGATTCCGCCGGTATCTGCATCTTCACCAGCTTCGCCTGGACCCTGGAAGACCTGGCGGCGCAACTGAACGCCGCCTGCGGCGACGACTGGACCGTCGATCGCCTGGCCGAAACCGGCGAGCGGATCTGGAACCTGGAACGCAAGTTCAACCTGGCGGCGGGCCTGACCGGCAAGGACGACACCCTGCCCAAGCGTCTGCTCAAGGAAGCGGCGAAGACCGGCCCGGCGGAAGGATTGACAAACCGTCTCGACGAAATGCTGCCCGAGTATTACAAGCTTAGGGGCTGGAGCAAGGACGGCGTGCCGACCAGCAAGACCCTGACGCGGCTGAAACTGTAATCCCTCGGCCGCGCCACTGGACGATGATGGTGGGACCGTTATGAAACATGTCATCCTGGGAACCGGCCCGGCCGGGGTCACGGCGGCGGAAACCCTCCGCCGGACCGACCCCGCCGCCGATATCCTGATGATCGGCGACGAGCCGGAGCCGCCCTACTCAAGGATGGCCATCCCCTACTTCCTGACCGGGGCCATCGAAGACGGCGGAACCCATCTGCGCAAGACGGAAAACCACTTCAAGGCCCTGAACATCAAGTTGCTGAGGGACCGGGCGGTTTCCCTGTCGCCGACCTCGGTTCGTCTTCAATCCGGGGCCCGGGCGTCCTTCGACCGCCTGCTCATCGCAACCGGATCGCGCCCCGCCAAGCCGCCTGTTCCGGGCATCGAGCGGCCCTGCGTTCATCATTGCTGGACCCTGGCCGACGCCCGCGAGATTTCCACCGCCGCGACCAAGGGCGCCAACGTGGTCCTGATGGGGGCGGGCTTCATCGGCTGCATCATCCTCGAAGCCCTGGTGCTGCGCGGCGTCAACCTGACGGTGATCGAACAGGAAGACCGCATGGTCCCGCGCATGATGGACGCGGACGCCGGGGCCATGATCAAACGCTGGTGCGAAAAGAAAGGGGTGCGGGTGCTGACCTCGACGCGGGTGAACGAAATCACCGAGCCGACCGGGGAGGGACAGGCCGACGTGGTGGTCAGCAGCGGCGAGGCCCTGCCCGCCGACCTGGTTGTCGTCGCCGCCGGCGTCCGTCCCAACGTGGATTTTCTCAAGGGTAGCTCCGTCGTCGTTGATCGTGGCGTTGTCGTCGACGGCAACCTGCAAAGCAGCGCCTTCGGCGTCTACGCGGCGGGCGACGTCGCCCAGGGGCCGGAGCTGTTTTCCAACAACACCGCCGTTCACGCCATTCAGACCACGGCCGGCCAGCACGGCCGCATCGCGGCGCTGAACATGGCCGGCGGCAATGTTTTCTATAAAGGGTCCCTGGCCATGAACACCCTGGAGACCCTGGGCCTGATTTCCACCTCCTACGGCCTTTGGCAGGGCGTGGAAGGGGGCGGCACGGCCACCGCCATGGACAAGAAGGCGAACCGCTACATTCGGCTTCGGTTCGACGGCGATGTCCTGGTCGGGGCCATCGCCATCGGCCTGACCGACCATGTCGGCGCCTTGCGGGGACTGATCGAATCCCGGGTCCGCCTGGGGTCCTGGCGGTCGCTGCTGATGGAAAACCCATACCGGGTTGTCGAGGCCTACGTAGCCAGTACAATACGATGACGCAGACGTGAAATCTTGGAGGCAATGACATGTTGAGCCAGTCCTATGTCCACGGGGCCAGCGCGCTCCCCCTGATCGGGGAAACCATTGGCCGGAACTTCGATTCCGCCGTCGAGCAATGGCGCGACCGGGATGCCTTGATCGTCCGCCACCAAAACATCCGCTGGTCTTACGGAGACCTGAAACAACACGTGGACGAGGTCGCCGCCGGCCTGCTCGCCATGGGCTTCGAGCCCGGCGACCGCATCGGCATCTGGTCGCCCAACAACGCCGAATGGGTGATCACCCAGTACGCCACGGCCAAGGCGGGTCTGATCCTGGTCAACGTCAACCCGGCCTACCGCATCGCCGAGTTGGAATACGCCCTCAACAAGGTCTCGGCCAAGGGCCTGATTTTAGCCTCCGCCTTCAAGACCAGCGACTACATCGCCATGGTCCGGGAAATCGCCTCGGAAATCGACGGCTGCGAACCCGGGGCCCTGCAATCGGAACGCCTGCCCCACCTGAAAAGCCTGATCCAGATCGGCGGCGAGGCGGCGGCGGGGATGTTTTCCTTCGCCGACATCGCCGGAAAGGCGACGGACGAACACCGGGCGCGGCTGGAAGACCTGTCGGCCAGCCTGCAATTCGACGACCCCATCAACATTCAGTTCACCAGCGGCACCACGGGCTTTCCCAAGGGGGCGACGCTGACCCACTTCAACATCCTCAACAACGGCTTTTTCGTCGGCGAGGCCATGAAGCTGACCAAGGAGGACCGGCTGTGCATCCCGGTGCCGCTCTATCACTGCTTCGGCATGGTGCTCGGCAACATGGCCTGCACCACCCACGGCTCGGCCATCATCTTCCCCGACGAGGCCTTCGAGCCGCTGTCGGTCCTGGAGGCGGTGCAGGAGGAAAAATGCACCGCCCTGCATGGCGTGCCGACCATGTTCATCGCCGAACTGGACCACCCGGAATTCGCCAATTTCGACCTGAGCACCCTTCGCACCGGCATCATGGCCGGCTCGCCCTGCCCCATCGAGGTGATGAAACGGGTGGTCAGCGAGATGAACATGGCCGAGGTCACCATCGCCTACGGCATGACCGAAACCAGCCCGGTCAGTTTCCAGAGCGGCACCGACGATCCGCTGGAGCTCCGGGTCTCCACCGTCGGGCGCATTCATCCCCATGTGGAGGTGAAGATCATCGACGACGACGGCCGCATCCTGCCGCCGGGGGAAAAGGGCGAATTGCTGACCCGGGGCTATTCGGTCATGCAAGGCTACTGGGACGACGCCGAACGCACCGCCGAGTCCATCGACGAGGCGGGCTGGATGCACACCGGCGACCTGGCGACCCTCGACGAGCAGGGCTATTGCAACATCGTCGGGCGGGTCAAGGACATGGTCATCCGCGGCGGCGAGAACGTCTACCCGCGCGAGATCGAGGAATACCTGTACCGTCATCCGAAAATTCAGGACGTTCAGGTGTTCGGCGTTCCCGACGTGAAATACGGCGAGGAACTGTGCGCCTGGATCACCCTGTCGCCCGGCGAAAGCGCCGAAGAGGACGAGATCAAGGACTTCTGCCAGGGCCAGATCGCCCATTACAAAATTCCCCGCTACATTCGCTTCGTCGACGGCTACCCGATGACCGTGACCGGCAAAATCCAGAAATTCATCATGCGCGAACGCATGGTCGAGGAACTGGGCCTGGAAGAAGAAAAAACCGCCTGATTGAGGATCATGACCATGAGCACTTTCCCCCCCTTCGACTACGACGCCGCCCGGGCGGACTTCTCCCTCGACATCCCCGAGGACTTCAATTTCGCCTTCGACGTCATCGCCAGGCGGGCGCGGGACAACGACAAGACCGCCGTCATCGCCATCGACCGGTCCGGGGAAAACGTGGTCCGCCACAGCTACGGCGACCTGGACCGGGCCTCCAGCCGCTTCGCCAACGGCCTGTTGAGCCTGGGCGTCGACAAGGGGGATTCCGCCCTGGTGGTCACCCCGCGCATCATCGAGTGGTATCACGTGCTGCTCGGCTGCACCAAGATCGGCGCCGTCGCCATGCCGGGCACCAACCTGCTGACGGCCAAGGACCTGGAATACCGCATCAACCGGGCCGAGGCCAGGCTGGCCATCGTCACCGAGGCCCATGCGGACGCCATCGAGCAGATCAAGGACAACTGCCCGAGCCTGCGGCATCTGATCCTCATCGGCGGCGAGCGGGACGGCTGGACCTCTTTCACCGAGCTTTGCGCCGGGGCCGCCGACACCGTCGACCGCAGCGCCCTGCCCGCGACCCGGGCCGACGAACTGATGCTGATCTACTTCACCTCCGGCACCACGGCGATGCCGAAAATGGTCGGGCGCAACCACTCCTACGCCCTCGCCCATTCCATCACCGGAACCTACTGGAAGACCTTGGCGGAGACGGACATTCACTGGACCCTGACCGACACCGGCTGGGCCAAGGCCGCCTGGGGGCTGATGTATCCGCCGCTGCTGGCCGGGGCCGCCGTGCTGCTCTACGACGGCGAGGGCTTCGACCTGGACATGCACCTGAAAATCATCGGGGAACAGAAGGTCACCACCTTCTGCGCGCCGCCGACCATCTACCGGCTGATGGCCCAGGCGGACCTGTCCCACGCGGACCTGAGCTCCCTGCGCCATTGCGTCGGCGCCGGCGAACCCCTGAACCCGGAGGCCATGCGCTCCTGGAAGGCGGACACGGGCTGCGACATCTACGACGGTTACGGACAGACGGAGACGGTCTGCATCGTCGCCAATTTCCCCGGCATGGAAATCCGCCCCGGCTCCATGGGCAAGCCCTGCCCCGGGCTGACAGTTGACATCATCGACGATGACGGAAACGTCGTCGGCGACGACGAGGTCGGCCACATCGCCGTCAAGGTGACAGACCCCTATCCGCCGGGGCTGTTCCACGGCTACTACCGGGACGAGGGCGCGACCGCCAAGTCCTTCCGCAACGGCTGGTATTACACCGGCGACACGGCGACGCGGGACGCCGACGGCTACATCTGGTTCGTCGGCCGCTCCGACGACATCATCACCTCATCGGGCTACCGCATCAGCCCGTTCGAGGTGGAAAGCGCGCTCATCGAACACGAGGCGGTGGTCGAGTCCGCCGTCGTCGCCAAGCCCGACGAGATGCGCGGCGAGGTGGTCACCGCCTTCATCATCCTGGCCCCCGGCTTCGAGGCCTCGGACGAACTGGCGAAGGACATCCAGGACTTCGTCAAGAACCTGACCGCACCCTACAAATACCCACGCGTGATCGAATTCCGCGACGCCCTGCCGAAAACCATCTCAGGCAAAATCCGCCGCGTCGAACTGCGCGAGGAAGCCCGCGATTTGTAGGGGGAGCCCTATTCGTGGCCGAAGTAGGCCGCGTTCAGGTTCGCCGCCGACGCGGATGTCCCCGAAACCCCATTGTTAATCAGGCTTCTTTCGACGGAAGGGTGGCTGGCTGACTGCACGTTGTTGCCAAGGGCCTTGGAATGCACTAAGATGCGTTGAATACTGTATACAAGAAAATCGCACAGAGCTTCCATGCAAGCTCGGGGGAGGAATTCGATGGGCAAAGGGCGGCACGATCAGCCGTTTAGGGGACGCCGTGGCTTTGGCCGGGAAATGCCAGCCAAGGGAAGAACCGGACGGCGGACATGAACGTCGAAAGCCTCGCCCATGCCAAACACCAGGGATCACGCGAAAGCGGGGCCACGTCCGGCTTGCTGGACGGGCGGACGAAGGAATGCATCCTGTCGTTCGGTTTCCTTTTTCCCCTGATCCTCGTCATCGTGTCGGCGGCTTCCCTGAGTGGGCTGGTCGGCCGGGAACTGATTTTGCTGGGATGCATAAACGTGATCGCCGCCGTGGGCCTCGGGCTGTTCTCGGGGACGAGCGGTATGTTGTCCCTGGGCCACGTCGCTTTTTTCGGCGTCGGGGCTTATGTCGCCGCCTGGTTTACACTGCCGCCGGACATGAAATCATTCCTGCTGCCGGACATGCCCGTTTTCATCCAGGAAGCGGAATGGACGTTACCGATGGCCCTTCCCGTCGCCGTCGCGGCGAGCGCCCTGGCCGGGGCCGTGTCCGGTCCGGTGATCATGAGGCTAAGGGATACGTCGGCCGTCATCGCAAGCTTCGGTATCCTGGTCATCGCTTATCTTACCTTTACCGGGGCCAAGACCTTTACCAACGGCAAACAATCCCTTTACGGCCTGCCGACGGAACAAGCCGGTTTGACTTTGGTGCTAGCGGCGGTTGCGCTGGCCCTTGCCGTCGCCTTCTACGTTAAAAGCTCGCCCCTGGCCCGCCGCATGGAGGCGGTGCGCGACGACGAGCAAGCGGCGAGGTCCATCGGCATCGAACCGCAAATCAACATTTTCATTTTATGGACTTTGAGCGCCGGGCTGGTGGGCTTGGCGGGGGCCTTGTTCGTACACGTCATCGGCGTCGCCTCTCCGGGTGTCTTTTATCTGGAGAAAACCTTCGCCCTGATCGTGATGATCATCCTGGGGGGCTACCGGTCCATCAGCGGCTGCGTGATCGGCGCCCTGGTGATAACCCTGGCCGAGGAAATTTTCCGCCACACCGAAAACGTCCTGAATAACTTCGCCGGACAGGAGTTGTTTTTCGCCATCCCCTTCCCCCAGGTTTACGGCCTGACCGCCATTTCTTTTTCCATCCTTATCCTGACGGTTCTTTACGTGCGCCCCGAGGGCCTGCTGGGGTACAGGGAAGTCGGCCGGTTTTTCCTTCGGTTCTTCCCCGGTACGGCGGAAACGCAATCTCATGACTTGGCTTACGAGGTTAGCGGCGACAGGGCGCTGCAAACGAACGACCTGTCCAAATCTTTTCGCGGGCTGAATGCGCTCGGCAACGTCGACATTCATGTGGAACCGGGAAAAATCTACGCCTTGATCGGGCCCAACGGGGCGGGCAAATCGACTTTCATCAATGTCCTAACGGGCAATCTTTTCGCCTCGCGCGGCAATATCACCCTGAACGGCGAGGACGCGACTCTTTGGTCAGCCCACGGGTTGGCCAAGGCAGGGCTGGGCAGGACATTTCAAAACATTCGCCTGTTTTCGTCCCTGTCGTCGCTGGAAAACGTCATCTGTTCGGTTCACGTCAGGGCGCCCGGACTGTCGCGCCGGGACGCGCAGATGAAGGCCCTGGAATGGCTGAAAATGCTGGATCTGGAAAATCACGCCGACGATCTGGCGAGCGCCATGGCCTATGGGGACCAGAGGCGGCTCGAAATCGCCCGCGCCCTGGCCCTGGAGCCCGGTTTCCTGCTCCTGGACGAGCCGGCGGCCGGCATGAACTCGACCGAGACCGACCGCCTGAAAGCGCTGCTGAAAGAGCTGGTTTCACGCTTCGGGATCGGCGTGCTGCTGGTCGAACACGACCTTAACATGGTCATGCAACTCTCGGACTACATCTACGTGCTCAACAAGGGCCAATTGATCGCCGAAGGGGAGCCCCATGAAATCATGAACAACAAGGATGTCATCGAGGCCTACGTGGGCGAGGAGACCCTGGAAAGTCTGGATAAACACTAACGAACCCGTAAACACAAAAGGAGGCTACTTATGAAAATAACGAGAAGATTGCTACTGGGGGCCGCAATGGCCGGCGCCGTCGGACTTACCGGCGTTTCAG
Organism: uncultured Thalassospiraceae bacterium; assembly: GCA_964344645.1. Taxonomy (GTDB): domain Bacteria; phylum Pseudomonadota; class Alphaproteobacteria; order Rhodospirillales; family JABHCV01; genus JACNJU01. Next base: position 45,357 of record CAYFOJ010000001.1, read on the forward strand.
CCGAGGCCGAGGACTTCGTGATCGGCGCGGTCAGCGCCCACACCGGCTTTATGGCCGCTTACGACGCGCCGTTCATGCAGGGCGTGGAGATGTACGTCGAACAGGTCAACAAGGCCGGGGGGCTTGCCGGTAAGTATCCCGTCAAGCTGGTCGCGCGCGACGATGCCTCCGACGTTCAAAAAGGCGCGGTCGCCACTGCCGGCCTGCTGAAAGATCACAAGATGAACATGTTCATTTCCAGCGCCCTGTCGCCGCAGGCCATCGCCGCCGGAAAGATGGTCGCCAAACAGGACCTGCTTGTGATGCACACCATTGCATCGCAACCAACCATCCCCGCCCGGGTCGGTGGCGGCAGCTATCTGGTGATGATGTCCGATGCCCACATGGGTGGCGTCTACGCCAAGTTCGCGAGCGGCGACTTGAAGGCGAAAACCGCCTATATCGTCACCTCCGACTTCGATCCTTATACGGAATTTCTGCCCGTTTACTTCAAGGAATTGTTTGAAAAACTGGGTGGCAAGGTTGTCGGACATTCGACCTTTTCCTACGACCAGCAGGAGTTTTCCTCCGTCGTTGCCGACATCAAGAAACTTCCGCAGGAACCGGACGTCATCGTTGCCATGCCGTTTGACAACGACTTCCCGATTTTCATCAACCAGCTTCGCGCCGCCGGCATCAAATCGACCTACCTGGGACCCGACGTGCTGGACCAACCCTCCGTCAAGGGCCTCGGCAAAGTCGTCGATGGCGTCTATTACGTGACCATGGCGGCGCCCGAAGCGAGCAAAGGCGCGTCCGACTTCATCAAAGCCTACGAAGCGAAATACGGCAACGCCGACGCCTTCTATCCGGCCATGGTCGGCTATTCGGCCATGCGCATGGTCGAAGCGGCGGCAAAGAAAGCAGGAACGGCTAATCCGACCGCGATCCGCGAAGCCTTCGCCGATTTGGAAAACGTCGAAACGGAAATCGGCTCCGTCACCTTCAAGGGCGTCGGCAAGCTGCCGAACCTGCCCGTGCATATCATGCGGATCGAAGGCGGCAAGGGAAACTACGTCAAGTCCATCAAACTTGACCCGTCCGAAATTCCGACACCTCGGAAATAGGACAACCCTGGGGAAGCATAAATCCGGTCCGCCTTCTGTTGCCGGGCGGGCCGGACTTTCCTTCCCCGTCACAATGAAATTTCAAGAGCTTGCGAGCAGGAATGCTGAACGTTACGAACCTTGAGGTCCATTACGGACCCGTCGCGGCCGTCAAGGGGATCAGTTTCGAAGTCCGTAAGGGGGAACTGGTCTCCATTATCGGCGCCAACGGGGCCGGAAAGACATCGACGTTAAACGCCGTGATGGGCCTGGTCGGTCCGACCGCCGGGAAAATTGAATTGAACGGCCAGGACCTGGACAAGGTTCCGGTTGAAAGCCGGACGCGTTTGGGCGTTGCGGTTTCGCCGGAAGGCCGGCGCGTCTTTAAATCCTTAAGCATCCTCGACAACCTGCGGGCCGGCGGAACTTCCTTGAACAAGGAGATGGTCGCCGAACGCATCGATTTGATGATGGAGCAGTTTCCAACCCTTCGCGAGCGGCGTCACCAGGATGCCGGAACGCTTTCCGGCGGCGAGCAGCAGATGCTGGCCATCGCCAGGGCCTTGATGATCGATCCGAGCTGTCTGATCCTGGACGAGCCCTCTTTGGGATTGGCGCCGAAAATCGTGTCACAAGTCTTTGCCCTCATTGAAGAGCTCAAGGAATCCGGGGTGACGGTTCTTCTCGTCGAACAAAATGTCAAAAAAAGCCTCGCCATAGCCGATCGCGCCTATGTCATGGAACTGGGCGCCATCGTTCGCCAGGGAACGGCGGGCGAATTGCTGAACGATGAAGAAATTCGTGAAAGTTATTTAGGGGGCGTTTCTTAACGGAAGATCACATGGAAGATGTCCTGCAGTTATTAATTTCGGTGCTGAATCTGGGCAGCATCTACGCGCTCTTGGCCCTGGGACTCGTCGTTGTCTTCGGCCTGCTGGGGTTTTTGAACTTTGCCCATGGCGATTTGATGACCCTGTTCGGCTACGCCCTGTTTTTCATGCTGGCTTGGGGAACACCGTTTTTTCTCGCCGCCCCCCTGGCCATCATTTTCGCCGGCATTTGCGCCGTCGCCATGGAAAGAATCGCCTTTCGCCCGTTAAGGGGGCGAAGTCCCATGACCCTGCTGATCACATCGTTCGCCATTTCCGGGGCGCTTCATGTTTTGTTTCAAATCCTGATCAGCCCAAGGTCGAAACCGATTCCCATACCGGAACTATTTTCCGGTTATGTGACCATCGGCGAGGTCTTCATTTCCCGCGCCCAGATTTTCACGGTGGTTATCGCCATCGGTGCGCTGGTTCTGCTGAACCTGTTTCTCGCCCGTTCCCGGTTGGGCGTTGCCTTGCGGGCCTCGGCCGATGATTTCGACATATCCCGCGCCATGGGGATCAAGGCCAACAACGTTATCGCGCTGGCTTTTTTCCTTTCCGGTCTGCTCGCCGGAATCGCCGCCCTGCTGTGGATTTCCCAGCGCGGCGCCGTGTTCCCGACCTTGGGTCTGACGCCCATGATCAAGGCGTTGATCGCCGCCATTATCGGCGGTTTGACCAATCTCAGGGGCGCCCTTTACGGAGGCTTTTTGCTGGGTGCGCTGGAAGCGGTCCTGTTGAATGTTTTGCCCGACGAATACGTGGTATTTCGTGACGCCCATGTGTTATTGGTGTTAATCGTGTTTTTGGTTTTTCGTCCCAACGGCATCGTCGCGACGAACCCGGAGCCCATGCGTTAGTTTATCGGAAACCGCAGCATCATGACGGAGCGTTTTCGAGGCAATTTCACCCAGCAGGAACCGATTAGCGAGGAAGCCATCGAGGCCGCCGTCGCCGTGCTCCGTTCCGGGCGTCTGCACCGCTACAACACGGACGGCGCCACCCCGTCGGAAACCGCCCTGCTGGAGACGGACTACGCCGCCTATCAGGGATCGCGCTACTGCCTCGCCTGCGCGTCGGGTGGCTACGCCCTCAATATCGCCCTCAGGGCGGCGGGGCTTGAGGCCGACGAACCCGTGCTGACCAACGCCTTTACCCTGGCCCCCGTCCCCGGCGCCGTCGCCGGGGCCGGGGGACGGCCGGTGTTCGTCGAAATCACCGACGACCTTGTGATGGACCTGCAGGATCTTGAGCGCAAGGCCCGCACGAGCGGGGCCCGCTTCCTGCTGCTGTCGCACATGCGCGGCCATCTTGCCGACATGGACGCCCTGATGGACATCGCCCGGGGCAACGGCCTGACCGTCATCGAGGACTGCGCCCACACCATGGGGGCGCGGTGGCGGGACCGGAAAAGCGGCAATTTCGGCCTCGCCGCCTGTTTCAGCACCCAGACCTACAAGCACATGAATTCCGGCGAAGGGGGATTGTTGACCTCCAACGATGCGGATTTCATGGCCCGGGCCATCGTCCTTTCCGGCTCCTACATGCTCTACGAACGCCACGCCGCCGCCCCCGACGCCTCCGTCTTCAGGGACATCCGCCTGGAAACCCCCAACAATTCCGGACGCATGGACAACCTGCGCGCCGCCATCCTCAGGCCGCAACTGCGGGGCCTGGAGGACAACATCGAACGCTGGAACGAACGCTACCGGGCCATGGAACAAGCCCTGGAGGGCCTGAACGCCGTATCGGTCCCGAAACGCCCGCCGGAGGAAAGCTATGTCGGCAGTTCCTTTCAGTTCCTCATCCCCGGCGTCACGGACCCGGAGGCCCGCGCCTTCGTCGCCGAAGCGGGGGAACGGGGGGTCGAATTGAAATGGTTCGGCGACGACGAGCCCGTGGCCTTCACCAGCAACCATAAAAGCTGGCGCTATGTGCAGGCCCAGCAGCTTCCGGAAACGGATAGGATCCTCTCCGGCCTGTTCGACATCCGCATTCCCCTGACCTTTTCCGTCGACGATTGCCGACGGGTCGGGGCCATCATCGCCGCGTGCGCCGTCAATCGCTGACGGCGGAGACGTAGCCGCCACGGCTGAACCCCAGGGGCGGCAGGGAGCCATGGCCGTAGGCGGTGACCCGGCCGATGAGGATGACGTGATCCCCCGCCTCGATGTCCTCGTGCTTGCGGCAGTCGAACCAGGCGGCGGTTCCCTCGAAAACCGGATGGCCCGCCGCCCCACGCCGCCACTGGACATGGGAAAAGCGGTCGGCGGTGCGGGCGGCGAAGACGTTGGAGACGTCTTCCTGGTCCCGGGCCAGGATATTGACGGCGTAGCCGTCGGAGCCGGAGAACACGTCCAGATTGCCCGCATCCCTGTCCAGGCAGACCAGCACCAGGGGCGGGTCGAGGGAAACGGAGGTAAAGGAATTGGCCGTGAAACCCCTCGGGTTGCCGTCCTTGTCCATGGCGGTGACCACGGTCACGCCGGTCAGATACGCCCCCAGGGCCTGACGGAAATCACGGGGATCGAAGGCGGACTCGTTCACGGCGTCCCCTCCCCGGCTTGGTGTTTACCGTCGGCGATCAGGCTGATCAGCTCGAACATGACCGCGGCGGCGGTGTAGGAGGTGATTTTATTGGGCTGGTCCTTGCTCGGCATCAGGCAGACCACGTCGCCGCCGATGACGTTCTTGCCGCGCACGGATTGCAGCAGGTCCATGGTCTCGTCGATATACAGGCCCTGGCAGGCGGGCTCCAGGTTGGCCACCCCGGGGGCCACCGTCGGGTCGAGGCAGTCCAGGTCGAAGGTGATGTACAATGGCGCATCGCCGATACGCTCGTTGATGATGTCCATGCAGGCTTGCGGGCCCAGGTCCCGGTAGCGGTCCATGGTGATGACCTCGTAGCCCAGATCATAACTGGGCTGCAGCCATTCCAGGGAACGGGGATTGCCGCGCATGCCCAACTGAACGCTTTTGCCCGGATCGACCAGTCCGTCCCGGACCAGGTAAGAGGCCCAGTGGGCGGCGGATTTTTTCGCCCCGAGGAAATGATCCAGATGGTCGAAAGCGTCCGTGTGAGCGTCGAAATGCAGCAGCGCCGCCTTCTCCCCGCCGGTGGTCTTCGCCCCCTCGCCGGCGATGGCCTGCAGGATGCCGCCGGTGATGGAATGATCGCCGCCGATGGAAACGGCCCGGCTTCCCGCCCGGTCGATGCCCCGATAGAACTCCGTGATCCGTTCGATACAGCGTTCGTTGTCGTTGGCCTCGGGCAGGGGGACATCCCCCAGATCGGCAATGCGGCAGGCCTCCCACGGGGAAATGCCGTAACGGGAATGGACCCGGCGAAGCTGCGCCGAAACGTCCCGCACCGCCCGTGGCCCCAGGTGCTGGTCCCGTTCCGTGGTGCCGTTGCCGGTGCTGTGGGGGACGCCGACCAGGGCGATATCGCAGGCCGCCGGATCGGTCTCGATGGGGCAGCGGAACAGGGAGGGGATTCCCCACCAGTACAGCCCCTCGACCATCAGCCGTTCACCCCGTGGCAAATCGTCCAACGGATTTTTGTTCGACATCCTGTCCCCCCGGTTCATGGTTGACGTCAACACTTTAACATTAGGGAGGCCCTGTCCGGCGGGGAAAGTCAAACGAAATATTAATCGGGGATCACCGCCGTCGCCTCGATTTCCAGCTTTGCCCCGTCCTCGATGAAGCCGCGCACCTCGATCACCGCCATGGCCGGATAGTGGCGGCCGATGATCTCGCGGTAGGCGGCGCCCATTTCCTTCTGACAGGACAGGTATTCCTGCTTGTCACCGATGAACCAGGTCATGCGGACGATGTGCTCAGGTCCGGCCCCGGCCTCTTTCAGCACGGCCATGATGTTCAGCAGCACCTGGCGGAACTGGCCGGGAAAGTCCGTCGCCTCGAACTCTTCGTTTTCGTTCCAGCCGACCATGCCGCCGACGAAGACCGTGCGCCCGCTGGCGACGACGCCGTTGCTGTAGCCCTTGGCCCGGGGCCAGCCGGGGGGTTGGAGGAACTGGTGCGGGGAGTCGCTCATGGTGTTTTCCTTGTCCTTATTGCTGTTTCAGTCTGAACCGCTGAACCTTCCCGGTCTGGGTTTTCGGCAGTTCGTCGATAAAATGGATGCTGCGCGGATACTTGTAGGGGGCGATGGTCGCCTTGACATGGTCCTGCAGAGTCTTGGCGGTTTCCTCGTTCGCCTCGACGCCTTCATGCACGACCACATGAGCCTGGACGATCATTCCCCGCTCTTCGTCGGCCGCCCCGACCACGGCGCATTCGAAGACGCTTTCGTGGGTCAGCAGGGCCTGTTCCACCTCCGGCGCGGCGATGTTGTAGCCGGACGAGACGATCATGTCGTCGGACCGGGCGACAAAATGGAACGCCCCGTCCTCGTCCTGCATGAAGGTGTCGCCGGTCAGGTTCCAGCCGTCGCGGACGTACAGGCTCTGGCGCTCATCGGCCAGATAGCGGCAGCCGGTCGGGCCGCGCACGGCGAGGCGGCCGGGCTCGCCCCGGGGAACCTCGTTCATGTCTTCGTCAACCACCCGCGCCTGGTAACCGCCGACGGGGCGGCCCGTGCTGCCGGGGGCGGCGTCCTTAAAGCGGTTGGAAATGAAGATGTGCAGAAGTTCCGTGGCGCCGATTCCGTCCAGCATGGGCTTGCCGGTCTTGCCCATCCAGTCGTTGAAGGTGGCCGCCGGCAGGGTCTCGCCGGCGGACACGGCGCAGCGCAGGGTCGACAGGTCTGCGCCTTCCTCCATGGCCTGCAGCATCACCCGGTAGGCAGTCGGCGCGGTGAAGCAGACCGTCGCCTTGTAGGTCTCGATGATGTTGATCATTTCCTGGGGCGTGGCGTTTTCAAGCAGGGTCGCGGTGGCCCCGAAACGGAGCGGAAACACCGCCAGCCCGCCCAGGCCGAAGGTGAAGGCCAGGGGCGGCGAGCCGACGAACACGTCGTCCGGGGTGACGCCGAGGACCTCGCGGGCGTAGCCGTCGGCGATGATCAGCAGGTCGCGGTGGAAATGCATGGTCGCCTTCGGCTTGCCCGTGGTGCCGGACGTAAAGCCCAGCAGGGCGACGTCGTCCCGTCCCGTTTGCACCGCTTCGAAGGTCACCGGCTTGGCCAGCGCCGCCCTGTCCAGTTCGGCGTCGTGATTGGCCGTGCCGTCGAAACCGACCACCTTTTTCAGGTGTGCGCTACCCTTGGCGCACTGCACCAGTTCGTCCATCAGCCGGGTGTCGCACAGGGCCAGTTCCACCCGGGCCATGTCGACGATGGTCGACAGCTCCCCGGCCCGCAGCATGGGCATGGTGTTGACGACGACCGCCCCCGCCTTGGTCGCCGCCAGCCAGCAGGCGACCATGGCCGGGTTGTTGGCGGAACGGATCAGCACCCGGTTGCCCGGCTCGACGCCGAAATCCTCGACCAGCACTCCGGCCAGCCGGTTGGTCCAGTCGGACAGTTCCTTGTAGGTTCGCTGGCGGCCGTTGCCGATCAGCGCCACCCGGTCGCCGAAGCCCCGGGCGACAAGGTCGTCGGTCAGGGCGACGGCGGCGTTGAGGTATTCCGGATAGGCGAAATCATCCAACAGGAAGTCCGGCCACTGGTCCGGTTTCGGCAGGTTGTCCCTGGCGAAGGTATCAGTGTGGGCAGAGGGTCCAAGCATGACGATCAACTCCCTAATTGTTGACGGGCGATGACGATTTTCTGAACATCCGACGCGCCCTCGTAAATCCTCAGTGCGCGGATTTCCCGATACAGGCTTTCTACCACGGACCCCTTGCGCACGCCGTCGCCGCCGTGGATCTGCACCGCCTGATCGATGACCTGCTGGGCGCTCTCGGTGGCGTGCAGTTTCGCCATCGCCGCCTCACGGGTCACCCGTTCCGCCCCCATGTCCTTGGTCCAGGCGGCGCGATAGACCAGCAGGGCCGAGGTATCCACATGGACGGCCATGTCGGCGATATGGCCCTGGACCATCTGCAGGTCGTGCAGGGGGGCGCCGAACAGGTGCCGCTCGCCGCTGCGTTTGACGGTTTCCTCCAGGGCCCGGCGGGCGAAGCCCAAGGCCGCCGCGCCGACGGTGGAACGAAACACGTCGAGCACGGACATGGCGATCCTGAAGCCCTTCCCCGCCTCGCCGATGCGGGCGCTTTCCGCCACCCGCACGCCGTCGAAATCCAGCCGGGCCAAGGGATGGGGCGCGATGACGTCCAGGCGTTCTGCAATCTTCAGCCCCGGCACGTCGGCGGGCACCAGAAAGGCGGACAGCCCCTTGGCGCCGGGGGCTTCGCCTGTACGGGCAAAGACCACATAGATATCGGCGATGCCGCCGTTGGAAATCCAGGTCTTCTCGCCGTTGAGAACATAATCGGTTCCGTCCCTCTCCGCGCTCATGGCCATGTTGGCGACATCGGAGCCCGACGCCGGTTCGGTCAGGGCGAAGGCGGCGATGGCCCGCCCGGCGCGAGTCTTTTCCAGCCAGCGCCGCTGGTCCCCGTCGCCGAACAGGGTCACCGCCCCCATGCCCAGCCCCTGCATGGCGAAGGCGAAATCGGCCAGCCCGTCGTGCCGGGCCAGGGTCTCGCGGATCAGACAAAGCGAGCGGACGTCCAGGGTCTCCCCTTCATCGGCGGCGGAATGGCGCAGGAAACCGGCCTCTCCCAGGTCGGCCACCAGCCTGCGGCAGGCGGCGTCCACGTCCCCGTGATCGACGGGCAGATGCGCCCGGCACCAATCCTCCAGCTCTTCGGCGAGACGCCGGTGCCGGTCCTCGAAAAAAGGCCATTGCAGAAAAGTCTGGTCCGCCATCAGTCGCCTCCGAACACGGGTTTTTCCTTGGCCACGAAGGCATGATAGGCGCGTTCGAAATCCTGGGTCTGCATGCAGATGGCCTGGGCCTGGGCCTCCGCCTCGATGGCCTGTTCCAGGGACATGCTCCATTCCTGATTGAGCTGCGTCTTGGTGATGCCGTTGGCGAAGGTGGGGCCCTGGGCGATGCGTTTCGCCAGCTTCAGGGCTTCGCCCTCCACCTGGTCGGCCTCGTGCAGGGCGTTGAAATAACCCCAGTCGTGGCCCTCCTCCGCCGTCATGATGCGGCCCGTGTAGAGCAATTCGGCGGCCCGACCCTGACCGATAATCCGGGGCAGGATGGCGCACGCCCCCATGTCGCAACCGGCCAGGCCGACGCGGGTGAAGAGGAAGCCGGTCTTCGCCTCCGGCGTGGCCAAACGCAGGTCCGAGGCCATGGCGATGATCGCCCCGGCGCCGACGGAAATGCCATCGACGGCGGCGACGACGGGCTTGCCGCAGTTCAGCATCGCCTTGACCAGATCCCCGGTCATGCGGGTGAAGGCGAGAAGGCCCTTCATGTCCATTTTCACCAACGGGCCGATGATGTCGTGGACATCGCCGCCGGACGAGAAGTTGCCGCCGTTGGAGGCGAACACCACCGCGTCCACGTCATCGGCGTAGACCAGCCCGCGGAAGGTGTCGCGCAACTCGGCGTAGCTGTCGAAGGTCAGCGGGTTTTTGCGGTCCGGCCGGTCCAGGGTGACGACGGCGACGGGCCCGTCCATCCGCCATTTGAAGTGAACCGGGTTCAATTCAGCCATCTTGCTCATGGTCGTCTTCCTTCCTTTTCAGGCGGCCGAAGATGTCCGCCAGTTCGTTCAGGTCCTGCTCTTTCAGGTCCGAAAACAAGTCGTTGATCATGGCTTCGTGCCGCGCCGCCATGGTGATGAATTCCTTGCGCCCTTTTGTCGTCAGGCGGACCAGGCTGGCGCGGCGGTCGCCGTCGGCGGCGACCCGCTCGACCATGCCGTCGCCGACCAGCCGGTCGACGATGCCGGTGACGTTGCCGTTGGAGACCAGAAGCTGACTCGACAGGCCGCTCATCTTCAGGCCACCCTCGGCCCGGTAGAGGGCCGCCAGCACGTCGAACCGGGGCAGGGTGCTGTCGAACCCCTCTTGCAGCATTTTCCGCAACCGCGCCTCGACGCTGCGGGTGGTGCGGAACATGCGGATCCACAGGCGCAGGCGGCGTTTTTCGATGGTCCCCGCTCCCGTCATATCTCCCCTCCGGAAAGGGAAATCGCCTGCCCGTTGACCGAAGACGCCCCGTCGCCGCAGAGCCAGAGGGCGGCTTGGGCCACCTCCGCCGGGTCGATCAACCGGCCCTGGGGATTGGCGGCGGCGAGAACGGCGCGAGCCTCCTGCTCGCCGCGCCCGGTTTTCTCGACGATGTTGGCGACGGACCGGCCGGTCATGTCCGTATCCATGAACCCGGGACAGATGGCGTTGACGGTGACGGGGGTCCTGGCCACTTCCAGGGCCAGGGACCGGACCAGCCCGACGACCCCGTGCTTGGCCGCCGCATAGGGGGCGGCATAGGCATAGCCCTTAAGCCCCGCCGTCGAGGCGACGGCGATCAGCCGCCCACCCCCTTCCGGCATTTGCCGCAGGCCCCGGCGCAGGGTGAGGAAGACCCCGGTCAGGTTGACCCGGATCATGCGTTCCCAGGCCTCCGTGGCGGTCTTGGCGAAGGGGGCGCTTTCCGCCGCGCCTGCGTTGGCGACGACGATGTCGCAGGCCCCGGCGGCCTCGAACATGCGGTCCACGGACGCCTCGTCGGTGACGTCGGCAACGACGGGAAAGATGGCCTCATGGGCCGCCGCCACCGCCTCGAGGGAGGCCTGCATTCGCCCGGAAATCCAGACCCGGGCCCCGGCGGCGGCGAAGGCCCGGGCCATGGCCGCCCCGGAACCGGAGCCGCCGCCGGTGACCAGCGCCGTCCTGCCCGCGAGCCCGGTCATGCCCTGAGCACCATCGCTTCCGCCCGCTCGGCCAGCCTGTACATCTGGTCGCGCCCTGTCAGATAGGGGTCGGGCCAGACGGGGCTGGTTTCGCCCAGGGTGGCGGCGGCGTGCAGGGTCCAGTAGGGATTGGCCAGATGGGGCCGGGCCAGGCAGACCAGATCGGCCCGTCCCGCCATGAGGATGGAGTTGACATGGTCCGGCTCGTAGATATTGCCGACGGCCATGGTTGCGATGCCGAGCTCGTTGCGGATCTCGTCGGAAAACGGCGTCTGGAACATGCGCCCGTAGACCGGGTCCGCCTCGGTCGAGGTCTGACCGGCGGAGACGTCGATGATGTCCGCCCCGGCGTCGTGGAACATCCGCGCCACCCGGACGGCGTCGGCGGGCGTCATCCCCTTCTCGCCGACCCAGTCGTTGGCCGAGATTCTCACCGACATGGGCTTATCGGCGGGCCACGCCTCGCGCATGGCGGTAAACACCTCCAACGGATAACGCATGCGGTTTTCCAGGGAACCGCCGTATGCGTCGTCGCGGGTGTTGGAAAGCGGCGAAATGAACGACGAGATCAGATAGCCGTGGGCGGCATGCAGTTCGATCATGTCGAACCCGGCCCGGTCGGCCATGGCGGCGGCGGCCACGAACTGATCGCGCACCCGGTCCATGGCCTCCCGGTCCATGGCCTTGGGAACGGCATTGGCCTCGGACCAGGGAATGGCGGAGGCGGAAATCAGCGGCCAATTGCCTTCCTCGAGGGGCGCGTCCATTTCCTGCCAACCCAGTTGGGTCGAGCCCTTGCGTCCGGCGTGGCCGATCTGACAGCACATCTTCGCCTTGGTTTCCCCGTGGACGAAAGACGTCAGACGCGACCAGGCGGCCTCGTGTTCTGGGGCGTACAGGCCGGGACATCCGGGGGTGATGCGGGCGTCCGGAGCAATGCAGGTCATCTCCACATAGACCAGACCGGCGCCGCCCTTCGCCCGTTCGGCGTAGTGGACGAAATGCCAGTCCGTCGGGCAACCGTCCACCGCCTTGTACTGGGCCATGGGCGAAACGACGATGCGGTTGACGGTTTCCATGCCGCGCAGCTTGAAGGGCGTGAACATGGGCGACTTGCCGGAACCGGAAGGCTGCCCCGCCTGCACCTGGAACCAGTCTTCCGCCTTTTCCAGCCAGTCCTTGTCCCTGAGGCGCAGGTTCTCGTGGCTGATCCGCTGCGAGCGGGTGAGCAGGGCGTAATTGAACTGGACGGGATCGAAGTCCATGTAGCGTTCCACGTTCTCGAACCATTCCAGGGAATTGCGCGCCGCCGACTGCAGGCGCAGGACCTCCAGCCGCCGTTCTTCCTGATAGCGGTCGAAGGCGGTTTCCATGTTTGCCTCGCTATGCAGGTAGTTGGCCAGCGAGATGGCACTGTCGAAGGCGAGGCGGGAACCGGACCCGATGGAAAAATGCCCCGTCGCCGCCGCGTCGCCCATGAGCACGATGTTGTCGTGATGCCACTTGCCGCAAATCACCCGCGGGAAGTTCATCCACACCGCCGAGCCGCGCAGATGATCGGCGTTGGATATCAGCGCGTTGCCGTCCAGATAGTCGGCGAACACTTCCTCGCAGGTCTTGATGGTCTGCTCCTTGGACATGTCCTCGAAGCCGAAGTTGTCCCAGGTCTCGTTGGAGCATTCGACGATCACCGTCGCCGTGTCGTCGTCGAACTGATAGGCGTGGACCCACATCCAGCCGTGTTGCGTCTTCTCGAAGATGAAGGTGAAGGCGTCGTTGAATTTCTGCCGGGTGCCGAGCCAGATGAATTTGCATTTCCTGACGTCGATGTCCGGCTGGAAATGTTCCACGTATTCGTTGCGGACGGCGGAATGAATGCCGTCGCAGGCGACAACCAGGTCGAAGTCGTTCTTGAAATCCTCGGCGGAGGAAAACTCCGTCTCGAAACGCAGGTCGACGCCCAGTTCCTCGGCCCGTTCGCGCAGCAAGATCAGCATCCGGCGGCGGCCGATGCCGGCGAAGCCGTGGCCGCCCGATACCGTCCTGTCGCCGCCATGATGGACGGCGATGTCGTCCCAGTAGACGAAATTGTCGCGAATCGCCTCGGCGCTCTTGGCGTCGTTTTCCACCATGTTGCTCAAGGCGTCGTCGGATAGGACCACCCCCCAGCCGAATGTGTCGTCGAAGCGGTTCCGCTCGATCACCACCACTTCATGGGAGGGGTCGCGCAGCTTCATGCAGATGGCGAAATACAAACCGGCGGGCCCACCGCCCAGACATACGACTCGCATCACCGTTCCCCTCTTTCTCGTTGGTGACCAGAAGAGGGTTCAGTATAGGAAGTGATAAAATTTACTTCAAGCTTAAAATATTTATGTTTGAACTATTATATGAAACGCGGTAGTTCGTTGCGCCAGTAGCGCCGCACCTCGTCCATGGCCGCCTGCTTGACGACGCCGAACCCCTTGATTCCGTCCGGTGCCCGGGCGATGTCGACGGCGCGGCCGTGATTGCCGGGACGCAACCCGGCGAGCAGGGTCTCGACGACCTCTTCATACTCCCCGACCAAGGCCTGTTCGGCCCGCCGTTCACGGGTCAGCGCGAAAACGTCGAAGGGTGTCCCCCTGAGCGCCTTCATCTTCGCCAGCCCGGCCAGCACGGGGGACAGGATCGCCCCGTAGGTCCGCTTTCTGACCCGGCCGCTCCACCGGTCCCGGGCCGCGATCAGGTCCGGGGCGAGATGGTAGGAAAGGGAGCCCCCGCCCTGGAACCGTCCCCTGACATCCCGCAGGAAGGAGCCTTCGCCGTAGAGGCGGGCGACCTCGTACTCATCCTTATAGGCGAGCACGCGCCCGTAGGCGGCGGCGACGGCGCGGGTCAGGGGCAGGTCGCCGGGCGCCGCCGCCTGTTCCGCCTCCCTGACCCGGCCCACCAATTCCCGGTAGCGGCGGGCATAGGCGGGGTTTTGATAGCGTTGCAGGTGCTCGGAATGTCGGGCGACGATTCCCTCGAGGCTTTCCGGTTCCACCGGCGGGTCAAGCAACGGCCCAGTCTGTTCCTGGAAGGCGCCCGGGTCATGGGCGGCCAGGCGGCCCCATTCGAAGCTCGTCCGGTTCTGTTCCACCAGCACCCCATTCAGTTCCATGGCCCTGAGCAGGGTGTCCCGCCCCAGGGGGACATGGCCCTTTTGAAACGCGTATCCGAGCAGGAACATGTAGGCGGTGATGGAATGGCCGGTCAGGGTCTCACTCAGGCGGGTGGCGTTCATGAAATGGGTTTGTCCGCCGCGGCTGCGCTCCGTCAGCATGTCCCTGAGACCGGCCTCGTCATAGCTGAGCGCCGCGTCCGCCATCTGGTCCGCCGTCGGCTGCAGGTAGCTGTTGCCGACCACCGACGAGCGCGCGCCGTCCAGGGTCGCCAGGGACTCCAATCCGCAGGCGGTGATCACGTCCCCGGCCAAGAGCAGGTCGCTCCCCCCCTGGGGAATGCGGGGCTGGCCGATCAACCCCGGGCGGGACGAGATGCGCACATGAGAGACCACGCCGCCGCCTTTCTGCGACAGGCCGGTGAAGTTCAGGCATGTCGCCCCCTTGCCCTCCTGCAGGGCGGCCATGGCGAGAATATGGCCGACGGTGATGATGCCGTTGCCGCCGACACCGGTAATGGCGATGTTGTGAGGGCGCGCCGGGTCCGCCGGGTCCGGCTCCGGGACGGCATCGGCGGGAAGCGCCCGCCCCCGGGGACCGTCCCGCAGTTCCGACAGGGTCCCCTCGACGCTGACGAACGCCGGGCAGAGACCGTCCAGACAGGCGAGATCGCCGTTGCACATGGACTGATCCACCCGCCGTTTTTGCCCCATGGGGGTGTCGAGAAGGGTCAGGGCCGGACAATTGGACTGGGCCACGCAGTCGCCGCAGCCTTCGCAGACGTCGGGATGGATGAACACCCGGCGCCTGATTTCCGCCGCCCGCCCCCGGCGGCGCTGGCGGCGCAACTGGGCGGCGCAGGGCTGCACGTAGATGAGCACCGACACACCGGCGACCTCGCGCAATTCCCGTTGCACGGCGTCCAGGTCCCGGCGGGGATGAAAGGTGCAGCCCCTGGCGAAAGACCGTTTGGCGGGGATGCTTTCCGGCGAATCATAGACGACGGCGATGTGCCCCACCCCTTCGGCGGCGATCTGCCGGGACAGCCGGGCGGCGTCGAAGCCCTCGCCGACAGGCTGCCCGCCGGTCATGGCGACGGCATCGTTGACGAGAATCTTGAAGGTCATGTCGGCCTTCGCCGCGACCGCCTGACGGACCGCCAGGGAGCCGGAATGATGATAGGTGCCGTCGCCCAGATTCTGGAAGACATGGCCGGTTTCCGTGTACGGCGCCTGACCGATCCAGTTCGCCCCCTCGCCCCCCATCTGCAGCAGGCTGCTGGTGTCCCGGTCCATGAAGGCGGCCATCAGGTGGCAACCGGTTCCCGTATGGGCGCGGCTGCCGTCGGGCAGGCGGGTGGACAGGCTGTGCGGGCAACCGGCGCAGAAATGAGGCTTGCGCATCGGCGCCGAGGCCGGGTCCAGTTCGCCGTGCAAGTCCTCCAGAAACGCGGCATGGCGGCGGCTGGCCTCGCGCCACCGCAGGGCAGGCATGACGCGGCAGAGAGCCAGGGCCACATCCGCCGAGGTCAATTGCCCGGCGGCGGGAAGCAGGGGGCGGCCGTCTGCGTCTTCCTTGCCCAGCACCCCGGGGCGGAGGCCGGACGGCATGTTGTAGAGCAGGTCCTTGAGCTGCTTCTCGACGAAACTGCGCTTTTCCTCCACCACCAGCACGGTTTCCAGGCCCCGGCAAAAGGCCCGCGCGCCTTCCGGCTCCAGGGGCCAGGGCATACCCACTTTATATAATCCCAGACCCAGGGAACGGGCCTCCCCTTCGTCGATGCCTAGGTCTTCCATGGCCTGCAGAAAGTCGCCGTGGGCCTTGCCGACGGTGACGACGCCGACGCCGCCCTTCCGCCCCGGCCACACTTCCCTGTCGATTCCATTGGCCCGGGCGAAGGCCTGCGCCGCCCGCAGTCGGTGATTGACGTGGCGGTCCTCCTGGACCAGTTGCCGGTCCGGCCAACGGATGTTGAGCCCCCCCGGAGGGAGCGAAAAGCCCGCCGGTTCGACGGCCGGTCGACGGTGTGCCGGCAGATCGACCACCGCCCCGGCCTCGACCGTTTCCGAGACCACCTTGAAACCGACATAGCAGCCGGCGAACCGGGACAGGGCGAAACCCTTCAGGCCGAAGTCGAGATAATCGTCGAAATCCGCCGGATGCAGGAACGGCATCAGCCAGGATTCCATGGCCTGGTCGCATTGGTGGGCCGTCGCCGACGACATCGCCCCATGGTCGTCGCCGACCACCACCAGGACGCCACCCCGGGGGGAAGTGCCCATCAGGTTGGCGTGTTTCAGGGCGTCCGACGCCCGGTCCGAGCCGACCCCCTTGCCGTACCACAGGGAAAACACACCGTCGGTGTTCGCCCCCGGATAAAAGCCGACCTGCTGGGTGCCGATAATGGCGGTCGCCGCCAGTTCCTCGTTGATGGCGGGCTGAAACCGCACCCGGGCCGGGTCGAGGTGCTCTTGCGCCGACCACAGCGCCTGATCGAGTCCGGCCAGGGGCGAGCCCCGGTAGCCGGAAACGAAGCCCGAGGTCTCCAACCCCCGGCGCCGGTCCATCCCGGCCTGTTCCAGCATCAGGCGGACCAGCACCTGCGTCCCGGTCATGAACACGGGGCCCTGCCGCTTGATGTATTTGTCAGACAAGCTGACGGATTCCGGTTTTCCTGTCATTCCCCATCCTCATGGCGGATAACAAGAATAACCCTTTATCCGTGGAAATATGTTGCTATTTTCCTCACTATCGTCATTAATTTAGTATTATTTTCTTTAATTTCAGAATAATTGGAATTCAATGGTCAAGCTGGACTCCTGCGACAGAAAAATATTGTCGGCCCTGCAGCAGGATGGCCGCATGCCTCTCAATGATGTTTCCAGGATCGCCGGGCTCAGCCCCTCGCCCTGCTGGCGGCGCATCAAGAAGCTTGAAAAGGCCGGCGTCATCGAGGGTTACGCGGCGGCCATCAACCCGGACTCCGTCGGCGTCGGGCTCAATTTGTTCATCGACGTTTCGGTGGACATGCATGTGGCCCAGGACTTCGAGACCGCCATCGCCGCCCACCCGATCATTGTCGAATGCTTCGCCGTCACCGGCGACCGGGATTATCTGCTGCACGTCATGGTCAGGGACATGAAGGCGGCAGACAGGTTTTTGCGCCGAGAACTCATCTCCCTGCCCGGGGTCAAGGACTTCAGCACCCGTTTCGGCATCTCCCCGATCAAGAAGAGGCGGGCGATCCCCTTGCAGGAAATCCTCTAACCGGCGGCGAAAAAGCGGCAATTGGCCGTTAATTTTGGTATTTTTGCACCAAATTATTTATTTTTATTGCACAAGCCCGTTCTTTCCGCTGGATACGCGTCCACTCATCCCATAGAGTATCCGTCAACAAGCCTGTCAAAAGGACAGTGAAGGCCCGCCAAGAGGCCTGGCAAATCGATTATTTAGGGAGAACACATAATGAAACAATTTACCTTCAAGAGTCTGTTGGCCGCCGGCGCGGTCACCCTTGGCCTGGGCGCCGCCGCCCCCGCCCTGGCGGAAACCACGTTTTCGGTTTCCTCCTGGCTGCCGCCCAAGCATCCCATCGTCGCCAACATGATCGTCCCCTGGGCGCAACAGGTGGAGGCCGCGACCAACGGCAACGTCAAGATCAAGATTCTCGCCAAGCCGCTCGGCAAGCCGCCCGCCCACTTCGACCTTGCCCGCCAGGGACAGGCCGACATCACCTACGGCGTGCACGGTTACCAGCCG
The DNA here is from genome assembly GCA_964344645.1 of uncultured Thalassospiraceae bacterium. GTDB lineage: Bacteria > Pseudomonadota > Alphaproteobacteria > Rhodospirillales > JABHCV01 > JACNJU01. The sequence goes on from CAYFOJ010000001.1 coordinate 63,057, forward strand.
GGCCGTTTCGTGCTGACCAACGCCGCCGAATTCGCCTTCCTGGGCGACAAGGCCGAGGATGTTTCCGTCGCCTACTGGCGGACCTACAAGAAGCATCTTGAACAGGCGAACGAACACAAGGGTGTGCAAGTGCTGGGTATCTTCACCCACGGACCGGGACAGATGTTCAACGCCAAGCGGGCCCTGAAAAGCGCCGGCGACCTGAACGGCCTGAAAATCCGCGTCGGCGGCGGGGCGATCGTCAAGATCACCAACGGCCTCGGCGCCACGGCCATGCTGAAATCGGCGACCAAGGCCTATGAACTGCTGTCCCACGGCGTCGCCGACGGCACCTTCTTCCCCACCGAATCCATCAAGTCCTTCAAGCTGACCAAGCTGGTCAAGCACGGCACCCTGGTGCCCGGCGGGCTTTACAACGTCAGCTTCTTCCTGGTCATGAACCAGAAGAAGTTCGACGGCCTGTCCGCCGCCGATCAGGCCGCCATCATGAAGGTGTCCGGCGAGAACTTCGCCCGCATCGCCGGCAAGGCCTGGGACGCCGCCGACAAGGCCGGTGTCGCCGCCATGAACGAGGCGGGCATCGAGCTGATTCCCGCCACGGACAAACTGATCGGCGAAATCAAGTCGATCAGCGACCCCCTGGAAGCGGCCTGGGCGGAAAAGGCCTCCGCCAAGGGCGTTGACGGCGCCCAGGTCATGTCCGACCTGAGGGCCGAAATCAAAAACGTCGCCGCCGGCAACTAAGGCCGGGGCCGACCGTGTCTAGCCAGGACACACAACCGACCGCTAACCGGGTCGTCCTCTGGATGACCCGGTTATTGGGCGGTCTCGCGGTGGTGCTGCTGTTCGCCATGATGGTGCTGACCTTCGTCGACGTGGTCGGGCGTTATTTCTTCAACGCCCCCATCGCCGGAGGTTTCGAAATCACCGAAATCATGCTGGCCTCGCTGATTTTCGCCGGGCTGCCGCTGATGACCCTGACCCGGGAGCATATCACCGTCGACCTGTTCGACCGCTTCACGCCGACCAAGGTGGCCCGTCACCGGGACGTGGTGATCAGCCTTTTATGCGGAGCGATGATGGGGACGGTCAGCTATCAGCTCTGGAAGCGGGCCTGGGACACGCTGGAATACGGCGACACCACCGCCCTGCTGATGATCCCCATGGCGCCGACGACGTTTTTCATGTGCGCCATGTCGGGCCTGACGGCGTTGGTCTTCCTGGGCCACGCCTGGCAGGTCCTGCGGACCGACGCACCTTCATCCTGAACAAAGGGGAATAACCGTGACCGCCTCCATCCTGGGCTTCGTGGCTTTGTTGATCCTGGTCGCCCTGCAGGTGCCCATCGCCTTCGCCATGGGGCTGGTCGGGGCCGTCGGCTTCGCCCTGTTCATCGGCTTCGACGCCGCCATGGCGATGATCGCCACGGTGACCTACGAAACCGGCCTCGCCTACGGCCTGTCCGTGGTGCCCCTGTTCATCCTGATGGGCAACTTCGTCACCCGGGCCGGGTTGTCCGACGAGCTGTACGCCGCCTCCAACGCCTTCCTCGGCCACCGCAAGGGCGGCCTGGCCATGGCCACGGTGGTCGCCTGCGGCGGCTTCAGCGCCGTCTGCGGCTCCAGCCTGGCGACGGCGGCGACCATGGCCAAGGTCTCCATGCCGTCCATGCGCAAATTCGGCTATGCCGACAGCCTGGCCACCGGGGCCATCGCCGCCGGCGGCACCCTGGGCATTCTCATTCCGCCCAGCGTCATCCTGGTCATCTACGGCATCATGGCCGAACAGGACATCGGCAAGCTGTTCATGGCCGGCGTCATCCCCGGCCTGGTCGGGGTGCTGTTCTACCTGGGCGCGGTACAACTGACCATCTGGCGCAACCCGGAGGCGGGGCCGCCCGGCGAGCGGGTTCCCTGGAAACAACGCCTGAAGGCCCTGTCCGGGGTCTGGGGCGTCATCCTGCTGTTCATTCTGGTCATGGGCGGCATTTACGGCGGCGTCTTCACGCCGACGGAAGCCGCCGGCATCGGCGCTTCCGGCGCCTTCCTGTTCGCCCTGCTGCGCGGCCGCCTGACCTGGGCCTCTCTCTACGACATCCTGATCGAAACCGTGCGCACCACGGCGATGATCTTCGGCGTCCTCATTGGCGCCCTGATGTTTTCCAACTTCGTCAACGTCGCCGACATGCCGACCCTGCTGACCGGCTGGGTCACCCGTTTCGACCTCAGCCCCCTCACCGTGGTCCTGTTGATCATGGTGGTCTACGTGGTGCTGGGCTGCATCCTGGAATCCCTGTCCATGATCCTGCTCACCGTGCCGGTGTTCTATCCGCTGGTCTCGGGCCTCGACTTCGGCGGCATGATCCCCGCCGACATGGTCCTGATCTGGTTCGGCATCGTCGTCGTCGTGGTCACGGAAATCAGCCTGATCACGCCGCCGGTGGGGCTCAACGTCTTCGTGCTGAAAGGCGTTCTGCCGGAAGTCAGCACGACAACCATCTTCAAGGGAGTCACCCCGTTCTGGATCGCCGACGTGCTACGCCTGACCCTGCTGATCCTGGTGCCGATGGTCAGCCTGTATTTGCCGTCGATGATGGATTAGATCACCAGGCCGCCGCTGGCCAGCACCACCTCGCCGCTGATGTAATCGGATTCGGGGATGCAGAACAGGTAGACGGCGTTGGCCGCGTCCTCGGGCGTTCCGGCCCGGCCCAAGGGGATCATCTTGTTGATGAAGCCGGCGAATTCCGGCGGCACGCCCATGGGGATTTCCTTGCCGCCGACGTCGTGCACGTTGGGTTTGCCGTCCTCGAAAGTTTCCGTCATCCGGGTCTGGATCAGGCCGAAGGCGACGCAGTTGACGTTGACGTTGTAGCGCCCCCATTCCTTGGCCAGGGTCTTGGTCATGCCGATCAGGGCCGTCTTGCCCGAGGAATAGCCGATCTGGCCGGCGTTGCCGAACAGGCCGCCGATGGAGGAAATGTTGACCACCTTGCGGCTTTTCCTCTCGCCCGCGTCGGCTTCCGCCTTGGCCATGTCGCGCAAGGGGTTTGCGAAGGCGCGGAGGATCTTGAAGGGGGCCTTGACGTGGATGTCGATCATGGCGTCGAACTGTTCGTCGGTGGTTTTCTGGATCACCGTGTCCCAGGAATAGCCCGCGTTGTTGACGATGATGTCGAGGCCGCCGAAACGCTCCACCGCGGCCTTGACGAAAGCGTCGGCGAAACCGTCGGCGGTGACGTCTCCCGCCATCGCCATGGCCTCGCCGCCCAGGGCCTCGATCTCGCCCGCCACCTCCTTGGCCGGGGCTTCATCCAGATCGTTCAGCGCCACCCGCGCCCCTTCGCCCGCCAGCTTGAGGGCGATGGCGCGGCCGATGCCCCGTCCCGCCCCGGTGACCAGGGCCGTTTTTCCTTGCAGTTTCGACATTGTCCGTCTCCTTAAATCGGGTGTTTGTTATTTGTAGTCCTGCGGCCCGGACGCCGCGCCCGCGTCCAGCAGGGCCTGGATTTCATCCTCGCCGTAACCGGCCTCGCCGAGGATGGCGGCGGTGTGTTCGCCGTAGCGGGGCGGAAAGCCCAGCTCCGTCTCGCCATTAGCCAGGTCCACCGCCATCGGCTGCATGCGCAAGGGCCTGCCGTCGGGCATGCGGCTCGCCGTCAGCTTCGAGGCCACCGCATCCAGTTCCATCACCTGCCGCACCGTGTTGATGGGGGCATGGGGGATGCGGGCGGCCTGCATATCGGCGACGATTTCGGCACGGCTGTGGCGGCCGGTGACGGCGGCGATGTCGTCGTGAATGGCCTGGCGTTGCTCGAGCCGCCCCTGGTTGACCTCGCGCCCCGGCTTGGCGATGGCGGCGAATTTGGGAATGTCGGTCAGCCGCTTCCACAGGGCGTCGGAACCGATGGCGATGAGCACGGCGCCGTCTTCCGTCGGATAGGCGTTGGTCGGCACGAACTTGCGGTGCTCGTTGCCGCACCGCTGCAGTTCCCACTCCTCGCAGCCGAAGTCGATCAGCGGCAGCACGGTGATGAGCCAGGAGGACGCCGCCTGCAGCATGGACACGTCGATGCGCTTGCCGCCGCCGCCCATGGCCCGTTCCGCCAGCGCCATCCAGACGTTGGCGTAGACCTCGTCGCCCGCCTTCAGATCGACCAGGGGCACGCCGGACAGCGTCGGCGGCCCGTCGGCGGGGCCGGTGATGTCCATGTACCCGGCCATGGCTTGGATGATCGGATCGTACCCGGCGGCGTTGGGGTTGTCCGGCCCCATGGCGGAAATTCCGGCCCAGATCAGGTCCGGCTTGACCCCGCTCAGGGTCTCGTAATCGATGCCCAGTTCCTGGTAGCGGGCGGGCAGGGTGTTGCAGCAGAAGACGTCCACGTCCAGTTCATGGATGATCCGTTTCAAGGCCTCCTTGCCCTCGTCGGTTTTCAGGTTGAGCGCGATCGCCTCCTTGCCCAGGTTGGGGCCGACGAAGTAGGAACGCCGTCCCTCGTCGGCGACGACGGAACCGATGTAGCGGTTGGGGTCGCCGGGCAGGGCGCCCGGACGCTGGAGCGTCGGCTCGACCTTGATCACCCGCCAGCCCAACTGGGCGAAACGCAGCGTGGCGTAGGTCATAGAGAGGGCCTGCTCCATGGACAGGATGACGCCGGGCTTCATTCGGCGGCGGCCTCGGCGGCGTCACGCTCCCAGATGGCGCGGGCCACCTTCTCCGGCGTCAGCGGCGGATTCCTGAAGCGGATGCCGATGGCGTTGTAGACCGCGTTGGCGACCGCCGGCGCGATGACGATGGTCGGCAGCTCGGCGATGCCCTTGGCCCCCATGGGACCGGTCTTGCTGTCGGTCTCGATGAAGTGCAGCTCCATTTCCGGAATCTCGGGGGCGGTCGGCACCTTGTAGTCGCGGAACGACGGGTTGGTCACCTGGCCCTCGACGATGCGCAACTCCTCGCTCAGCGCATAGCCCAGGCCCATGACGATGCCGCCCTCGATCTGCGCCTCCAGGCCCAGTTCGTTGATGACCCGGCCCACGTCCTGAACCGAGGTCACCTTGAGCACCCGGACCTCGCCGGTCTCGGTGTCGACCTCGACCTCGGCCACGTGCACCGCGTGGGAATAGGCCGCCGACATGTCACCGACGTGCTCCGGGTTTTCCGGCTCGCTGGGCGGTTCGTAATAGTCGGTGGTCATGACCAGTTCCGGCTCTTTCTGGAAATGCATGTTGCGCAGCAGCTTGTCCAGCTTGATCACCGGTTCGCCGTCGGCCTCCTGCACCACCCAGCCCTGACGCAGGTCCAGGCCATCGGCGGCGACGTTGGCGACCTTGGCGGCGGCGGAAAGAATCTGCTCCCGCGCCGCCCTGGCCGCCCGCTGCGCCGAGTTGCCGGCGACGAAGGTGGTCCGGCTGGCGTGAACACCCACATCCCAGGGACCGATGGCGGAATCGTTGTTGACCAAAGTGATGTCGGAGACCGGAATGCCCAGTTCCTCGGCGATCACCTGACTGATCACCGCATCGATACCCTGGCCGATTTCCGATGCCCCGGTGATCACCGTGCAGCGGGCGAAATCGTCCATCTTCAAAATGGTGCCGCAGCCGTCGCTCTTGTGGATCTTGGCGCCGCCGGCGTTGTGGATGGAGGACGCCAGACCGATGCCCCGCTTGATGCGGCCCGGCTTGTTCCGCTCGGCGATGTTTTTCTCAACCGTCGCCACGAAATCGGTTTTCTCCGCCGCCATCTCCAGGCATTCGGCGAAGGCCAGGTCGTTGAGGCGGCTCCCCTGCGGAGAGACCTCGCCGGATTTCTGGGCGTTCTTCAACGACAGTTCGAGCAGGTTCATGCCCAGCTTTTCCGCCAGCATGTCCATATGGGTGGCGGTGGCGTAGGTGGCCTGGACATTGCCGTAGCCGCGGAACGATCCGGCATAGGGGTTGTTGGTGTAGGCCGACTGGAAGCGGCACTTCACCGTCGGCACCCGGTAGTGGGAGGTAAAGGTCCGCATCATCACGAACGGCGTCGTCGGCCCCCAGGACGTATAGGCCCCGTTGTTCAACAGGCAGTCGGCATGGCGGAAGGTCAAAGTGCCGTCGGCCTTGGCCCCGGTGCGCAGGTGGATGCGCACCGGCTGGCGGGTGGGGGCGTTGATGAATTCCTCCTCGCGGTCGAACATCAACTTGACCGGGCGGCGCGCCGCCTTCGCCAACAGGGCGCACACGGGCTCGAAGGGATAGACGTCCAGCTTGGAGCCGAACGCGCCGCCGACGGGGGGCTGGATAACCCGGATGTCGCCGGGATGGATGCCCAGCGCCGGGGCCAGGTCCATCTTGAAGTTGTAGGGATACTGGGTCTGCGAATAGATGGTCAGCTTGCCGTTGGGGTCGTAGTCGGCGATGGCGCAGCCGGTTCCCATGCAGACGTGGGTGACGTAGTGGACATTGAACACGTCATCCAGAATGACATCGGAATCCTGTTCCGCCTCGTTCAGATCGCCATGGTCGAACTTGTAGGCCAGGCTTTTGTTGTCGGGCTTTTCCTCGTGGACCGCCGGGGCCCCTTCCTTCAAGGCCTCCGCCGGATCGAAAACGCCGGGCAGGTCTTCGTAGTCGACCTGGATCAACGCCAGGGCCCGGTCGCAGATTTCCTCGCTTTCGGCGGCGACGGCGGCGACCTCGTCGCGCACGCAGCGCACCTTGCCGCCCTTCAGCGGCACGTTGTCGCGGTTGACGCCGAAACGCAGTTCCGGAATGTCGTCGGCGGTCAGCACCACATGCACCCCGGGCAGGGCCTCGGCGGCAGCGGTGTCGATGGATTTGATGCGGGCGTGCGGCCGTCCGGCATGGAGGATTTTGCCGTACAGCATCATCGGCAGTTCCATGTCGTTGATATAGGTGGTCCGCCCAGTGGCCTTGTCCGGCCCGTCCGGTTTCGGCACCCGCTTGCCGATGATGGTGGTTTTTTCAATCGCTTCCATGAGTTTCAGGCCTCCCCGCCGGCGACGTCGGCGACGGCGTCGAAAATTTTCTTGTAGCCGGTGCAGCGACAGACATTGCCCTCCAGCCCCCGCTGCAAATCCTCCAGCGTCGGGTTAGGCGTGTTGTCGATAAAATACTTGGCCTGCAGGATCATCCCCGGCGTGCAGAAGCCGCACTGGATGGCCCCGTGTTCGACGAAGGCCTGCTGAATGTCGTGCAGGACCTCTTCCGTGCGCAGGACCTCGATGGTGAGGATGTCCCGGCCCTCGCAATCAACGGCGTACATCAGGCAGGCGTTGACGCTGACCCCGTCCATCAGGATCGTGCAGGCGCCGCATTCGCCCTCGCCGCAGGCCAGCTTGGTGCCGGTCATGCCGAGCTTGTCCCTGAGCATGTCGAGCGCGCTCATGTCCGCCGGGACGCTGGCCTCGACCGCGCGCCCGTTCAGTTGGAAGCGGATATCCACATTAACAGTCATCGTTCAGCAACCTCCTCAGATAAACGGCGGCGAGGTGACGGCGGTACCAGGCCGTCGCCCTAACATCGTCGATGGGGCTGATTTCCCCCATCAAGGTCTCGACGGCCTGTTCTATGATGTGGTCATCGAGGGGCTTGCCTTCCAGCAGGGATTCCGTCGCCGTCGCCCTGACGGGCGTCGGGCCGACGGCGCCGAAGGCCAGGCGGACATGAAACAGCACGTCGGCGTCCCGAATGGCGCTGATGGCCGCCGAGACGACGGAAATTTCCAGGGCCGGACGGGGGCCGGACTTGATGAACCGGGCCCGTGCCCGCTGTTCCGGCACTTTGCACAGCACCGCGCTCAGCAGTTCGCCGGGCCGTTTCACGGTTTGCCCGGGGCCGGTGAAGAAATCCTTAAGCGCCACGCGCCGATGCGACACGGCGCTTCCGTCGAAGGCGCTCAATTCGACCTCGGCATCGAGCACCAGCAGGGCGGGGATGGTGTCGCCCGCCGGCGAGGCGTTGCAGATGTTGCCGCCGATGGTTCCGGCATTGCGGATTTGCGAACTGGCGAATTGATCGGCGGCCTCGGCCAGGACCGGGGCCATGTCGCCGAGCAGGGCATCGTTAAGAAGTTCGGTGATGGTCGTCAGCGCGCCGATGCGGATTTCATCGCCGTCCTTTGAAACCCCGCGCATTTCGTCGATGCGGCGAATATTGACCAGCCGCTTGCGATAGGGGATTTGTCCCGAGCCGGTTTGCAGCATCAGGTCGGTGCCGCCGGCGAGGACGACGGCGTCGCCGTCGGCCAGCAGTTGCACGGCCTCCGCCACCGTGTTCGGGGCGGCGTATTCTTGCGGTTTTCGTTCAGCCGTCACGGCCTTTCTCCTTTGTTAGAACCGAATGGGTTCGTCGTAGCGTCCGTAGACATCGGTCAGGACTTGGGTCATTTCGCCGACGCTGGCATAGGCCTTGACGGCGGCGACCAGCGCCGCCATGACGTTGCGGCCCGTCTCGGCGTCATCGCGCAGGGTTTGCAGGCAGCGCTCTACTTCCGCTTGATCGCGGGCCTTGCGGACTTCTTTCAGGGCCTCGATCTGCACCCGGCCGCCGTCCTCGTCGTAGGGATGCAACTCGACCTCGGGCTTCTCGTCGTCCGCGTCCACGTAGCAGTTGACCCCGACCTTGCGCTGTTCGCCGGATTCCAGGCCTTTCTGGCGCTTGAAGGCGTGTTCGGAGACCTTGGCCTGAATGACCCCGTCGGCGACCGCCTTGACGATGCCGCCCCGGGCGTCCACCCAGTCCATGGCCTCGACGATTTTTCCTTCCATTTCGTTGGTCAGGGTCTCCACATAATAAGAGCCACCCAGGGGATCGACCGTGTCGGCGAGGCCGATTTCCTCGATCAGCAACTGCATGGTGCGAAGGGACAGGCGCTGCGCCTTCGGCGTCGGGATGGTGTAGGCCTCGTCGTAACAGCAGAGCGCCATGGTCTGGGCGCCGGAGAGCGCCCCGACCAGGGCGTAATAGGCGCCGCGCATGATGTTGTTTTCCGGCTGTTCGATGGTCAGCCCGAAACCGCCGCCGCCGGCAATCATCCTGAGCCAGCCGGATTTCGGATTTTGCGCCCCGTACTGGTCGAGAATGATCTTCGCCCACAGCCGCCGTCCGGCGCGGAATTTGGCCACCTGCTCGAACAAGTTGCCGTAGATGTTGAAATTGTAGGATAGCCGTCCGGCAAACGAGTCGATATCCATGCCCCGTTTCAGGGCTTCGTCCGTATAGGCCTTGGCGATGGAGAAGGCGTAGCCCATTTCCTCCGCCGGGGTGGCCCCGGATTCCCGGATGTGATAGCCGCAGACGCTGACCGGGCTGTATTTCGGCGCGTGTTCGGCGCAATATTCGATGGTGTCGGCGACCAGCTTGACCGACGGCTCGACGGGAAAGATCCAGGTGCCGCGGCCTATGAACTCTTTCAAGATGTCGTTCTGCGCCGTGCCGCGCAGCTTGGAAACGTTGTAACCCCGCTTTTCCGCCATGGCCAGATACATGGCGATGAGGATCGCCGCCGTGCCGTTGATCGTCAGCGACACGGTGATTTTTTCCAGGTCGATGCCGTCGAAGGCGATCTCGAAATCCTTCAGGGTATCGACGGCCATGCCGACCCGCCCGACTTCGCCGAAGGCTTCCGGCGCATCGGAATCGTAGCCGCACTGGGTCGCCAGGTCGAAGGCCACATTGAGGCCGGTCTGGCCGTTGGCGATCAGGTAATGAAAGCGCTCGTTGGTGTCGGCGGCGTTGGCGAAGCCCGTGTACTGGCGCATGGTGAAGGGGCGCTTGCGGTACATTTCCGGGTGAATGCCACGGGTGAAGGGGGCCTCGCCGGAACGGCTGTCGTCAACGCCGCCGCTGGCTTCCACGTCGTCCCGGGTGTAGAGGGTCTTGATCCCGATGCCCGATTCGTTGACAACATCGCTCATGAGGCGTTCTCCCTGATGAAGCCGATCATATCTTCCAGCCGGGCTTCCGTCGGGAAGACGCCCCGAAACCCGAGATTGCCGAGGGGCAGGCGATCCTGTTCCGGGATGTTGCCGCCGACCACCCATAGTTTGTCATCGAGTCCGGCCTCGATCAGCAATTCCCGCATTTTGCGGCAAAGCGGCATGTGCGAGCCCGACAGGATCGACAGTCCGATCACGTCGGCGTCTTCCTCCAGCGCCATTTGAACGATCTCCTCCGGCGTCCGTCTGAGACCCGAATAGACCGTCTCGAAGCCCGCCTCCATCATCGCCCGGACGACGACCTTGGCCCCGACATCGTGGCCGTCCAGCCCCGGCTTGGCGACGAGGACTTTGATATTCGATCCGCTCATGAGGACAGTTCCCTGGCAATGATCAGTTTCAGAATGTCGCTGGTGCCGCCGCCGATCAGCGTGAAACGGATGTCACGCAGGTAACGCTGCACCGGGTATTCCATGGCGTAGCCGTAGGAGGCGAGAATCCGCGCCGCCTTGTCGCAGATCTCCGCCGCCGCTTCAGACGCCGCCAGCTTGGCCATGGCCGCCTCTTTGTGGTGGGGCTTGTCCTCGTCCTTCAGACACGCCGCGTAGTGGACGAGACGGCGGGCGGCTTCCATGTCGGTGGCCATTTCCGCCAGCTTCAACTGGATCGCCTGAAAGCGGTTGATGGGCTTGCCGAATTGCTTGCGCTCGGCGGCGTAGGCGATGGCGTCCTCCAGGGCGGCGCGGCCGCCGCCGACGGCCAGCGCCCCGGTGACGATGCGAATTTCCGCCAGCAGTTTGCGCAGATGCCCCTCGCCGTCGCCAACCTCGCGACTCAGGCAATGGCTGTCGGGGACGAAACAATCGTTCAATGCCAGTTCCGATGTGGGCAGGGCCCAGACGCCCATTTTCTCGATGGCGCGGCCGATGTCGAGCCCCTCGAAATCACGTTCGACGAGGAAGATGGTCAACTTCCGTTCCTCGCCGGCGCGGGCGAAGACGGTGAAGAAATCGGCGACGGGGGCGGCGGTGACCCACATCTTCTGGCCGTTCAGCCGGTAGCCGCCGTCCACCTTGTCGGCGGACGTGGAGATGCCGCCCAGATCGCTGCCCGCGTTCGGTTCGGTCATGCAGATGGCGCCGATTTTCTCGGCCCGCAGGGCGGGGATGAGCAGTCGCCCGCGAATATCCTCGCCGCCCAGCATGTGCAGGAACTTGGTGCCCATGAGCGATTGCATGGTGGCCGCCCCGGCCAGGGACATGGAGCCCCGGGCGATTTCCTCCAGGGCCAGGCACAGGCTTATCAGGTCGAGATCGACGCCGCCCACGTCTTCCGGATAGCGCATGCCGAAGAACCCCAGCCCGGCCAGTTCGCCCATCAGCTCGCGGGGATAGGCGTGGGCCTCGTCCAGGGCCTCGGCGGCGGGGCGGATGCGCTCGTCGCAGAAGCGGGCGAAAGTGTCCCGGATCTGGCGCTGCTCTTCGCTCAGGTTGAAATCCATGGCCTCAGTCCAATCCGTAGATGTCCTTCGCGGCGGCGGCCGAAATGACGCCGTTGCGGACTTCCCGTTTCAATTGTTCCCGATCCCGTTTTTTCGGATCGCCATAACCGCCGCCGCCGCCGGCGACCTGACGGTAATGGGTTCCCTTGGGAACGCCGGTGATCAGATCCTTGTTTTTCGGCACCACCCGGGTGCCGTCCGGATAGGTCAGTTCGATAATATTCAAGATGCTGTCCTCGCCGCCGAACAGGCCGAAGGCGGGCTCGAAATCGCCGTCGCCGAAGGTGACGAACTGGGTGTCCTCGGACCCGATGGTGAATTCCGTCTCCACGCCGAGGCCGCCGCGCCATTCCCCGGCGCCGCCGGAATCCGGGATATACTCGTGCTTCTTCAATAGATGCGGCGTCGTCTGTTCGAACATCTCGTAGTCCTGGTCGAGCACGCCACCGGAAGCGTCGATCATGCCGATATGGTCGTAGCCGTCGGTTCCCTTCATGGCCCCGGAACCGCCCTTCAGCCCCATGAAGCCGATGTCCACGTAGGGTTCGCCGTTTTCCGGGTCCTGCCCGGTGGTCAGCGAACACAGCAGGTTGTTCCAGCCCGCCGTCACCCGCTCGGGGATCACCGGGGCCAGGGCGCGGATGATGGCGTCGGCGTTGGGCGGACACAGGTGATTGCCGAAGGTGGTCGCCTTGGGATACTTGGCGTTGAGGATGGTGCCCTCGGGAATGATCATCTCGATGGGTTCGACCATGCCTTCGTTGTGGGGAATGTCCGGATTGACCATTTGCAGGAAGGTGAGAATGGTCGCCGAGGCCGACGAGGTGTAGGTGCCGTTGACGAAGCCATCGGTCTGCGCGTCGGTGTCGGAATAGTCGAAGGTGATCCTGTCGTCGCCGACGGTGATTTTGACCCGAATGGTGAATTCCGTTCCCTCGTGATGGCCGTCGAAATAGACCATGCCTTCGCCGTTGTAGACACCGTTGGGAATCTGCGCGATTTCCGCCTCGACCATCTTTCGCGACGCCTCGAACAGGGCCTGCTTGTGGGCCCGGTAGCTGTCGAGGCCGTATTTTTCGATCAGCGACATCAACCGCCGTTCGCCAACCTTGCAGGCCCCCATCTGCGCGCGCATGTCGTGGGCGACGATGTCGAGGCGGATGTTGGCGAAGATCAGGTCCCAGACGTCCTTTTTCAGCTTGCCTTTTTCATAGACCTTGACCGGCGGGATGCGTAGCGCCTCCTGCCACACTTCCTTGGCGTTGGGGTTGTAGCCGCCGCGCACGTTGCCGCCGATGTCCGCCTGGTGGCCCTTGACGGCGGAAAACCCGATCAGGGTGTCCTCATGGAAAATCGGCCGGTAGACGGCGACGTCGTTGTTCTGGTTGCCGAGGCTGAACACGTCGTTATGGAAGATGACGTCGCCGGGATGAAAGTCGCCCTCGAAATAGTGGATGATGTACTTGCACACGGGCGCCAGGGAAAACGCCAGAATGGGCAGGTTTTCCGTCTGCTCCAGCATGTTGCCCTCGGCGTCGTAGAGGCCGGTGACGAAGTCCTTGGCCTCGCACAGGATCGGCGAACGGGTGGTCATTTCGACCACGGCGCTCATTTCGTCGGTGATGGACTTGAAGGTCCGGGCATACACCGAAACCAGAATCGGATCGACGGCGCTCATGATGCAACTCCCTTGACCAAATCTTCCCGGCCCTTCAGGTACAATGCGAAAGAGCCGAACTTGTCGCAAATGCAGTCATAGTCCCGGCTGACGAAAATCGCCGTCGTTTCCTGCTCGATCATCGCCGGCCCGACGACGTGATGACCGTGTTTCAGGGCGTGGCCGTCGTAAACGGGTACCTCGCCGAAGGCGTTGGTTTCCGGAATATAGACCGAACGCCGACCTTTTTCCGCAGCCGACGGATCGGCCCCGGCGTAGTCTTCCACCCGGTAGCTCGGCTTCTGGGTTCTGCCGACGGCCTGAAGGCGGACATTGATAATCTCGACGGGGACACCCTGTTCCTCCAGGGAGTAACCGTAAAGCCGGTTGTGCTCTTTGTGGAAGGCGGCGCTGATGGCCTCTACGTCGCCCTTCGCCAGGGCGTCCTCTTCGATCACGAACGAAACTTCATGATACTGCTTCAGGTAGCGGCAGTCGAATTTGATGAAAAAGTCGCTGGCGTCTTCCGCGATGCCTTCTTCGGCGAGCATCGCCCCGCCCTCTTCTTTCATGCCCGCGATCATCGTGCCGAGGGCGCCGAAATCGGCGGTGGCCAGCGGCGAGACGAAGGTGTTGACGAAATCGTGTTTCAGGTCGCTCATCAACATGCCGACGGCGCACAGGATGGAGGATTCCCGGGGCACGATCTGGAACGGGATTTCCAGTTCCGAACAGATCAGGCAGCTATGCAGGGGGCCCGCCCCACCGGCCACCACCATGGGAAATTCGCGCGGATCGAAGCCCCGTTTGATGGTCACCTCGCGCACCCCCTGGGCCATGTTGGTGCAGGCGACCCGATACATGCCCGCCGCCGCCTCTTCGACGCTCAGCCCCATGGGTTTGGCGATGTGTTCCTCGACGGCCTTGCGCGCCAGTCCCGCGTCCAGCTTCATTTTCCCGCCGGCGAAGTAGTCGGGGTTCAGGTATCCCAGGATCACATTGGCGTCCGTGGTGGCGGGAAGCTCGCCGCCCTTGCCGTAACAGGCCGGGCCCGGGTCGGCCCCGGCGCTTTCAGGCCCCATGCGCAGAAGCCCCCCTTCATCGAGCCAGCCGACGGACCCGCCACCGGCGCCGATGGTGTGAATGCCCAGCATGGGCAGGGCCAGGCGCAGGCGGTCGATGTCGCCCTGGTTGACCATGACCGGCGTGTCGACGACCAGGGCAGCCTCGAAACTGGTGCCGCCCATGTCGACGACAAGGCATTTGTCCTGATCGTGGGCCCGGGCGTAGACCAGGCCCGCGCCGGGACCGGCGGCCGGGCCGGACAGCAGGGTCAACGCCGACTTGGCCCGCGCCAGTTCCGGCGACATGACGCCGCCGTTGGATTGCATGATCAGCAGGATGCCGCCGAAACCGGCGTCCTTCAGGCGTCCCTGAAGCTGGTTCAGGTAATGATCGAGAATGGGCCCGACATAGGAATTCAGCGCCGTCGTCGAAATCCGCTCGTAAAAGCGGATCGACGGCAACAGGTCGGACGACACCGTCAGATAGGCGTCGGGCAGCTCCCTGCGAACCAGTTCGGCGGCCTGGTGTTCATGGCCTGAATTGGCGAAGGAATTCATGAAGCAAATGGAGACCGCCTCGACACCCTCTTCACGGAACAACGCGATCGCCTTGCGGACATCGTCCAGATCGAGGGCCGTCACTTCCCTGCCGTTGCGGTCCAGGCGTCCCTCGACGCCATGGCGCAGGTAACGGGGCACCAGCGGCTCCACGTTGGTGTAGCGGTTATTGTACTGTTCCTCGCGAATGCCCCGGCGCATTTCCAGGGCATCGCGCAAACCGGCATTGGTGATCAGCCCCGATTTGGCGCCGCGCCGGGTCAAGGTGGCGTTGGTGGTGACCGTGGTCCCGTGGACGATGGTGTCGATGGAAGAGACGAAATCACCCAGATCCATGGCCGGGTCCATGTCGGCGGCCATGTCGGCAAGGCCGTTCATGACGGCGATAGACGGGTCATGGGGCGTCGACAGGGTCTTGTAGATACGCGGGTCCTCTCCCTCGCGGGTCCACAAAAAGTCGGTGAACGTACCGCCGACGTCGATACCTATTTTCATGGTCATGGCGCGTTCCCTCCCGTTTCGTTGTTGCCGGCGACCAGCGCCCGGACATCATCCTTGACTACCTTGCCCATGACGTTGCGCGGCAGGGCGTCGACAAAATGAACATCCTGGGGGATGGCGAAGCGCCCGATGCGGCCGTCGAAGTGGGCGATCACGGCGGCCTCGTCGAGGTCCGCCCCGTCCGCCTTGACGACGACGGCGACCACCGCCTCGCCCCACCGGGTGTCGGGCCTGCCGACAACCGAGGCCTCGCGGACACCGGGGCAGTCGGCGAGAATATTTTCCAAAATCGCCGGATAGATGTTCTCGCTGCCGGAAATGATCATGTCTTTCTTTCTGTCGTCGATGAACAGAAATCCGCGCTCGTCGAAATGGCCGATGTCGCCGGTATGGAACCAGCCGTCCCGCAAGGCCGCCGCCGTCGCTTCGGGATCGTTCCAGTATTCCCGCAGCACGTTGGGGCCCTTGACCAGCACCTCGCCGGAGGTTCCCACCGCCACGTCCCAACCGTCGTCATCGGCGACCCTGACCCGGCAATGCAGGCCCGTCTTGCCCCCCGAGCCGATTCCCTCGACGGCGGTTTCGACGGTTTGGTAGGTGGCCAGCGGCGCCGTTTCCGTCGCACCGTAGACCTGAATGACGGGAATTCCCTTGTCGTGAACCTTTTCGATCATCGCCACCGGAACCATCGTCGAACCGGTGGAGATGGTGCGCAGGGCGCTCAGGTCCGAGGATTGCCAACGGGGGCTGGCGAACATGGCGTTCAACTGGGCCGGGACGAGAACCGTCAGGGTGATCCGCCGTTCCTCCAACAGGTCGAAGCAGGCGTCCACATCGAAGGTCGGCATCAGATGAACCCCGGCGCCCACGTGCAGGGCAGGCGTCGCCAGAATGTTCAGGCCGCCGACATGGAACAGGGGGATCGGCACCATGACCTCGTCGTCCCGATTCATGCCGTGCATGTGCAGGCTGTTGACGGCGTTGTAAAAAATCGCGTTCTGGGTCAAGACGGCGCCCTTCGGCCGCCCGGTGGTGCCCGAGGTGTAACAGAGCAGAAAGCGGTCCTCCAGGCCGACCTGTGGGTCCGGGTCGAGCCCGTCCGGGGCATCGTCGATCAGGCTTCGGCAGGACGGCCAATCGCCGCCGTCTTCGCCCATGGCAATGAAGGCCATGGCGGGGATGTCGTCCCGGAAGGCAGCCACGGTTTCCGTGAAGACGGGATCGACGAACAGGGCCTTGGGGGCGGCGTCGGTAAGGGTGAAGGCATGTTCCGGGGCCGCCTGGCGCCAGTTCAGGGGTTGAAAGATCGCCCCGATTCGGGCGCAGGCGAAGGCGAGGACAAGGGTTTGAGAATCATTTTGCGCCAACACGGCGACCCGGTCGCCGCGGCCGACATCGAACCGGTGTTTCAAGGCATGGGCCAGCCTGGCGACATCGGCGGCCATTTCCCCGTAGGTCAGTCGGCGGTCACCGCAGCGGATAGCCGTCCTGTCGGGGCTGAAGTCCGCATGCCTGTCGATCCATTGGGAAAGGTTCATGTCCGCCTCGGTCCGTCTATTCCCCGACCTTGATGACGCAGGCCATCGCCGTGTCTCCGGCGGCGCAGCCGGTGAACAGTCCCAGGCCGCCGCCCCTGGCCGCCAGTTCCTCGACCAGTTCAATGATCGAACGCAGGCCCGTCGGGCCCTGCGGATGACCCCAGATTAGGGAACAGCCGAAGTTGTTCATGGCCATCACGTCGACGCCGGTTTCCTCGGCGAACAACAGGTCGTTGATGGCGAACGGGTTGTGGGTCTTGATGGCGTCCATGGCGTCGATGCCCAACCCCGCCTGTTCGAGCGCCCTTTTCGCCGCCGGGACCGGGGCTTCGGGCATATAGGCCAGGCCGACCCGGGCCAGGCCGAAGCCAAGCAGGCGGATGCGCACGGCGGCGTCGCGGGACAGGTCCCGGGCTTTTTCCGGCGTCGTCAGGATCAGTCCGGCGTTGCCGTCGGCGGGGAAGGTCTGCCCGGCGAAGGTGACGGAGCCGTCGGGCATGACCGGTTTCAGGTTCGCCACCCCTTCCGCGGTCGACAGGGTGACCCCCTCGTCGCCGCCGAGGGAACCGACGCTTTTGCGGTAGCTCGGATGCGGCGTTTCGAAGGGCAGGGTCATATAGGTTTTCTGAAAGGCGTGATCGTCGGCGACGGCGTCGCCGTACTGCTCGGTCCGGCGCAACACCACCTCGTGCTGCCGGTCCGTGGAAAAGCCGTGTTTGGCGGCGACGTTTTCCGCCGTTTGCAGCATGGAATGACGGCCCAGCGGATCGCAGCCGAAGTTGTCCATCACCCAGTCTTCGCTGACCCCCGTGCCCCCCGGCCCGCGCGGATTGGGATAATAGAGATGCGGCCCGTTGGAGGTCCTGTCGGCGGTGACGACCAGGGAAGCGGAGGCGAGGCCGCTGTCGATTTCCTGGGCCGCCGTCAGCAGGCAGCGCACGCCGGTGGCGCAGGCCTGGGCCACGGTCGGGCCGCCCACATGCCCGGCGCCCATCAGACCGGTCAGCCAGGGCAGGCCGTAGAAGGCGTGCTTCTGCGGCACCGACGTGCCGAGTACGCCATAATCGAATTGTCCGGGATCGATGTCCCGGCGCGCCAGTTCGGCCTTGGCCACGTGGGCCGCGAATTCGATGCTGTGGAGACCGGAGAAACTGCCCTGCCATTTGGCGAAGGGGGTGCTCCAGTAACAGCCGTAAGGAATTTCCGCCGTGTAGCTCACAGCAAGCCCCCCTTAATCCAGCGCCACTGAGGCCGTCCCGTCGAGGACCGTTTCATCCTTCTGGTTGACGGCGCGGATGTTCAAGTCCAGAAGGTTTTCACCGCCTTCCCGGCGTTTTTCCGCCACCTCACCCCGGCAGGTGATGGTGTCGCCGGGAACGGCCATGGCGACGAAACGGGCGTTGAAGGCGCGGATGTTTCGAACCGGCACCGCATTGCTCAACAGTTGCCCCAGGTAGGCCATGTTCAACATGCCGTGGGCGATGACCCCGGGCAGGCCGCCCTTCCTCGCCTCTTCGTCGTCCAGATGGATCGGATTGTGATCGCCGGAAGCCCCGGCGAACAGGGCCAGTTGGGTGCGCGTGATCGGCCCCTTGACGGTTTCCGGAATGGCGTCGCCGACGTTGATGTCGTTGTAATCCGGCAGGCTCATGATGGCGTCTCCCCTTCCCTAGCCGTTACGCACGATCACCGTGGTCTGCAAATCGCAGACGGCGTCGCCGTGCTGGTTGACCATGCCGATTTCGGCCTCGATGAACAGCAGCGCCCCGCCCTTCTTTTCGAACACGTTGGTGATCTTCTGAGTGCCGGTGATCTCGTCGCCGGCGCAAATGGGCTTGTGATGGACGAAGCCCTGGGCGCCGTGAACGGCGCGGGTGAGGTCGATCTTCATGTCCTCGAGAATATTGAAGGATTGCCCGGCGTCCATGGCCAGGCAAAACGGAAACGTCGGCGGCGCGGGAAGGGACGGATAGCCGGCGGCGGCGGCGGCGTCCTCGTCCGTATAGAGCGGGTCCGTCTCGCCGACGGCGTTGGCGAACTGACGCAGCCGTCCCTTTTCCACTTCCGCCGAAAAGGACGGATATTCCTTGCCGATGAAATCCTCAAAGCTCATGTCGCCTCCCCTGCCGGCGCTTCGCGCCCGCTTGTTTGCCTGTTTGCCGAACTTTCGCACATCCTTACGAAACTGACAAGAGTTTTACTATTATGTAAAATATTAACATATTCAAAATATTGATATTCAATGATAAATTTATACAATAACGATGTTCTAATATAGAATTTTACGTTTAGTAAAATATTTTATTGCCTCCCGGAGGCTTCCGCCTTATGGTCCGGGAATGAGCAGACGACAGGATATTTTGCGCCGCGCGGCGGAGGTCTTCGAACGCAAGGGCGTCGCCGACACCTCCATGGAGGACATCGCCCGGGCGGTCGGCATCAAGCGCGAAGGGGTCTATTATTACTTCAAGAGCCGCGGCGACATTTTGGTCGAGATCATCCTGCCCCAGTCGGTCTCGCTTCACCGCAATCTGGAGCGCATCTGCGACTCCCGCATGGGTTCGGAAAATAAGCTACACGCGGCGATCCAGAATCATCTGGACGCCTTCAACCCGGCCTATCTGGAAATGAGCGTCGCCCTGCGCGAGAGCCACTTTACCAGCAGCGACGCCAAGCTTTCGGAAATCCGCAAGATTTGGGACAGCTACGGCGAGCTGTGGACGCGACTTGTAACCGAGGGACGGGACGGCGGAGAATTCCGCGCCGACCTGGACCCGAAAATGGTCGCCTTCGGCCTGCTCGGCATGTGCAACTGGGTCAGCCGCTGGTACGACCCGGACAAGAGCGTCAGCATCGCCGAAATCGTCGAGACCTATTTCGCCCTCGCCACCGGTGGATTGAAGGCCCCGGCCCCTTGACGGGGAAGGACGCGGCGTCCTTCCCCGCGTGAGCCCCAATCAGGCGCTCCGGTAAAGCTTGGTCAGGACGAATTCCCGGTGACCGAGGGCTTCCGCCGCCGTCAGGCGGCCGTTGGCGGTGCGGACCGTCATGTCGATCAGGCCGTCGCCGGCCTGGTCCAGGTTCATCTCCCGGCGCAGCATGCCCGAACAGTCGAAGTCCACATGCTCGCCCATGGTACGGACCGTGCGCGGATTGGCCGTCAGCTTGACCACCGGTTCGATGGGATTGCCGATGATGTTGCCCTGTCCGGTCGGGAACAGGTGGACGACGAAACCGGCCGCCGCCTGCAGGGTGACGCATTCCGCCGCCGCCGAGGAGGTGTCCATGAAATACAGGCCCGCCCCCTTCGCCGGTGCTTCCGCTGGTTCCAGGACGTCGATGAAACGCGCCGTCCTGCCGATTTTCTCCAGGTTGCCGAAGGCCTTCTCCTCGATGGTGGTCAGCCCGCCCTCGATGTTGCCCTTGGTCGGCTGGCTGTCGGAGAGGTCGTTGGTCTTGAACGGTTCGATGACCTCGTCCATGTAGGCCTGCCAGGTGGCGAGGAACTTGCGGCCGGTTTCCTCGTCGGCGGCGCGGGTGGCGCACACCTGCTCGGCCCCGGTCAGTTCCGAGGTCTCGCCGAAACAGGTGGTCGCGCCCCAGGCGTCCATCTTGTCGATGAAGTTGCCGACGGTCGGGTTCGAGGCCAGGCCCGAAGTGGTGTCGGACTCGCCACATTTGACGGATACCCATAGTTCGGAAATGTCGCATTCCTCGCGGGTCAGTTCGCTGGCCCACTGGACATATTCCTTGGCCTGGCGCGACGCCGCGGCGATGGTGGCGATGTCGCCGTTCTGCTCGATGGCGAACCCGGCCACCGGTTTGCCCGTGGCCTTGATGCCGTCGACGATGCGGGCGGTCCAGCCGGGCTCGATGCCGATGACGACGACGGCGGCAACGTTGGGGTTGCAGCCGGTGCCGATGAGGGTGCGGAAATGCAGTTCCAGATCTTCGCCGAACTGCAGCCGGCCATAGGCGTGGGGCAGGGCCAGGGTGCCCTTGATGTTATTGGCGACGGCCTCGCAGGCGGCGTTGGAAAGATCGTCCAGCGGCAGGATGACGACGTGATTGCGAACGCCGACACGGCCGTTTTCGCGGCGGTATCCGTGGAAACTGGGTTTGTTCATGTCTACCACCTTTTGGTCTTGACGTTGTGGGTATGGACGTGATGGCCCTTGCCGATGTCGGCCACCGCCTTGCCGATGTCGTGGCTGTACTTGATGATGGTGTCGCCGTCGGCGATGTCGGCCAGGGCGATCTTGTGGCCCAGCGGGATGGCGTCCAGGGCCTGAATGGAAATATCGGCGTCGGTTTCCATCAGCCAGCCGGACAACTGTTGCCCGGCCTCGATGCCTTCGACGACGATGACCCCAACCGAGTCCTGCGTCTCATGAACGAGGAAGTCTGGTTTCGACACTGCTTTTGTCCTCCAAAATGTTGAGTGAATCAGGGATGTAAAATGATTTTCGCCGCCGATGTCCCGCCCCGTCTCAGGTCGGCGAAGGCGGCGGCGCCTTCCGCCATGGGACGGCTCTCGAACCAGCCCGGGTTTCCGAGAGCGCCGGTTTTCAGGGCCTCGAAGGCGGCGCGGAAATCGGTCATGGTGTAGGTGTAGCAGCCGATCAGGGTGATTTCCTGCAGCGTCAGGCGGCGCGCGTCGACGCCGCCCTCGCCGTTTTGCAGGCCGACATGGACAATCACCGAGCCGGGCCTGGCCGCCGTTACCGCCGCCGCCCGAGTCGCCGTGTCGCCGACGGCGTCAATGACCACGTCCAGGCTGCCCGGCGCCGGCCCGCCGCCGGAAAACGGATCGAACGCGCGGCAAATGCCGGTTTCGTCGGCCGTTTGCCGCCGTCCCGGGTTGCCGTCGGCGAGGACGATGTCACGACAGCCATGGCCGGCCAGCACCAGCGCCGCGGCGAGGCCGACGGCGCCGCCGCCGATGACCATGGCCCGGCCTTCCGACAGGGGCCGGTGGGCCAGGCGATGGGCCAGTTGCACCGCATGCAGCCCCGTCGCCACCGGCTCGGTCAGGGCGGCCAGGGCCGGCTCCATGTCCTCGCCGACCTCGACCAGATTGACCTCCGGTATGCGGATGTATTCGGCGAAGGCGCCCTGGCGGGGCGGCATGCTGATGATCTGACGCTTGGCGCACAGGTTACAACGCCCGGCCAGGCAATCCCGGCACACCCCGCAGGTGACCAGCGGATTGATGGCGACACGGCGTCCGGCCAGGTTTCCCTCGACCACCCGGCCGCAGGCTTCGTGACCGAGGATCAGCGGCGCCGGGCGTCTGTCGTCGTGCCCGAGATAAGCGTGCATGTCCGAACCGCAAATGCCGACCGCCTCGACGCGGACGATGGCCTCGCCCTCGCCGGGGCGGGGGTCCGCCTCGTCCCGGTAGGCCATTTGTTCCGGGCCCAGATACACCAGCGCCTTCATTTCGCGGTAAACCCTCCGTCCACGGACAGCACCTGGCCCGTCACATAGGCGCTGGCCCGCGAGGCGAAAAACACCGTCGCCCCGTCCAGGTCGTCCATCACCCCGTTGCGCCCGACCGCCGTCCGCGCCGCGTTGGCCGCCAGCAGGTCCGGGTTTTCATAGACCGGGCGGGTCAGTTCCGTCGGGAAGAACCCGGGGGCGATGGCGTTGGCGACGATGCCGTCCCTGGACCAGGCCTCGGCCATGGCCCGGGTCAATTGGGCGACCCCGCCCTTGGACGCGCCATAGGGCGCGCCGTCGGCGAAAGCGCGGAAGGATTGCAGCGAGGCGATGTTGATGATGTTGCCCCCGCCCTTCCCGCGCATGCCGTCGACCAGCTCGCGGGCGAGGAAGAACGGCACCGCCAGATTGACATGCAGGGTCTGTTCCCAGGTTTCCCAGGACACTTGTTCCGGCGGCTGGCGCGGGTTGATGCCGGCGGCGTTGACCAGGATATCCGGGGGGCCGAAGGGGACGGCGCCTTCGCGGGCGACCCGTGCCACCTCATCGCGCTCCTGCAGGTCGGCGGCGAGGGCGGCCGCCTCATCGTCGAGGGCGGTGATCTCGGCGACCGTGTCCTGCAGCCGTTCCCGATTCCGCCCGACGACGACCAGCCGGGCCCCGGCGGCGGCGAGCACCATGGCCATGTGGCGGCCGATGCCGGAAGACGCGCCGGTCACCAGGGCCACGCGGCCGCTCAGGTCGAACAGGTCCGTCACCAGAGACGGCATCAGGCCTCCAACTCGAAGGTTTCGCCGGGGAAATACTTCTCCAGCCGAACGTCGCCGCTGCGGGCGTGGCCTTCCATGCCCTCGAGGCGGGAAATCCGCGCCGTCACCGCCGCCACGTCCCGGTTGGCCTCACGGGTCATGCGCTGGGTTGTCACCACCTTGATGAACTTGTGGACGGAAAGGCCGCCGGTGTAATGCCCGGCCCCCTTGGTCGGCAGGATGTGATTGGTGCCG
This sequence comes from uncultured Thalassospiraceae bacterium, assembly GCA_964344645.1. Lineage (GTDB taxonomy): Bacteria > Pseudomonadota > Alphaproteobacteria > Rhodospirillales > JABHCV01 > JACNJU01. The sequence goes on from CAYFOJ010000001.1 coordinate 86,262, forward strand.
GAACATTTGTCGCCGAAGGAAACGGTGGTTTCCTCGCCGACGAACAACGAGCCGTAGTTCTTCAGCCGCGCCGTGTACCAGTCCAGATTTTCCGTCTGCACCTCCAGGTGTTCCGGCGCGTAGTCGTCGCTGACGCGGGCCGCTTCCTCGTCCGTGTCGCAAAGAATGATTTCACCGTAGTCCCGCCAGGCGGCCTCCGCCGCGTTGCGCTGGACCTCGGGCAGGCTTTCGATCAGGCCGGGCATGCGGCCGGCGACATCGTCGGCCAGGGCGCGGCTGGTGGTGACCAGCCAGGTCGGCGAATCCAGGCCGTGTTCGGCCTGACTGACCAGGTCGTAGGCGACCACGTTGGCGTCCGACGCCCCGTCGGCGATGATCAGCACCTCCGTCGGCCCGGCGAACAGATCGATGCCGACGCGCCCGAACAGCATGCGCTTGGCCTCGGCGACGAAGCGGTTGCCCGGCCCGACCAGGATGTTGGCCTTGTGGCCGGTGAACAGCCCGAAGGCCATGGCGGCGATTCCCTGAACGCCGCCGAGGGCGAGGATGTGGTCGGCGCCGCACAAATCCATGGCGTAGAGAATGGCCGGATGAACGCCGCCCCGCTCAGGATTGGGGGCGGAACAGGCGATGACGTTTTCTACCCCCGCCACCTTCGCCGTGGTCACGCTCATGATCGCCGAGGCGACATGGGCGTAGCGGCCGCCGGGCACGTAGCAACCCGCCGCCTGCATGGGGATCAGTTTCTGCCCGGCCCACAGGCCCGGCGACAATTCCGCCTCGAATTCGCCGATGCTTTCGCGCTGCTTGACGGCGAAGTCGCGGACCCTGTCGTGGGCGAAGCGGATATCGTCCTTGAGACGCTGGGGCACCTTGGCGCAGGCCGCCTCGACGGCCTCCCGCCCGACGACGATATCGCCGTCCCAGCCGTCCAGCTTTTTCCCGTAGTCTCGCGCCGCCTGTTCGCCTCTGGCCTCGATTTCGGCCAGCATGTCGGCGACGATGCGCCGGGTTTCCTCTTCCCCGGTCGCCGCGGTCTTGGTGGCTTTCTTAAGATACTCGATGGCCATGGGGCGGTCTCCATTACAGCGGAATTGTATGATCAAAGAAAATGTAAGCGATTACATTTCTTAAAGCAAACTTCCATCGTTGCTGTCAACAGGAAACCACTCGGGCATTCCGCACCAATTCTCTGGATGTGAAAATCCATTGATATTTCGTGATAAATTCTTATTCTTTTTATCAAGGAAGATCGACCAGCGACAGGAGTCCTCTCCGTGGCGACAAGAAAGCGATTACAAAAATCCGAGCCTTCCGTGAAGTTGAGCGACGTCGCGGCCCATGCCGGGGTGTCCACGGCGACGGTCAGCCGCACCCTCAACAGCCCGGCCAAGGTCAGCGACGCCATCGCGCTGAAGGTCCGCCGGGCCATCGACGAGCTGGGATACGTCCCCGACGCCGCTGCCCGGGCCCTGGCCTCGCGGCGCTCGCGCACCATCGGCGCCCTGGTGCCGACCCTGTCCAACCCCATCTTCGCCGACTGCATCCAGGCCGTGGAACGGCGGCTGGAGGGGGAAGGCTACGCCCTGGTCGTCGCCAGCACGGACTACGCCCGGGACAAGGAACTGCGCCAGGCCCGCGCCCTTGTCGAACACGGCATCGACGCCCTGATCCTGACCGGCTGCACCCATCATGATGAGCTGTACCAACTGCTCGCCGAGCGCCGGATCGCCTATGTCAACACCTGGACGGCGGGCGGCGACGGCCATCCCTGCATCGGCATCGACAACCGCGAGGCGGCGGGCCGACTGGCCGGCTATCTGCACGACCTGGGCCACCGCGACATGGCCGTCATTTCCGGCATCGGCGCGGAGAACGACCGGGTTCGCGACCGCCTGGCCGGCATCGCCGAGACTCTGAAATCCCGAGGCTGCCCCCTATCCCCGGACCGCGTCATCGAGCGGCCCTACGGCATCGAGCACGGCCGCGAGGCCATGCGGGCCCTGCTCGCCCTGAAAGACCCGCCGAGCGCAATCATCGCCGGCAACGACCTGCTGGCCCTGGGCGCCATTGTCGAATGTCGGGCCTGTGGGCTCGCCGTGCCGGAGGATATTTCCGTCGCCGGTTTCGACGACATCGAACTGGCCGCCCACTTCTCGCCGACCCTGACCACCATGCACGTCCCCACCACCGACATGGGCCGGCTCGCCGCCGAGTATCTGCTGCGGCGGCTGTCCGGCGACGATGCGGCCGGGGACCGGACTCTTCATGTGGAACTGATCGTCAGGGCCTCGACCGCCCCGCCCCGTTCCTGATTGTTAATCGTGCTCGTCGGCGGAGAGGGCCCGGGAGGCCTTCCTCAGCACCGGCAGATAGGTCAGAGCCTTGTCCAGGTCCATGCGCACGGTCGGGGCGTGAAAGGCCAGGGCCGCCACCATGCGGCCCTTGGCGTCGTTGATGGGCACGGCGACGGCGACCATGCCGTCGACGAATTCCTCGTTATCCACCCCCACATGGCTGCGGCGAATCCTGCCGACCGCCTCGATCAGCTTTTCGCGGTCGGTAATGGTGTTGTCGGTAAAGCGCTGCATGGGCAGGGCGGCGACAAGGTTGGCGCACTGGCGGCGGCTCAGGGAACTGAGGTACAGCTTGCCGCTGGCCGTGCAGTGGGACGGCACGTTGCTGCCGATGGGCAACTGATGGCGCAGGGGCCATTCGGTCTCCACCCTGTCCGAATAGAACATACCGGCGCCACGGGGGATGACGATATTGCAGGTCTCGCCGATTTCCTTCGACAGGCCCGCCAGGATGCCGTGCCGGTAGGAGCGTTCCGCCGAGGTGGCCAGGGTCATGCGGGCGAGACCGGCCAGGCGGTGGCCGCCGACGTAGCCCCGTCCGCTCAGGTCCGGGCGCAGGAAGTTCTCCGTTTCCAGAAGATTGCAAAGCCGATGCAGGGTCGCCTTCGGCAGGCCGGTCTTCTCCACCAGATCGCCGACGCTCATCGGACGGTCGGCGGCGGCCACCGTCTCGACGATTTCAAGCGCGCGGATGGACCGAGAAGCCTTGTCGGACGATCCCTGCGTCATGGCGCCCCCATTTATTCCTTCCTATTGCCCATAGATGTACTCGGGCAGCCAGAGGGCAATCTGCGGGAAAACGATGATCAAGACAAGGCCGATGACCTGAATGACCATGAACTGCATCATGCCGAAATAGATGTCCTTCAAATCCCATTCCGGCACCACCCCCTTGAGGAAGTAGGCCGATAGGGCAACGGGTGGCGATAGCCACGCCGTTTGCAGGTTGACCGCCACCAGGATGCCGAACCAGGCCAGGTTGAAGCCGAGCTGGTCGATCAGCGGCAGGATGATGGGAACGATGATGAGGACGATGGGAACCCATTCCAGCGGCCAGCCGAGGAGGAAGATCAGGGCCATCACCATGATCAGGATGACGTACTTGTTGAGTTCCAGGTCGAGCAGCAGTTCGGTCAGCATCATCGGCGTGCCGAGACGGGAGAACACGGCACCGAAGAAGTTGGAGGCGGCGACCAGGATCATGATCAGGGCGGTGATTTCCAGCGTCTTGATCAGGGCGTCGAACAGTTTCTTGCGGGTCACCTTGCGGTAGGCGGCGGCGAGCAGGAACGCCCCCATGGCGCCGCAGGCCGCACCTTCCGTCGGCGTTGCCAGGCCGAACAGGATGCTGCCGAGGGCGGAAAACACCAGGGCCGCGGGCGGCACCAGGCCGAGCAGGAATTCCTTCCACACATAGGCCATGCTCTCGGGCCGCTGCTCCAGCGGCAGGGCCGGGCCCAGTTCCGGGTTGAGCCAGCAGCGGATCAGGGCATAGGCCGCATACATGAAGGCCAGCATGATGCCGGGGACAATGGCGGCGGCGAACAGGTCGGTGACCGGCACTTCCAGCACCGGGCCGAGGACCACCAGCATGATGCTGGGGGGAATGAGAATACCCAGGGTGCCGCCGGCGGTGATGGTGCCGGAGGCCAGACGCACGTCATAGCCGGACCGGTTCATGGTCTTCGCCGCCATGATGCCGAGGATGGTCACCGAGGCGCCGACGATGCCGGTGGCGGCGGCGAAGATGGTGGAAACGAACAGCACCGCCAGATACAGCGAACCGCGCACGCGCGACAGCATCATCTGCACGGACTCGAATAATCGTTCCATCAACCCCGCCTGCTCCATGAGTATCCCCATGAAGATGAACAGCGGAACCGCCGCCAGGGTCTGTTCCAGCATCACGGACGAGAACTGGAAGGTCATCAGATAGAAGACGACCTGACCGAATCCGGCATAGCCGAAAACGAAGCCGAGGAAAATCAGGGTAAAGGAAATGGGGAAGCCGACGAAAATCGCGAACAGCATGCACCCGATCAGCACCAGGCCGAGAATTTCATTTTCCATCACGGCCACCTATTCTTCTGGAAAGCGTAAAAACATTTGAGCAATTCGGAAACGCCCTGGATGACCAGGAAGGCGACGCCGAAGGGCAGGGCGGTCTTGATCGGACCCATGTGCGGCATCCAGGCGGTGTCCATGCCCTTTTCGCCGCGATACCAGGCCAGATAGGCGAAATCGATGGACATCCACAAGAACACCAGCATGCCCGGGAAGTAGAAAAGAATGTAAAGCACCGCGTCGATCAGCGCCTGCGAGCGGGCGGACCAGTTGCGGTAAATAAAGTCGGCGCGGATATGAACGCCCTTGGACAGGGCGTAACCGGCGCCGAGCATGAACAGGGCGCCATAAAGCATGCGCGAAATATCGTAGGCCCACATGGTCGGGGCGACGAAGGCGTAACGGGCTACCACCTCGTAGACCATGGCCAGGATCAGCGGCACCGTCAGCAGGCAGACGACCCGCCCGGTCCACAGACTAAAGGTATCGATGACGGTGATGACCCGCGCCATCCACGGCGCCATGTCATCGGGAAGCTTGCCGCTTCCATCCCCACGACGCTCGGCAATGAGCTCGTCGGTAATATCCAGCTCGTCCGGATTGACTTCCAGTTCCTGTGACATCAAGGCTCCCCCCGCCAGTAAACAATTAAACAAGACCCCCTTGACCGGGGTGGACATGCGTCCACCCCGGCCACCAGGGACAAAGAAGTGGATCTTAGCCGATCACTACTTCTTTAGGGAGTTGGCAAACGCCATGCCCAACTTGGCGTTGGAGGTTTGCGCGCCGGCCCAGAACGGCACGGCGATTTCGGCGAAGGCCTTCTGGGATTCCCAGACCTTCTTGAAGAAGGCGTTTTCCTCGGCGTTCTTGGCCAGGCTCTTCTTCGCCGCTTCCATGTAGGCGGGGAAGTAGTCCGACGGGGTGTCGTGCAACTGCACGCCGTGGTTTTCCGTCAGGTCCTTCAGGGCCTTGCCGTTTTCGTAGATGCGGTAGCTCATGGAGCGGATCAGCGAGGCGTCGGCGGCGATTTCCATGGCCGTCCGCTGGGCGTCGGTCAGGCTGTTCCAGACGTCGCCATTGATGTAGACGTCGGCGTTAACCACGACCTGGTGCAGGCCCTGCAGGTAGTAGTGCTTCAGGACCTTCTGGAAACCGAAAACACTGTCCGGCTTCGGGCAGCACCATTCGGCGGCGTCGATGACGCCCTTTTCCAGGGCCGGCAGGATGTCGCCGCCGCCCATGGCGACCGAAGCGACGCCAATGTCCTTGTAGGTCTGGCCGGGAATGCCCGGAGGCGTGCGGAAACGGTATTTGCGGAAGTCGTCCATGGAGGAAATCGGCTCCTTGAACCAGCCGAGCGCTTCCGGTCCGACGGGCTGCAGCATCAGGCCGTGGACGTTCATCTTCATTTCTTTCCAAAGCTGGTTATAGAGCTGCTTGCCGCCGCCGTACATGTACCAGGAAACGAAGGCGATGTTATCGATGCCGACACCGGCGCCCGCGACCGGGGAACCGAACAGCATGGCCGCCGGATGGTAACCGGACCAGTAGTGGGTCCAGGCGAAACCACCATCGATGAGGCCCTTGTCGACCGCTTCCAGGGTTTCCTTGACGCCGACAACGGAGCCCGCGGGCAGCACTTCGATGGTCACTTCGCCGCCGGTCAGCGCGCTGACGTTGGCGCCGAAGTCCTTCAGCATGACCACTTCGTCCGCCTTGGCGGGCAGGACCGACTGAATACGAATTTTCACTTTTTTGGCTTCCGCCAGACCCGGGGCGGCGACGACGCCCAGGGCGACGGCGGCGGCCGTAATCCCTGAAACCAGATGTTTCAACCTTCTCATGAGAGCTTCTCCCTTTCTGAACAACAATCTCACCTGTCTAAAGTCTCATTATTGAGACTAGAAATTCCATTATTGCAATTATTTTTCTTTTATGCAACCCTGTTGTTCACAATGGTTCTTAACCACGGATAATTGAGGAGCATTTGACGACACCATGACCAGTCCTCATGATCGTTATGACTACATCGTCGCCGGCGCCGGATCGGCCGGCTGCGTCCTCGCCAACCGGCTTTCCGCCGACCCGTCGAAACGGGTGCTTCTGCTGGAGGCGGGAGGCCGCGACTGGTATCCGTGGATTCACGTTCCCGTGGGTTATTTCAAGACCCTGCACAATCCCCTTACCGACTGGAGCTACAAGGCCGAGCCCGACCCGGGGCTGAACGGACGCAGCATCGACTGGCCCCGCGGCAAGACCCTGGGCGGGTCCAGTTCCATCAACGGCCTGCTCTACATTCGCGGCCAGCGCCAGGACTATGACCACTGGCGGCAACTGGGCAACGCGGGCTGGTCCTATGCGGACGTGCTGCCCTATTTCAGGAAGTCGGAAGGCCATCAGAACGGCGGCGACGACTACCACGGCGGCGACGGACCGCTGTCGGTGTCGAAGATGCGGGTCCGGCGCAAGATTTGCGACGCCCTGATCGACGCGGCCGGGGAACTGGGCCTGCCCCGCAACGACGACTTCAACGGCGCCGAACAGGAAGGGGCCGGCTACTTCCAGCTCACGGCGAAGAACGGCAGGCGCTGCTCCACCGCCGTCGCCTTCCTCAATCCGGCGCGTTCGCGCAAGAACCTGACCATCACCACCCACGCCCTGGTCGAGGGGCTGCTGCTGGAGGGAACGCAAACCACCGGCATCGCCTATTCGGTCAAGGGCGAGAAGCGCCAGGCCCTGCTCAACCCGGGCGGCGAAGTGGTGTTGTCGTCGGGCGCCATCGGCTCGCCGCAAATCCTCGAACTGTCCGGCATCGGCGACGGGGAACGATTGCGGAAACTGGGCATTCCCGTGGTCAAGGACCTGCCCGGCGTCGGCGAAAATCTGCAGGATCATCTGCAGATACGCAGCGTCTTCCAGGTCAACGTGCCGACCCTGAACGAAGAGATCAACAGCTTCTTCCGCCGCATGTGGATCGGCATGCGCTACGTGTTCGCCCGCACCGGGCCGATGAGCATGGGGGCGAGCCAGGTCTGCATTTTCGCCAAATCCCGCCCGGACCTTGAGACGCCGGACATCCAATACCACTTCCAGCCCCTGAGCGCCGACAAGCCGGGCATCGAGATGCACGACTTCCCGGGCGTCACGCTTTCGGTCTGTCAGTTGCGCCCGGAAAGCCGGGGCAACATCCATCTGGCCTCGCCCGACCCGAAGGTCTATCCGGCCATTCACCCCAACTACCTGTCGACGCCCCTGGACGAGCAGACCGCCATCGACGCCCTCAAGCACACCAGGCGACTGACGGAGAGCAAGGCCCTGTCCCCCTACATCGTGCGCGAGATTTTGCCGGGCCAGGGGGCGCAGACCGACGCCGAGTTGCTCGACGCCGCCCGCAACATGGCCCAGACCATCTATCACCCGACCAGCACCTGCAAAATGGGTCCGACGACGGACACAATGTCGGTCGTCGATGAACGGCTCAGGGTTCATGGCGTGCAGGGTCTGCGCATCGCCGACGCATCGATCATGCCGACCATCACGTCCGGCAACACCAACGCCCCGGCCATCATGATCGGCGAAAAGGCCGCCGACATGATGATCGAGGATGCCAGCCGCTAGCGGACAGCCAAGGAGTCTCAACAATCATGTACGATAGAATTCTCTTTCCCGTCGATATGGCCAATCTGGAAGCCCAGGAGAAGGCGCGGGCCACCGCCTTCGAATTCGCCCGGCTGCACGATTCCGAACTGCATGTGCTTACCGTGGTTCCCTTCCTGCCGGCCCATCTGTCGGAAGGTTACCTGCCGGAAGGGGTCGAGAAAAAGGCCCTGGAAAACGTCGGCGACAAGCTCGGCGATTACATTCACGGCAAGGCCGACGCCAATTCCGTTCACCCCAGGCTTGTCGTCCGGGAAGGCACCATTTACAAGGAGATCCTCAGATACGCCGAAGCCGAGGACATGCACCTGATCGTCATGGCCTCGCACCGGCCGGAACTCAAGGATTACCTGATCGGGCCCAACGCCGCCCGCGTCGTCCGCCACTCCCTGTGTTCCGTCCTCGTCGTGCGTGACTGTGAATCCGCCTGAACGGCGCCCCGGCACAACAACCCACGGATCACACCATGTCCCTCGACGCCTTCACCTCCATAGACATGGACGCCCTGCTGACCTTCGACCTGCAGGCCTTCATCTCGATCATTTTCATCGACCTTGTGATGTCGGGCGACAACGCCATCATCATCGGCATGGCGGCGGCGGGGCTGCCCGTCGCACTGCGCAAGAAAGCGATCTTTTTCGGCATCGTCGCGGCCACGGTGCTGCGTATCCTGTTTTCCTCCATCACCTATCAGTTGCTCAGCATCATCGGCCTGACACTGGCCGGCGGCCTGCTGCTGCTCTGGGTCGCCTTCAAGATGTGGCAGGAAATCCGCGCCACCGAGGGAGAGGACGTGGTCGACGAGCTGTCCGGCGGCAGTCACAAGACCGTCCGCAGCGCCATGATCAGCATCATCGTCGCCGACGTCTCCATGTCCCTGGACAACGTACTTGCCGTCGCCGGCGCCGCCCACGGCGCGCCGGGCATGTTGATTTTCGGCCTGTTGCTGTCCATCGCCCTGATGGCCTTCGCCGCCAACTACGTTGCCTCCCTGTTGGAACGTCACAAATGGCTCGCCTACATCGGCCTGCTGGTGGTCGCCTACGTGGCCGTCGAGATGATCTGGCGCGGCACCCACGAGGTCCTCGCCGCCACGGCGGGGGTGCTGTACTGAGTCGGCGGATCAGTAAAACAGGGAATCGATATCCAGGTGCCCGGCCTTCTTGAAGAAGTTCTCGGTCACCACCGAGGGGTGCGGGGTGTCGACCATTTGCAGGCCGATGACCTGGGAAATTTCCGGTTCCGAGAGCTGAATCAGCTTGGTTCCGGGCGGCGTCGAGCAAAAGGCGAAACATTCCCCCGGGACAATCGCCGACCACGCCCCCGAGCGCACGTGGGCGGCCAGGTTGATCAGGGAATGGGATTCGATCTGCGGTTCCACCTCGCAGCCCATGTCCCTGAAAATGGTGTCGATGATGCGCCGGTTCTGGGTTTCGGCGTGCAACAACACCAGGGGGGTTTCCGCCGCCTCTTTCCAGGTCACCGTGTTGCGTTCCGCCAACGGACCACTGTCCGGGGTCAGCAGGGCCAGGTTTTCCGTATACAGCGGCAATTCGTGGATCTGGGCGGAACGGGTCTTGTCCAGATAAGAGACTCCGAGATCGAGTGAAAAGTCCTCCAGCCCCTTGAGGATGTCGTGGGCGCTTCGGGACACCACCTCGATGGTCACCCCGGCGTTCTCGCGGCCGAAGTCGGACGTGATCAGGGCGGAAATGGGCAGCGCCGTGGGGATGACGCCGATGCGCAGCTTGCCGGTCAGCCCGGAGCGCATGAAATTGATGTCCTCGTTCAGTTTTTCCTCTTCCGACAACACTCGCTTGGCGTAATCGAGAACCCTGAGGCCCTCCTGGGTAAAGCCGGAAAAACGATGTCCGCGCTTGACCAGTTGCACGCCCAGGTCCTCTTCGAACTGACGGATCGAACTGGAAAGCGTCGGCTGCGAGACGTTGCAGGCCTCCGCCGCCCGGCCGAAGTGGCGTTCCTCGGCCAGCTTCACCAGATAAAGCAAACGGCGATTACTCATTGATCCCCCCGGTCAATTGCAATGGACATTGTCTCCGAAAAGACCGTTCAAGGCCACACTCTATTGACAGAGTTTTCCCCCGGCGGCGGCGGACTATGATATAGTGCCGGGATGGCCCGCCAACCGGGAGCAACACCGGCAGGGCCACGGCAGGGGAGGAGACCATGGAGAGACTGGCGATCGTCATCACGCAGGATTCCTACGACAAACTTCTGTGTCCGCTCGTCTTTGCCTATTTGCAATCGCTCGAAGGCACTCGGGTGGACATCTATTTCGTCAGTTGGGCGGTCCGGGCGTTGACCGCCGAAGGGGCCAGGAACATCCGGATTCAGGGTCACCACGCCGACGAGGATCAGGCCGTCCGCCGCAAGGTGGCGGACATGGGCCTGCCTTCCGAGGTCGAGGATTTCCTCAAGACCCTGAAGCAGACCGGCTGCGTCAATCTTTACGGCTGCGACATGGCCGCCGCCATCTACGATGTCGCCGAGGAGGACCTGATCCCGGAAGCGGACGGCATCATCAGCGCCACCCGCTTCCTGCATGAAATCGCCGTCAAGGCCGATCACTGCCAGTATTTCTAGCAGGCTACCCGCCATGAACAGCGACAAAAGCCACGACGCCCGCGGCAAGGGCTGCCCGATGTTGATGATTGAGTTGAACAAGGCCATCAACGGCATGGACCCCGGTCAGGTGCTGGAATTTCTCTGCAACGACCAGATGTCCTACCGGGACATTCCCCTGTGGTGCACCCGAACCGGCAACGACATGCTGGAGCGCAGCCACGGCGGCGACGGCGTCTACCGGTATCTCATCCGCAAGGGTCCCGGCCGGCCCAAGGTCCCCCTGAAACGGGACTTTTCCCGCTATTAGAAAAAACAAGCCCCGCCACATGATCGTGGCGGGGCTTGTCCTGCCGCTGGAGCCTGCGGTCCGGTCCCCGGAAGAGAGGGCGACTCCCGGGGCCGTTACCTACTCCGCCGGGGCCGCGCTTGGCTCGGCGACGCCGGCGACGCGGGATTTCATCATGTTGGCGGCGTAGCAGACCAGGCCGGCGATGATGAACAGGCCGAAGAGCTGGATCCAGTCGCCATAGGCCATCCAGCCGCCCTGGGCCCAGTCGGCGTGGCGGCGCGGCATGCCGTCGGCGCCGCCCATCAGCATGATCAGGGCCGAGCCGATGGTGCCGACGGAGAACAGGCCGACGAACCAGTAGCCCAGCCGGTCGCTGAGCATGCGCCCGGTCAGCACCGGATAGTGGTGATAGAGAATGCCCATCCACATGAACGCCATGGCGACGATGACGGTCATGGTATGGCCGCTCTGCCACATGGTGCCGTGCAACTGGAAGGACCAGGCGACGTTGGAGGTGACGATGGCGCTGGCCCCGTCCAGGATATACAGGATGAAGCCCATGAAGCAGGCCAACAGGCCCGGGTTCATGCGCAGTCCGTGTTTCCAGACGGTGGCGAGGATGGTGAAGATGCTCAGCGCCGCGCCGATGCCCGTGCCCCAGCTCATGATATGGCCATGATAGGCCAGGGTCGCAGGCAGGCTCGGGAACAGGGTGATGAAGTGGTGCAGGAACGAGCTGAACGAGGTCAGCAGCAGAATCCACAGGGCGAGATTGGCCAGCTTGTTGCTGTACAGGCTGCGGGTTCCGTCGGCCAGGTACAGCGGCAGGGTGGCGTAAACGCCGCTGATCACCATCAGCGCCATCGCCTCCATCAGGTTATGGGCGAAGACGAAGAAGGCGAACTGGAACACCACCGGACGGGTGAAGAAGGCGACCGCGTCGAGGGGGATGACCCCGTAAAGGGCGACCAGCACGTAGGTCGCCAGGATCAGCAGCGGCGTGCCCATGATCAGCAGCACCAGGGCGGCCAGGACCATGCCCAGCATGCCCGGGTCGTTGATGGAACGCTCCGACAGCAGCAGGTCGTCGCGCCGCTCGCCGAAGAAGGCCATCTTCAGCACCTGCACCGGGTAGAACAGGATCATGGTGTAGAGCACCATGCCGATTCCCGTGAAGGCCAGAATCAGGGACCACATGGGCCATTGTCCCGTTTCCACCCCGACGATGGGCAACGGGTACATCAGCACCAGGCTGACGCTGAAGCCGCCGATCAGGATGGCGAAGGCCAACAGGGCCGCGCCCAGGTTCATGCAGATGAAGATCATCGCCGGAACCCAGCCGGAGATCGCCTTGCCGACGCAGCCCCCCGAGCGGTGCAGGCCGACGCCCATCATCAACTGGAAGGAGAAGGGAAAGGCCAGTGCGGCGGCGTGGGCGGTCAGCGCCCGGTAGAACCATTCGGGGTCCAGCCCCAGCCGCTGAACCAGCGGCATGGCGATGCCGAGCAGGCCGGCGATGAACAGCCAGATGAACGACGCCAGGATCATCAGCGCCGGCCAGGAATTGATTTCCTCCAGCCCGTCGGCTTCATCAACGGGAAACATGCGTCCGACAACGGGAATACCCCGTACGATTTTCGTTGCGCTAAGCATAATATCTTCCTTTATCGAAACAGGGGGTCTTATTGGCTGACGACAACCAGCTCGTCACGCATGTCGTGATGGGCCAGACCGCAGTATTCGAGACACCGGATGGTGTAGGTGCCGGGATCGGTGAAGGTGTGAACCAGCGAGGTCGGGTTTTCCATGCCCGGCATCAGCATCATGGTGAACAGGACGTCCCCGTCTGGATGGTAGACGGCGAAGCCGTGCATGGTGTCCAGGCTTATCCCTGAGAAACGAACCGGCTCGCCCGCCTTGATGGTCATCTCCGGCAGGTCGTAGGACCAGGATACGGCGGAGAAGTTGTAGACGGGAATGTTCGCCCCCGAGGCCTCGGCCTTGGCGGTGGCCACCGTCGGCATGTAGCCGATGCTCAGGATGTTGACGACGACGAACACCGCCGTGACGAAGCCCATCCACAGCCATTCGGTCCGCACATAACTGGCGTGCGGCGTATCGCTGGGCTTGGCGCCGGAAAAGGATTTCTTGAATGTGATGTAAAGAAAAACGGCGGTAAACGGAATGAACATGAACAACACAATGCCCATTGCGCCCCAGCCGGACAGATATAATGAATCCAACATTTTGCGCTTCTCCCCTCTCTTGGCAAAATTTTGCAGTACAGCGAATTATGAAGACGGGGGGCATTCAGTAAATTAAATTAATTCTATTTAATGATTGGTTTTTTTAATTGTCATAGGGGAAGGGCTTTTGTGTAGCCTCGTTTTGCATGAATTTCTTCCAGCAAATACGGCCTGAAACGGAGACCGGCGGGAGCGATGCGCCGACGCTTTGCACCCTGTGCGGCCTGCCGGCGTCGAAGCCGCCCCTAGTCACCGACGGCAACGCCTTTTGCTGCGCCGGATGCCAGACCGTCTACACCAGTTTCGGCCCGGATGTCCTGACCCGGGCGCCGCTTCGTCCCGCCCCGCCGACGCCCGAGCAGCAGGCCCGCGGCAAGGAGGCCTTCCTGCGCGTGGAGGGCATGCATTGTTCATCGTGCGAAATCCTGCTGCAGCGCATCGCCGCCGAGATCCCCGGCGTGCTGTCGTCCGCCACCAGTTACGCCACGTCGACGGCGAAGATCGTTTATGACCCGGACCTCGTACGGGAAAGCGACCTGACCCGGGCGCTGAGCGTATCGGGCTACCGGGCCCGGCTCAGCACCGACGACGCCCCCGAATACGACGACGCCATGCCCCTGCTCCGGCTGCTTGTCGGCACCGCCCTGGCCGGACTGGTGATGATGCTCTACATCGCCTTTTTCTATCCCAGCCACCTCGGCCTGGTTGATGAGGAAGAACTGAAGCCGGTCGCCTGGCTCGCCTATCAGGTCGCCCCGTGGGCCATGTTCATGGCCACTTCGGGGCTTGTCGCCTATGTCGCCGCGCCCATTTTCCGGGGCGCCTGGATCGGCCTCAAGGTGCAGGTCCTGAACATGGACAACCTGCTCGCCATCGCCATTCTCGCCGCTTACGGCTACAGCACGGTTCAACTCCTGTCCGGGTCCCTGGACCTGTATTTCGATGTCTCCGCCACCCTGATCGCCGTCGTCACCATCGGCCGTTACGTGGAGCGCAACGCCAAGGCGGAGGCGACGCGGGAACTGACCCGGATCATCGAGAAATGGTCGCCCAAGGCCCGCATCCGTTGGGCCGGGGGCTTCCGCATGCAGGCGGTGGAGGACCTGGAACCGGGAGAACACGTAATCATCCGCGAAGGCGAATCCGTGCCCGTCGACGGAACCATCCTCTACGGGAGCGGGGCCGTCGACGAATCGCTGATGACCGGCGAGCCGTTCCCCGTTCCCCGAGGCCCCGGCGAACAGGTCCTGGGCGGCACCGTCGTCGTCGAGGGGGAACTGGAAATCCAGGCCGGGCCGGTGGTCGAGAGTCAGATGGACACCCTGGCGCGGATTCTCTGGTCCGTGCAAAGCGCCGGCGGCGGCGCCCGCAACATCGCCGACCTGCTCGCCCGCCTGTTCGTTCCCCTGGTGCTGGTCCTGGCCGGGCTGGTCACCTTCGGCGCCCTGCTGTTCGGGGGCGACCTGCGTGCCGCCGTCCTGGCCGGGCTGGCGACCCTGATCGTCTCCTGCCCCTGCACCTTTGGCCTCGCCATTCCCCTAACCACGGCGATCGGAGTCAGCACGGCGCTCCGGGACGGCATCATCGTCAGCAGCGCCGACGCCTTCGAAAAACTGAGCGGCATCGACATCATCGCCATCGACAAGACCGGCACCCTTTCCAGCGGCGAAGTGACGGTGCTGGAGAGCGTCGGCGGCGAGGCCATGCTCGCCCATGCCGCCGCCGTCGAACGGCTGTCCCCCCACCCCATCGCCCGGGCCGTCGCCCGCCTCGACGACGGCGCCGCCGCGGAGGACCTGGAAACCCATCCGGGCAAGGGGGCCGTCGCCACGGTCGACGGCAGGCGGGTCGCCGTCGGCAGCCGTTTCCTGTTTTCCACCCTGGGCTGGGACATTCCGGCGGCCCTCGAGGATCAGGCCCGGGAGCGCACCCCGTCCGACGGGGCGGTCTCCTTCGTCGGCTGGGACGGCGAGGCGCGGGGCTTCATCGTCACCCGCGACCGGGACCGCGCCCGCTGGAGGGAGATCGTCGAGCAGCTGCGCCGACACTGCCGGGTGGTGTTGCTCACCGGCGCCGAACACCCCGGCGGCTACGGCGAGGAAGTCGATGAGGTCTTCGCCGGCATCCCACCGGAAGGCAAGGCGGCGGTGATCCGCCAACTTCGCAAGCAGGGCCGGGTGGTGATGATCGGCGACGGCAGCAACGACGCCCCCGCCCTGGCCGAAGCGGACTTAGGCATCGCCTTCGGCGCGCCGACCTCCCTGGCGGCGGAAGCCGCCGACGTGATCATCCCCGGCGACCGGCTGGAGAAAATCTTCACCGCCTTCAACCTGATCGAAACCATTCGTCGGCGGGTGCGCCAGAACCTGGGCTGGGCCATGCTCTACAACGCCCTGGCCATCCCCATGGCGGTGGCGGGGGTTCTCAACCCCCTGTTCGCCGCCCTGGCCATGTCGTCGAGCAGTCTGCTGGTAGTGTGGAACTCGTCCCGCGCCATCGGCGGCGGGGATCAGATCAGTTCTTCCTCGCGGTCGTCGGTTTCCCCGTAGCGGCTCAGGGCCGGGGGCCGGGTTCCCTCGTAGGCGTGGGCGATGCGGCGGTTGATCTTGTCGTTTTCCCGCTCGAACAGGCTGTCGCCTTGCAGGTCGCTCTCGACGATGAAGGGGCCGAAGCGTTCCACCCGCAGCACCCAGAGCGCCTGGGCGACGCCCAGTTCGTCAAGCCAGTGCACCGTCTCCACTTTCTTGACGCCGCGCCCCAGCAGGGCGCCGGTTCCATAACCCACGGTGGTCAGATAGATCGCGCCGTTGGGCACGAAGTAGCGGCGGTAGTCCTCCGACGTCATGCCGCCCTTGCCGATGATGATGCGGGTTCCGGTCTTGGCGAACCAGCCGTCCAGCCACTTGGCGAAGCGGAAGGACGCGGTGCCGGTCACGGCCCCCAGGGTATAGCCGCCGTCCGCCGTCGGCGTCGCCGCCGGGGAGCAATGGAAATTGACGTTGGAGAGTTCGCGCAATCCCTCCGGCAGGTCGGCGCCGCCGTCGACGGTTTTGCCGTAGACCCCCTCCCGCGCCGTGTAGACGACACCGTTGAGATAGACCACGGTGCCGAGTTCCAGCCCGGCCAAGTCCTGCACGGACACCGGCACCGTCAGCTCGACGGTTTTAATAGTCTTGCCGCCTTCACTCATTGCACCGTCTCCCGCCGTTTGTAGGGGGTGAACCACTGCGGGTCCGTGCGGTAGGCGACCGTGCCGTCCCCGTGCACCCGGGCGCAGGCCCGCCGCGAGGACAGGCAGAAGGCGTGCACGCTCATGGGCATGCCGCCTGTGTGGCAATAGCCAACCTCGATATGGCAATCGATGACCATGGAGTTGCCGGCGAAGCCCATGGCCCCGATGCCGATGGAATTTCCGAGTTCGATCAGTTCCTCTTCCAGGGCGGCGATTTTCGGGTCCGGATTGCGGTCACCGACGACGCGAAGACAGGCCGCCTGCTTGCCGAGAACCATGGTCGCGTCCTTGGAACCGCCCAGCCCGATGCCGATGATCGCCGGCTGGCAGGCCAGTCCCCGCTTGCCGAAGGCGACCAGGGAGTCCAGGTAGAAGCGCTTGATGCCCTCGATGCCGTCGCCGGGGAACAACATCCGGTAGTCGCTGCCGAACAGTCCCCCCTTGTGGACCGAGGTCAGATCGACCCAGTCCCCTTCCGGCTCGAAAGCGTATTCGATTTCCGGCGCGTTGATGCCGACATTGTTGCCGTGGTCCGTGCGCCACAGGGGATGCACCCGGTTCGGACGCAACGGCACGGCGGAGGTGGCGCTTTCCACCGCCCCGCGAAGCGCCCCCTCGAGGGCCGCCGGGCCGCCCTCGATCCGCGCCTCGTTGGCGATTTTCACATACCAGCGGGGGACCCCGGTGTCGGCGCACATGGCCCGCCGGTCCTTGCCCGCCGCCTCGTAGTTTTCCAGCATCGCCTTGAGCACGAAAGCGGGCAGGGTTTCGTCCTCGGACTCTGTGATGGCCTTCAACCCGGCGAGGTAATCTTCCGGGATGTCGATGGCCGCCCGGGCCATCAGTTCTTCCGCCGCCCCGCGCAGGGCCTCTATGGGGATCATCAGTGCTCTTCCTCTTCGATCAGGGATTGGCCCGGCTTGACGATGGAGAACTCGACCCTCTCCTGATCGACCCGGATCGCCTCGTCGATGCGCCGGACCACCGTGTAGGTGGAGGTTTCCAGGGGACCCGCATCGGGGAAGTCCTCGCGGAAATGCGCCCCCCGGGAATCCTCCCGGGCCAGGGCGGCGTGGGCGATCACCTGGCTGGTCTCGACCAGGCTGCGCAGATTGAGCCAGTCGTGCCAGGTGAGATTGAAGGCCGGGTCCTGTTCGCCCAGTCCGGTCTCCAGAACTTCTTCCGTCAACTGCCGCAGGTCTTCGATGGCCTCGCCCAGGCCTTCGGTGGTTCTCAACACGCCCGCCTTGTCCCACATGATGTCCATCAGTCGCTCGCGCAGGGCGTTGACGTCGCCCGCCGGTTTCGTGAACGGGTGGCGGGCGCGGGCGATTTCCGCCTCGATCAAGCCCTCGTCCGGGTCCCGGAAGGCGGTCTCGCCGCTGGCGAATGCGGCCATGACGTCACCGGCGACGCCGCCGAAGACGGTGGAATTGGCGACTCCGTTGCCGCCCAGGCGGTTCGCCCCGTGGACGCCGCCGGCGTCCTCCCCGGCGACGAACAGGCCGGGCAGGCCGGTCGCCGTCTCCGTATCGACGACGATGCCGCCCATCAGGTAATGGGCCGTCGGCACCACCTCGACCCGGTCTCCGGCCAGGTCGAAACCGCAATCGGCGCAGCGTTCCACCATGCCCTTGAACTTGCGCCGCACCAGTTCCGGGCCCAGGTGTTTCATTTCAATATAGACGCCGCCGTGGGGGGTGGTGTTGCCCTTGCGCATTTCCGCATAGATGGAGCGGCTGACGATGTCCCGCGTCGCCCGCTCGCCGGCAGGGTCATAGTCGAACATGAAGCGCGATCCGTCGCCGCCGAGAAGATACCCCCCGGCCCCGCGCAGCCCCTCTTCGAGAACCGTTCCGGTCATCCGGGTCTCGCTGCCGGCGAGCAGCCCGGTGGGATGGAACTGCACCATCTCCATGTCCCTGAGGGGAAGCCCCAGCCGCAACACCATGGCCAGGCCGTCCATGGACTTTTCCCCCGAAGGCGTGTGATAGCGATACATGGACGGGCCGCCGCCGGTGGCCATCAGAACCGCCTTGGCGCGGACGAAGCGGAAGCCCCCCCGCCGCATGTCGATCATCAGCACCCCGGCCAGGGCGCCGCCGTCGGCGGTCGGGATCAGGGCGACGGCGCGGTGGTCCTCCAGCTTGCCGATATCCCGCGCCAGCACCTGTTCCATCAAACGGCTGATGATTTCGATGCCGGTCAGGTCCCCCTTGTGAACCGTGCGGTCGAAGGTCTGCCCGGCGAAGGCCTTGCCATGGACGGAGCCGTCCGGGTTGCGGTCGAAGAAACAGCCAATTTCATTTTCCAGCTCGTGAATCCGCTCCACCGCCAGGGTGCACAGCTTCCAGGCCAGGTCCTGGTCGGGCAGCCACTTGCCGCCTTCGATGGTGTCCATGAAATGACGCTCGATGGAATCGCCGGGGTCCAGGGCCACGTTGTAGCCGCCCTGAACCATGCGGGTGCAGCCGCATTTCCCGAGCAGTCCCTTGACGGCGATGGTGACGTTCAGGTCCGGGGCGGCCTTTTTCGCGTGCAGGGCGGCGAACAGCCCGGCCCCGCCGGAGCCCAAGATCAGAATATCCGTGTCCATGCGCTCGATCATGTCAGAAGACCCTGAACAAGAAGCCGGCGGCGACGGTCACCGCGCCGCACACCGCCGCCATGGCCAGCGTCACCTGACGGTCGTTCCAGGGCAGGAACTCCAGGGCCAACAGCCTGAGGCCGCCGAGCAGATGCAGGGCGAGCAGGAAGAGCACGGCCATTTCGCTGACCTTGACCACCGGGTTGTCGGCCCAGTGGAGGAAACCGTCCAGGGCCGCCGGGTCGTTAAGCGCCAGCCCGAGAACGTAGAAATGGGCGGGCAGGAACAGGCACAGGACGACGCCGGACAGCCGGTGAAGGGCGTAGGCCCACCACAGGGGATGATTCCGGTAAGGCCTGATCATGACAACACCACCGCGACGACGGCGCGCCCGCCGAGAACGAGAAGGCCCAGGAACACCACCCCCGCCAGAAGCGACAACGCCCGCCCCTTCAGCCCCAGGGTTTCCGCCACCACCTGGCGCAGGCCGATGGAACCGTGCACGGCGACGGCGGCGACGAACAGGCCGTAGACCAGCCCCCAGAACAGGCTGCCCCGGGTGCGGCCGAGAATCTCTCCGGCGTCGAGCCCGCCGCCGACGGCGTAAATCATCACCCCCATGTGCAGCAGCACCAGCGGCGCCAGCACCATGGCGCTGAGGCGTTGCAGCAGGAACAGGACGGCGGGAGACACGGTTCAGCCCTCCCCTCTCAGGGCGGCGGCGAACACCGAGCGCTTCAACCCGGCGATGGAGCGGGTCGGACTGAGGCTGTTGGGGCACAGCCTGGAGCAGCTCTGCTGGCTGTGGCAGTTCTGGCAGCCGCCGTTGCCGGCGATGGCGCGCAGACGTTCGCGCCGTCCCCCGTCTCGGGAGTCGTTTTGCAGGGTCCAGGCCCGGTTCAGGGCCGCCGGGCCGAAATAGTCCGGATTGTTTTCGACCACGTCACAGGCGGCGAAGCAGACCCCGCAATTGATGCATTCGATAGCCGCGTCGATGGAACGCCGCTCTCGTGAGTCGGGGCGTATCGCCGGCATGGGATCGGCGCGGTCCGCCGTTGGCTTGAAATGCCCCCCGGCCCCGGTCCACTTGTCGAAGAACGGCTGCATGTCGCAGGCCAGATCCTTGACGACGTGCATGTTGTTCAGGGGCTCGATGACCAGCTTGCCGGTGTCGCTGACCTGATCCACATGGGAGCGGCAGGTCCAGCGCGGCCTGCCGTTGACGGTCATGGCGCAGGAGCCGCACATGCCGACGCGGCAGGCGAACCGGTAGGTGAGAGAAGAATCCATGTTGCGCTGAATCCAGGTGACCACATCCAGCACCGTCTGATTTTTGCGCGCGGGCACCCGATAGGTCCGGTAGCCGCCGGGCTTCGACTCGCCACGCCAGATGGTGACCTCGAGCTGTTTTTCCTCAGGGGTGTCCGCCATGTGTCCGCTTCTTTATGTGATCCTTGCTGCCTCAACCATAAATCAAATAAATATGAAGAAAAGAAAATAAAATTGAATATTTACTTCAATAATTCTGAATTTTAGTCAGAGGTTTCCACCACCCTGAGCAGGCGGTCGTGAACCACCCGGATCAGGCTCGCTTTATTGCTGTCGCGGCGGGACAGCAGGCCGATTTGCCGTGGCCGGGCGGAGGCGTCGAGCGGCAGCCGCTTCAGGGGCAGCGCCCCCGGCGCGGGGACGCAGTTCTGCGGCACGATGGAAACCCCCAGCCCCCTGAACACCATCATGGATATGGCGTCCAGGCTGTCCAGTTCCATGCTGTCGCTGACGGCGATTCCCTGTTCGAGCAGCCATTGATCGATCTGACGGCCGACCCAGGCCCGCCGGGTGAAGCGGATGAACGGATGGCGTTCCAGCAGTTCCCGGGGGGCCCCGTCGGGGATGGAGTCGGACAGCAGCAGCACCAAAGGTTCCTCGGCCACGGGCATCCAGTTCAACCGGCTCAGGGCCTGCGGCGGGCGGGAAACGATGGCGGCGTCGAGGAAACCGCTTTCGATCCGCGCCAACAGGTCCGCCGACAGGCCCGGCGTGATGCGGACGTGAAGGTCCGGGTAGTCCTCGGTCAGGGAGACCAGGGTCGTCGGCACCAAGCCGGACATGGTGGTCGGAATGGCCCCGAGGCCGAGTTCGCCGGCCGGATGCTCGCCCGCCGCCGCCGAATGGATCAGGCGGTCATAGGCCTCGACGACTTCCCGCGCCCGGGCGACGAAGGCGAGCCCGGCGGGGCTCAGTTCCGGCGGCCGCTTGTCCCGGTCGAACAGGGCGATTCGGGTGTCCTCCTCCAGGCTCCGCATCTGCATGCTGACCGCCGCCTGGGACAGCCGCACGGCCTCGGCGGCGGCGGCGAAACTGCCCTGCTCGGCGAAGGCGACGAGGGCTCTCAAGCGGCGGATGGAGATGACGGGGCCTCGATGAAACTGACGGTGGTTGATGCCGACAGTCTACAGCAGTCCCTCTTCCTCCAAAACCTTTCTCGCCACCCGGAAGCATTCCAGGCTCTGCGGCACCCCGCAATAGATGCCGACGACGTGGACGATGGCGCGGATTTCCTCCTTGCTCACCCCGTTGGTGATGGCCCCGCGGCAGTGGATTTCCCACTCGTGCATCTTGCCCAGCGCGCCGATCATGGCCAGGTTCATCATCGAACGGGTCTTCATGTCGATGACCTCGTCGCCCCAACCGAACCCCCAGCACCAGGCGGTCATGGCCTCCTGGAAGGGCAGGGTGAAATCGTCGGCGGCGGCGAGATTGTTCTCCACGTACTCCGCCCCCAGGGTGGCCTTGCGCTTGGCCAGGCCCTTTTCGAACAAATCCTTATCCATGTCGGCGTCTCCTCAAGACTTGCGTTAAACCGTGTCCGCGCACTCCCTCATCCAGCCCTGCAGGGCCTTCAGGGAATGTTCCGAATTGACTCCCGAGGCCGGGTCCAGGACCAGCGGCCCCGGCCGGTATCCCCGGCTGTTGAGGCCGATCTGCACGGATTCGACAAGCACGATATCCTCCTTCACCGTGGTTTCCAGATCCTGAACCGCCAGCTTGCGGATGACCTCGGACTCGGCGCCGCCGACACTGTACCAGCCGCGCCACACATCCACCGTCTCGACCCCAGTCGGCCGCCAGTGATAGGTGTTGAGAACGTTGCCCGGATAGACCTGAAACGAGAACATGGGCCACAGGAACCAGGACGAGTACTTGCCCGCCATTTCGTTGGAGTCCAGATCCACCGGATAGGTCATCTGGTCCAAATTCTGGCATTCGGTGGTATGGCGCAGGCAGTGGCCCTGGGGCTGAATGTCATAGGTCTCCGGCTTGATGACGCCGGTGGCGAAGGTTTTGTGGTTGATCCGGCAGTGATAGCATTCGGAATAATTTTCCACCGAGACCTTCCAGTTGCACCGCTCCGGCGCCTTCACCCATTCCAGGGGCTCCAGGCTGTCGATGTGCGGCACGTAGGCGGACAATTCCTCGCGAACGCCCGGGAACCAGTCGTCCATGGGCCGGGCGTCCGGGTCCAGGTTGACGAACAGGAAGCCCAGGAAATCCTCGACCCGAACCGGGGTCAGGCAGATCTTGTCCTTGTCGAAACCGGGAACGGACTGGATGTTGGGGCCGCTCCTGAGCCGCCCGTCGAACTCGTAAGTCCAGGCGTGATAGGGACAGACCAGGGCCTTTTTGTTGCCCGCGCCGCTGACCATTTCATGGGCCCGGTGCTGGCAGACATTATAAAAGGCCTGGATGTTGCCGTCCTTGCCGCGAATGCAAAACAGGCTCTCGCCGGCGACTTCAAAGGTGAAATAATCGCCGTGGGCCTTCAGTTGCGAGACGTGTCCGGCATACTGCCAAGTCCGCGCCAGGCCCCTTTCGTTCTCACGGCGATAGGTGTCCGGGTCCGTATAGTAGGAGGCCTCAAGCGACAGGACCGGTTCGGTGTTTTGGGTCATTTCCCCCCTCCCTCTTCTTCATGATAGATGCCGAGCCTGTGACGGCGTTCGTGAAAGCGCTCGATATTGGCGATCACGTCCGGGCTGGCGTCGGCGACGACAAAGGCGATCAGCGTTTCCAACACGGCGATGGTGGCCACCGTCGAGGGGAAAAACTGCGGCGTGTCGGACTGCACGACGAAACTGTAGTCGCTGCCCGTGACCACCGGCGAGGCCGGGCTGTCGGACAGGCCGATGATGGTCATGCCCTGCTCGCGGGCGACCTCGAGCGCGTCCACCACCTCCGTCCGGTAGGGCTTGAAGGTCATGGCGATCAGCACGTCCCCCGGCCCGGCCCGGGCCAGGTCGTCGATGGCGGTGTTGCCGCTTTTCGGAATGGCGACGATGTTTTCAAGCGCCATGTCCGTCAGATAGGCGAAGTTCTGGGCCAGGGTGTTGTTGACGCCGACGCCGAGGACGAAGGTCCGGCGGGCGGCGACGATGGCGTCCGCCGCCGCCTTCATCTGGGCGGCGTCCGTGGCGGCGAAGGAGTTTTCGATATTGCCGATGGCGCTGGCCGCCATCCCGGCATAAAGACCCGACAGCTTGCCGCCCCGGGACAGGGACTGCAACCAGCGCGCCCGGTCGGGAAAGCTGACGCCGCCGTTGCGGATTTCCTCGCGGAAGGGCTCGCGGAATTCATCATAGCCCTGAAAACCGACGGATCGGGCCATGCGCACCAGGGTATTGGGTTTGACCATGGCGGCGGCGGCGATCTCGCGAATGGAGCTGACCCCCACGTCGTTGGGATTTTCCAGCACATAAGTGGCCGCCTTGCGCACCTCCGGCGTCAGCTCCTCCAACTGCGCCGCCAACTCTTCCAGCATGTCCTGGGGCAAGGGCGCGGGGGCATTTGGTACATTTATATCTTTCATGATTGACATTTGTACAGTTGTACTATTAGCCTGTCAATCCGGTTATTCCAGCAAGCAGGAGGTTGACGTCGTGACGTCGGCAGAACAGTCAAAATTGCCCGCCGGTGCGCGGGTCGTCATCGTCGGCGGCGGCATCATGGGATGCGGTCTCGCCTATCATCTGGTCAAGGAGGGCTGGTCCGACGTGGTCCTGCTGGAGAAGGCGGAGTTGACTTCCGGCTCGACTTGGCACGCGGCGGGACAGATCACCCATTCCACCTCCAGCTTCGGCCTCGGCAAATGCGTCGATTACAACATCGGCCTGTATTCCGGGGCGCTGGAGCGGGAAACCGGGCAATCGGTCTCCTGGCACGGCTGCGGTTCCTTCCGGCTGGCCTACTGCGAAGACGAAATGGACTGGCTGCGCCATACGCTTAGCGTCGGCCGGGCGCTGGGCTTCAACATCGAACTGGTCGGCCCGGACCGGATCGCCCAGTTGCATCCCTTCTATAATCTGGACGGCGTGCTGGGCGCCCTGCATACCCCCGACGACGGCCACGTGGATCCCTCCGGCATTACCCAGGCGCTGGCCACGGGGGCAAGAAACGGCGGCGCCAAAATCATCCGCCGCTGCCGGGCAACCGACATCAAGCAGCAGGCGAACGGGGAATGGCGGGTGTCGACGGAACTGGGCGACATCGACTGCGAACACGTGGTCAACGCCGGCGGCACCTATGCCCGCCAGATGGGGGAATGGAGCGGCCTGCAACTGCCCATGACCTCGATGACCCACCACTACTTCGTCACCGACACGGTCCCCGAATTCCTCGATCTCGAAACGGAACTGCCGGTCATCCGCGACGACAAGCAGGTTTCCGGCTACATCCGCATGGAACAGAAATCGGGCCTGATCGGCATCTACGAAAAGGAAAACCCCAACACGGTGTGGGAGGACCATTGCCCTTGGGAGGCCGAAAACGAGCTGTTCGACGCCGACTACGACCGCATCATGCCGTGGCTGGAAAACGCCCTGGAACGGATGCCCATGTTCGCCGAACTGGGCATCAAGCGGGAAATCCACGGCGCCATCTCCCACCCCCCCGACGGCAACCCCCTAATCGGTCCCGCCCCCGGCGTCGACAATTACTGGTGCTGCTGCGGCACCCAGATCGGCATCGGGTGGGGCCCCGGCCTGACCCGGGAACTGGCCCGCTGGATGGTCCACGGTTCCGCCGACATCTCCATGCGCGAATACGACCCGCGCCGTTTCGGGGCCTATGCGGACAAGCCCTGGCAGGTGATCAAGGCCAAGGAAGACTATTGCCTGCGTCATGAAATCCCCTTCCCCCATTTCAACCGGCTGGCCGGACGCCCGGTCAAGCCGAGCCCCCTTTACGAGCGGCTGAAGGAAAAGGGCGCGGTCTATGAGGAAGTCTACGGCCACGAACGCCCGCGCTGGTTCGCAGGCGACGACGTCGCCCAGCAGGATCATTACTCCTTCCGCCGCAACGCGGTCCACGACCGGGTCGGCAGGGAAGTCCGCGCCGTGCGCGGCGGCGTCGGCATCATGGATATTTCCGCTTTTACAAAGGTCCAGGTCTCCGGCCCCGGAGCGGAGGCCTTCCTCGATCGGCTGACCGCCAACAAGCTGCCCCGCAAAACGGGCGGCATCGCCCTGACCCACCTGCTCAACCGGCGGGGCCGGATCGAGATCGAACTGACCGTGATCCGCACCGCCGAGGACAGCTTCTACCTGGTCTGCGCCGCCTTCTTCGAACAGCGGCTGCTCGATCATCTGAACCGTCACCGAGGGGAGGAAGAACTTGAGGTCGTCACCCTCTCCGACGCCTGGTCGGCCATTGCCCTGCAGGGGCCGAAATCCCGCGACGTCCTTGCCGCCAACACGGACGCCGCCCTCGACAATGCCGGCTTCCGCTGGCTGACCGCCCGACAAATCACGGTCGCCGGAAAATCCATGCTCGCCCTGCGCATGTCCTATGCCGGGGAACTGGGCTGGGAGCTGCACGGACCCCGCGAGGACATGCTCGCCGTTTACGACGCCCTTTGGGCCGCCGGCGAGGCTCACGGCATCGTCGATTACGGCTCCTTCGCCATGAACGCCATGCGCATGGAGAAAATGTTCAAGGGCGCGGGCGAGCTGACCAACGAGGTCACCCTGCCGGAAGCCGACGTCATGCGCTTCGTCAAGCTGGACAAGGGGGACTTCCTCGGCAGGGCGGAAACCCGTGCCAGCCTCGACGCCCCCCTGCCCTGGGTCTGCGCCTATCTGTCCATCGAGCCGGACGGGGTCGAAGACGGGCACGGCGGCGAGGCGGTTCTGAAGGACGGCGCCGTCGTCGGCGCCACCGCCTCCGTCGCCTTCGGCCACAGCGTCGACACCATCCTCGCCTTCGCCTATATCAAGCCGCAGGCGGCGGCGGCGGGAACCGAACTTTCGGTCGTCATCGCCGGCGAACCCCGCCCGGCCAGGGTACTGGGCGGGCCCGCCTACGACCCGGAAAACCTTTTGCCCAGGAGCGACGCCCCATGACCGATATCCCCGAAACCATGAACGCCTTCGTCCTCACCGGCCACGGCGACATGGACAAACTGGAATACCACCAGGATTGGCCGACACCGAAAATCGGCGACGACGATGTGCTGATCCGCGTCCTCGCCTGCGGCCTCAACAACACGGACGTCAACACGCGAACCGCCTGGTATTCCAAGTCGGTGACCGAGAACACCACCGGCGGGCCCCTTGAATCCGCCGACGATGACGACGCCGCCTGGGGCGGCATCGCCCTGACCTTCCCCCGCATCCAGGGGGCCGACGTGGCCGGGCGGGTGGTCGCCGTCGGCGCCCGGGCCGACGGCGACCTGATCGGCAAGCGGGTCCTCGTCGACACCTGGGTCCGGGACTGGGACGACCCCCTCGACATGAACAAATGCGGCTATTTCGGTTCCGAATTCGACGGCGGTTTCGCCCAGTACGCCAAGACCGACCGCCGCAACGTCCATGCCGTCGACTGCGATCTCACCGACGCCGAACTGGCCACCTTCGCCACCTCCTACGTGACCGCCGAAAACATGCTCAACCGGGCGGCGGTGGAGGCCGGGGACGTGGTTCTCATCCCCGGCGCCTCCGGCGGCGTCGGATCGGCCCTGATCCAGTTGGCCAAGCGGCGGGGGGCGAAAACCGTCGCCATGGCCAGCGAGTCGAAACACGACGGGCTGCGGGCTCTCGGGCCCGATGTGCTGCTGCCCCGGTCCGCCGGCAATTTGAAACGGGCCCTGAAAGAGAGCATCGGCCGCGACACGGTGAGCGTGGTCGCCGATGTGGTCGGCGGCGACGACTGGCCGATCCTGATCGACGCCCTGGCCCGGGGCGGGCGCTACACCTGCGCCGGGGCCATCGCCGGGCCCATCGTCGAGATGGACCTGAGGACCTTCTACCTGAGAGACCTCACCTTCACCGGGGCGACCATCGTGCCGCCGGGGGTGTTCGCCGATCTGGTCGGCTATATCGCGCGGGGGGAGATCAAGCCCATCCTGGCCGAGACCTATCCCCTGGAACGGCTGCACGACGCCCAGCGGGCGTTTATCGCCAAGCGTCACATCGGCAACATCGTCGTCACCATGGAACCCTGAGATGAAGATCACCGGCGTCCGCGTTTACCGCACCCATCTTCCCTACGTGGGCGGCGAATACGGCTGGGGGGCAGGCAATGTGATCTCCACCGCCCATTCCTCCGTGGTCGTCATCGACACCGACGCGGGATTGAGCGGCGCCGGCGAATTCTGCCCCTGCGGCGAAAATTACATGGACGCCCATTCCCACGGGGTCGAGGCCGCCGCCCGCCTGCTCGCCCCGGCCCTGCTGGGCCAAGACCCCCGGCAGGTTGCCCGCATAGAAGAGGTGATGGACGGAACCGTCTCCGGCCACGGTTATGCCAAGGCCCCCTTCGACGCCGCCTGCTGGGACATCCTCGGCCAGGCCCTGGGACAACCGGTGTGGATGCTGCTGGGCGGCAAGCTGACCGACGGCGCCCTCCTTTACCGGGTCGCCCCGCAAAAAGGCGTCGAGGAGTCGAAGGCGGAACTGGATGCCCACCGCGCCGACGGCTACCGCCAGTTCCAGATCAAGGTCGGCGGCGACTGGGCGGCGGATATCGAGCGCATCCGCGCCCTGGTGCCGCTGTTAAACAGCGGCGAGAAGGCCTTCGCCGACGCCAACCGGGGCTGGCGGGTCGACGACGCCCTGAGGGTCGCCCGGGCGACTCGCGACCTGGATTACATTTTCGAACAGCCCTGCCGCACCTATGAGGAATGCCTGCAGGTCCGCCGCCGCATCGACCTGCCCATGAAGCTGGACGAGGTCGTCACCGGCATGGCCATGGCCCACCGCATCGTCGAGGACCGGGCGGCGGAAATCGTCTGCCTGAAACTGTCCAACCTGGGCGGCCTGACCAAGGCCAGGAAGGTGCGCGACTATCTGATCGACAACGGCCTGCCCGTGGTCGCCGAGGACACCTGGGGCGGCGAGATCACTACCGCCACCCTGTCCCACTTCGCCGCCTCCACCCCGGCCGGGATGCTGTCCTGCACCACCGACCTGTGCAACTACAACACCCGCTCCACCGGAACACCGGCGCCGAAAACGGCGAACGGAAAGCTGTTCGCCCCGGACACCCCCGGCCTCGGCGTCACCCCCGATTACGACAGCCTCGGCGATCCGGTCGCGGTTTATGGAGAAGCGGCATGAGGATAACCCGCATCACCGTCTGGCAAATGGACCTGCCCCTGACCCATCCCTATTGGCTGTCCGGCGGGCGGTTGAAGTTCGAGCGGCTGGACAGCACCTTCGTGCGCATCGACACCGACGAGGGGCTTTCCGGCTGGGGGGAAGGCTGCCCCTGGGGCAACACCTACCTGCCCGCCCACGGCGCCGGCATTCGCGCCGCCCTGGAGCTTCTGGCCCCGGCCATGATCGGCCGCGATCCCCGGGCGCTTGACGCCGTCAACCGGGTGATGGACGTCACCCTGCCCGGCCACCTCTACGCCAAATCCCCCCTCGACATGGCCTGTTGGGACATCCTCGGACAAAGCGCCGGAATGCCCTTGTGGCAATTGATGGGCGGCGAGGCGGCGGACCCGGTGGCCGTCAACTCGTCCATTTCCACCGGCACCCCGGACGAAATGATCGCCCTGATCGAAGAGGCCAGCGCCAAGGGCTACCGCACCCATTCGGCGAAAATCGGCGGCGCCGACCCGGGCCTCGACATCGAACGCATCGAGGCCATCTCCGCCGCCCTGCCCGCCGGGGAAAACGTTACCTTCGACGTCAACCGGGCCTGGACGCCGGGAACGGCGATCCGGGTTCTCAACGCCGTCGCCGCCCGGGACTGGATCGAGCAGCCCTGCGAAACCCTGGACCAGTGCGCCACCATCGCCCAGCGGGTGCCGCAACCGCTGATGCTGGACGAATGCCTGCACGGGTTCCAGGATCATCTCGACGCCTGGAACCGCCGGGCCTGCCAGGGGGTGAAGGTGAAGCCGAACCGGGTCGGCGGGCTGACCAAGGCGCGCCGCATTCGCGACTTCGGCCTCGCCGTCGGCTGGCAGATGCATATCGAGGACCTGGGCGGCACCGCCCTGGCCGACACGGCGGCCATCCATCTCGCCGCCTCGACGCCGCAAGAAAACCGCCTGGCAAGCTGGCTCTGCCATGACCACTTGGCCGTCGATCCGGTCCCCGGGCAGGGGGCGCGTAATGTCGGCGGCTTCGCCACGCCACCCGAGACCTCGGGCCTGGGCATGACCCCCGACCCGGACGCCCTGGGCCCGGCCGTCGCCGTCTATGGAGACCAAGCCCCATGAAAATCACCCGCATTTCTCTTTGGCACGTTCCCCTGACCAGCCATGACACTTATTACATGGCCGACGGAAAGACCTGCGATACGGTGGAAACCGTCGTCCTGCGGCTGGAGACGGACGGCGGCCTCGCCGGCTGGGGCGAGGCCTGCCCGATCCCCCATTATCTGCCCGCCTACGCCCGCGGCATCGCCGCCGCCGTGGCCGACATGGCCCCCCTGATCCTCGGCGCCGACCCCATCGGCCCGGAGGCGCTGATGAGCCGCCTGGACGATCACCTGCAAGGCCACCCT
The DNA here is from genome assembly GCA_964344645.1 of uncultured Thalassospiraceae bacterium. GTDB lineage: Bacteria > Pseudomonadota > Alphaproteobacteria > Rhodospirillales > JABHCV01 > JACNJU01. Next base: position 116,296 of record CAYFOJ010000001.1, read on the forward strand.
TACGCCAAATCCCCCATCGACATCGCCCTTTGGGACATCACCGCCCGGGCCGCCGGCCTGCCCCTGCACGCCCTGCTGGGAGGACGGCGCGCGGCGGACCTGCCCCTATACCATTCCATCACCTGCGTTGCCCCCGAAGAGATGGCAAAAATGGCCAAGGACGCCTTCGACAAGGGCATGCGGCAGTTTCAGGTCAAGCTCGGCGCCGACGGCGACTGGCGGGCCGATGTGGAACGCCTGACCCGGGTGCGCGAGACCGTCGGCGACGGGCCGCTGGTCTACGGCGACTGGAACTGCGGCGCCTCGCAACTGGACGCGACCCGGACCGGGCGGGCGGTGGCGCATCTGGACATCATGCTGGAACAGCCCTGCCGCACCATGGAAGGCTGCAATGCCGTGCGCCAGGCCACCGGCCTGCCCATGAAGCTGGACGAAAGCGCCCATGACACGGCCTCGCTGCTGCAGGGCCACCGCCTGGGCTGCATGGACGCCGTCGCCATCAAGCTGTCCAAGTTCGGCGGCCTGGGGGCGGCCCGGCGGGCCCGCGACCTGTGCCTGCACCTGGGCGCGAAAATGTGCATCGAGGATACCTGGGGGTCCGACATCGCCACCACCGCCGCCCTGCATCTGGCGGCGGCGACGGAGCCCCGGGCCGTGATGAACGTCTGCGACCTGTCCGGCTACAGCGCCCCGCGCCTCGATCCGAACGGCCCGACGCGGGACGGCGGACGCCTTTCCCCGCCCGCGGGTCCCGGCCTCGGCATCACCCCCGACACGGATTTGCTGGGCGCACCCGACATCATTTTCGACTGAAGGAACCCATGGCATGACTCAACAAGAGCTGATAGACCGCGCCTTCGACGTGCTCCCCGCCGGCGGCTTCGGCAACTTCGACCCCGGCATTATTATCCGCGAGGGCAAGGGGTCGCGGGTCTGGGACGAGGACGGTAATGAATATCTCGACTACCTGATCGGTTCGGGGCCGATGCTGCTGGGCCACGGCCACCCGGAGGTGCTGGACGCCATCGGCGAACAACTGGGCAAGGGCATGACCTTTTTCGCCAACAACGCCCGCGGCATCGAACTGGCCGAAGAGATCCGCCGCGCCGTCGCCTGCGCCGAACAGATCCGCTACGTCAGTTCCGGCGGCGAGGCCGACATGTACGCCATGCGTCTGGCCCGCGCCTATACGGGACGGGACAAGATCATGAAGTTCGAGGGCGGCTACCACGGCATGTCGGCGGAGGCGCAAATGAGCCTGGCCCCGAAGACGTTGGTCAATTTCCCCGTCGCCGTGCCCGACTCGGCGGGCATTCCCGGTTCCGTGCGCGACGACATGCTGATCGCGCCCTACAACGACATCGATTTCGCCCGTTCGCTGATCGGCGAACACGCGGCCGATATCGCCGCCATCATCGTCGAGCCCCTGCAGCGCATCATCCCCCCCGCGCCGGGCTTCCTCGAGGCGCTGCGGGAGGAGTGCACGAAGCACGGCATCGTCCTGATCTTCGACGAGATCGTCACCGGCTTCCGCTTCGCCTACGGCGGCGCCCAGGAGTATTACGGGGTGACGCCGGATGTCTGCACCCTGGGCAAAATCATCGGCGGCGGGCTGCCCCTCGCCGCCATCGCCGGGCCGAAGGAGATAATGGCCCATTTCGACGTCAAATCGGTGGGACAGGACCGCTTCCTGATGCAGTTGGGTACCCTCAGCGGCAACCCGCTGGCCTCCGTCGCCGGATTGAAAACCATGGAAATCCTCAATCGGCCCGGCGCCTATCAACGCCTGCGTCACATCGGCGAGGCCCTGATCGCCGCCATCGGCGAGCACCTGGACGCCGCCGGCGTGCCGCACCGGGTTGTCGGCGACGCCACCCTGTTCGACGTCGTCTTTACAGACACCGACGTCAGGGATTACCGCGACGTGATGAAGGGAGACGCGGCCAAGGCGGCGGCGTTCAACAAGGCCCTCCGGCAACGGGGCATCTTCAAGTCGCCGGGGAAGTTCTATCCCTCCCTGGCCCTAAGCGACGACGACGTCGGCCAAACCATCGACGCCATCGCCCACGCCGCCAAGGCGTTGACGGTTTAGCAGCGCTGCCGGTAGAGGATGAACAGGCCGCCGAGAATGATCAACCCCGACCCAGCCATGGCCTGCAGGCGGGGAACATCGCCCCACACCATGTAACCCAGGATCAACCCCCATATGATGAGGGTGTATTGGAACGGGGCGACGACGGCGGACGGACTCAGGCTGACCGCCCGGTTCATCAGGAAATGCGCCGCCGTGGCGACGATACCGAGCAGGCCGAGCAACAGCAGGTCCCCCCCGTCCGGCGTCACCCACGCAAACGGCAGGCTGAGGCAGCCCAACACGGCGACGCCTGCGGTCTGGTAGGTGATCAGGGCGACACCGCCGCTGCCGCGCAGCATCCGCGTCAGGATCAGCATCAGTGCCAAGGCCAGGCTGCCGGCGAGCGCTATCAGGGCCGGCAGGGAAAGCGCCGCCTCCGACGGCGGGAAAATCAGCACCACGCCGGCAAACCCGACGAGCACCGCAAGCCAGCGCCTGGGCCCCACCCGCTCGCCGAGGAGGGGGACGGAAAGGGCGGTGAGGAACAAGGGAGAGGCCAGATAAAACATGAAGACGTCGGCCAGGGGCATGTAGCGCACGGCCCAGTAGAAGCAGCCGACCTCGGCGGTGACGAGAACGATGCGCAGCAGTTGCAGGCCGGGACGCTGCATGTGCAGAAGGTTCCGCAAGTCGCCCCTGGACCAGGCCAGGGGGATGAGGATAATCAACGCCGCCAGGCTGCGCAGCGCTATCAACTGGCCGACGGGATAGCTGGCGACCAGCCATTTGCCGAGGGCGTCGTTGCAGGCGAACATAGCCATGGCGAGGATCATGAAGGCGATGCCGCCGCCGTCCCCGGACTCGGTCTTGGGCGTGTTCAGCCTTGAAACCACGGTGGAGCTCACATCACCGCGCCGATCAGCCACGGGGCGAATTCATGATCGCCGAAACCGAGCCGTTCGCTTTTCGAGGGCGCCCCCGAGGCCACTTCGAGCCACAGGCGAAAAATGCGTTCGCCCATCTCTCCGACGGACACGCCCTCGCTGAGAATGGCCCCGCAGTTGATATCCATGTCGTCCCTCATGCGCTCGTACATGGCGGTGTTGGTCGCCAGCTTGATGCTGGGGGACGGCTTGAAGCCGAAAACGGAGCCCCGTCCCGTGGTGAAACAGACCAGATTGGCGCCGCCCGCGACCTCGCCGGTGATGGAGACCGGGTCGTAACCGGGAGTGTCCATGAACACGAACCCCTTTTCCGTCACCTGTTCGGCGTATTCGTAGACCCCGGTCAGGTTGGTCGTCCCCGCCTTGGCGACGGCGCCGAGGGATTTTTCCAGGATGGTCGTCAAGCCGCCGGCCTTGTTCCCGGGGCTCGGGTTGTTGTCCATGCGGCCGCCCAGCCTGGCGGTGTAGTCCTCCCACCAGCGGATGCGCCCGATCAGCTTTTCACCGATGTCCCGGCTGACGGCGCGGCGGGTCAGCAGATGTTCGGCGCCGTAGACTTCCGGCGTTTCGGCCAGAATCCCCGTGCCGCCATGGGCGACGAGAAGATCGACGGCCGCGCCCAGGGCCGGGTTGGCGGTGACACCCGAATAGCCGTCGGAACCGCCGCACTGCAGAGCCACCATCAGATGCCCGGCGGAAACCGTTTGCCGGACGGCCCGGTTCGCCGCCGGCAGCATCTCCCGGATCAGGCGCTCGCCCGCCGCCACCGTCTGCGCCGTGCCGCCGCTGTCCTGAATGACGAGAAAGCGGAAGGCCGGACCCTCCTCTATGCCATAGCTCTGCATCAGCAGGCGGACCTGATTGACCTCGCAGCCGAGGCCGACCAGCAGGACTCCGGCGAAGTTGGGATGGCGGATGTAGCCCCACAGAATCCGTTGCAGATTGGCGAAGCCGTCATCGTCGACGGCCATGCCGCAGCCGGACCCGTGAACGAAGGCGGAAACGCCGTCCACATGCGCGAACGGTTCGAGGGCATCGCCGTCGAAGCGGGCGGCGATCATCTTCGCCACCGTCGCCGAACAGTTGACCGTCGAAAGAACGCCGATGTAGTTGCGGGTTCCGACCCGTCCGTCGGCGCGGACGATGCCCTGAAAGACGGCCCGCTCCGCTTCCGTCACCATCGCCGTCGGCCGCGCCGCCTGGCCATGAGCGTAATCCCGCTGGAAATCGCCCATGACGCAGTTGTCCGTGTGGACGTGTTCGCCGGGGCCGATGGGGACGCCCGCGAAGCCGATGATCTGACCGTATTTGCGGATCGGCTCATCCTTGGCGATGGCCCGGGTGGCGACCTTGTGGCCGGGGGGAATCCGCTCCCGGGTCCGCACCCCCTCCGCCGCGATGTCCGTGCCCGGGGCCAGTTCGTCCATGGCGACGACCACGTTATCCGCTTCGTTCAGGCGTATGGTCCTGACCATGCCCGCGACCCTCCTCAGTGAGAATCCCGTTTGACTTGGCTGCCGCGGCAGCCGACCAGGAAGTCCAGGTCCGCCCCTTTGTCCGCCTGCAGCACGGTGTCGCAATACAGTTTGTAATAGCCCCCGTCCATGTGCGGCTCCGGCGGCGTCCACTCCTGCAGACGGGACTGCATCTCCGCATCGGAAACATCCAGATGAATGCGCCGTCCGGCGACATCCACCTCGATCATGTCGCCGTCCCGGACGACGGCCAGGGGCCCGCCGGCGGCGGCCTCCGGCGCCGTGTGCAGCAGGACGGTGCCATAGGCGGTGCCGCTCATGCGGGCGTCGGAAATCCGCACCATGTCCTTGATGCCCTTGGCGAGAACTTTCGGCGGCAGGCCCATGTTGCCGACCTCCGCCATGCCCGGATAGCCTTTCGGCCCGCAGCCCTTCAGCACCATGACGCAGTTCTCGTCGATATCCAGGTCCGGATCCTCGATTTTCGCCTTGTAGTCCTCGATGCTCTCGAAAACCACGGCCCGGCCCTTATGCTGCATCAGTTCGGGCGTCGCCGCCGAAGGCTTGATGATACAGCCCCCCGGGGCCAGGTTGCCGCGCAGCACGGCGATGCCGCCGCTTTCGAGCAGGGGATTATCGGCGGTGCGGATCACCTCGGTGTTGAAGTTTTCCGCATCCTTGACGTTGTCCCACATGGTCCTGCCGTTGACCGTAATCGCGTCCTTGTTGAGCTTGCCCTGCTCGGCCAGGCTTTTCATCACCACCGGCAGGCCACCGGCATAGCAGAAGTCCTCCATCAGGAAGCGGCCCGAGGGCATCAGGTCGACGATTGTCGGCACATCACGCCCCCAGTCGTCCCAGTCGTCGAGGGACAGGTCCACGCCCAGGCGTCCGGCGATGGCCAGCAGGTGGACCACCGCATTGGTCGAGCCGCCGATGGCGCCGTTGGCGCGGATGGCGTTCTGGAAGGCCTCGCGGGTGAGGATTTTTGAGATGCGCAAATCCTCGTGGACCATCTCGACGATTCGCATGCCGACCATGTGCGCCATCCGCCGCCGCCGGGCGTCGGCGGCGGGATAGGCGGCGTTCTCCGGCATGCCCATTCCCAGCGCCTCGACCATGGAGGCCATGGTCGAAGCCGTGCCCATGGTCATGCAATGGCCGGGGCTCCTCGACATGCCGGATTCCGCGGCCATGAAATCCTGCAGGGTCATTTCGCCCGCCTTGACCGCCTCGGAGAATTGCCAGACGGCGGTGCCGGAACCGATGTCCTCGCCCCGGAACTTGCCGTTCAGCATGGGGCCGCCGGACAAGGCGATGCTCGGCAGGTCGCAACTGGCGGCCCCCATCAGAAGGGCGGGGGTGGTCTTGTCGCAACCGACCATGAGCACGACCCCGTCCAGGGGATTGGCGCGAATGCTCTCCTCCACCTCCATGGCGGCCAGATTGCGGAACAGCATGGCGGTCGGACGAAGGGTCGTCTCGCCCAGACTCATGGCCGGGAACTCCAACGGAAAACCGCCGGCCTCGTAGACGCCGCGCTTGACGTATTCGGCCAGGTCCTTGAGATGGGCGTTGCACGGGTTGGTGTCGGCCCAGGTGTTGCAAATGCCGATCACCGGACGGCCATCGAACATATGGTCGGGGTGCCCCTGATTCTTGATCCAGCTTCTGTGAATGAAGGCATCCTTGGCGGCGCCGCTGAACCAGTGATGGGAACGCAGGGGTTTCTTGGGCTTATCGTCGGATTTTGACATCTGGTTTTTCTACTCCGCCTTGGGTTGGGCCGGGCCGTTCCCTGCCGCCGCGCCGGGGACCGATTTTATGAAGACATTATATATAGATATATATATAGCGTCATACGCGGCAAAGGTCTGCTCATTGATTTTGCCATACCAAAATAACGAAAATTGGCTATATTTCCAGAATAATCAGAAATATATTGCGTATTTGATAATTTTGGTCATACTATAATTCAAATTTGGCATCCCCCTGTCGACGATCGACGGGAAGCGGCCGGGCGTTAACCGTCCGGCCTTTGACAGTAGGACTGGAGGACAATCATGTCGGTGCTCGACCGATTCAAACTCGATGGGAAAACCGCCCTGGTCACCGGCTGCAAACGCGGCATCGGCATGGGCATGGCCGTCGCCCTGGCCGAGGCGGGGGCCGACATCATCGGCGTCAGCGCCACGCTGGAGACACAGGGAAGCGAGGTCGAAAAGGCGGTCCGGGCGGCGGGACGCTCTTTCAAGGCCTACGCCTGCGACTTTTCCGACCGGACGGCGCTTTACGGTTTCATCGAGCAGGTGAAGGCGGATGCGGGGGGCATCGATATTCTGGTCAACAACGCCGGCACCATCCTGCGCACGCCGGCGGCGGAACATCCCGACGAGTACTGGGACACGGTGATCGAGGTCAACCTCAGCGCCCAGTTCATCCTCAGCCGGGAAATCGGCAAGGACATGCTAGCCCGGGGCGGAGGCAAAATCATCTTCACCGCCTCGCTGCTCACCTTCCAGGGCGGCATCACCGTCCCCGGCTACGCCGCCAGCAAGGCCGGCATCGGCCAACTGACCATGGCGCTTGCCAACGAATGGGCCGGGAAGGGGGTGAACGTCAACGCCATCGCACCGGGCTACATCCGCACCGACAACACCCAGGCCCTGCAGGACGACCCGGACCGCAGCAAGGCGATCCTCGAGCGGATTCCCGCCGGGCGTTGGGGTGAACCCGAAGACTTCGCCGGGCCGGTGGTGTTCCTGGCGTCGCCCGCGTCCGATTACATGAACGGAACAACCATGCTCGTCGACGGCGGCTGGATGGGGAGATAGAACCATGTCCTTGAACATCAAACCGGCCGATCAGTGCCACTACGATATCGTCTCCTTGGGCGAGGTCATGCTGCGGCTGGACCCGGGCGAAGGACGTATTCGCACGGCCCGTCAGTTCCGCGCCTGGGAAGGCGGCGGCGAATACAACGTCGCCCGCGGCCTGCGCCGCTGCTTCGGCAAGCGCGCCGCCATCGTCACCGCCTACGCCCGCAACGAGGTCGGCCTGCTGATGGAAGACCTGATCCTGCAGGGCGGCGTCGACACCTCGCTGATCAAGTGGATGGATTACGACGGCATCGGCAGGCAGGTGCGCAACGGCATCAACTTCACGGAACGGGGCTTCGGCGTGCGCGGCGCCGTCGGCTGCTCCGACCGGGGGCTGACCGCCGCATCGCAGTTGAAGCCGGGCGATATCGACTGGGATCACGTTTTCGGAACCCTCGGCTCCCGCTGGTTCCACACCGGCGGCATTTTCGCCGCCCTGTCGGAAAGCACCGGGGCGGTCGTCATCGAGGCGGCGAAAACCGCCAAGAAGCACGGCACCTGGGTGTCCTACGACCTGAACTACCGGCCGTCCCTGTGGAAGGGCTTCGGCGGCCTGGAGAAGTGCCGGGAGATCAACCGGGAAATCGCCCAGTACGTGGACGTGATGATCGGCAACGAAGAGGATTTCACCGCCTGCCTCGGCTTCGAGGTGGAAGGTGTCGACGACAACCTGACGGACCTGGAAGTCGATGCCTTTCAGCGGATGATCGGAAAGGCGGTTGCGGAATTTCCCAACTTCAAGGCCACGGCGACGACCATGCGGGGCGTCAAGACCGCCACCGTCAACGACTGGGGCGCCATGTGCTGGATGGACGGCGCGTTTCACACCGCCACCCACCGCCCCGGACTGGAGATCATGGACCGGGTCGGCGGCGGCGACAGCTTCGCCTCCGGCTTCATCTATGGGCTGATGACCTTCGGCGACCCCGAGAAAGCGGTCGAATACGGCGCCGCCCACGGGGCGCTGGCCATGACCACGCCGGGCGACACCACCATGGCGTCCCTGGCCGAGGTGGATAAGCTGGTCGGTGGCGGCGGCGCCCGCGTCGACCGTTAGGAGGAGCCGATAATGCTAGACCAATTGCTCGAACGTCCGGTCATTCCGGTCATCGTCATCGAAGACGCGGACGACGCGGTCCCCCTGGCCGAAGCTCTTTTGCAAGGCGGCATCGATGTCATCGAGGTGACCTTCCGCACGGCGGCGGCGGAACAGGCCATCGCCCGGATCAACAAGGCCTTTCCCGACTTGCTGCTTGGGGCGGGAACCGTGTTGAACACGGAGCAGGCCCGCCGCGCCCATGGCGCCGGGGCCGGCTTCGCCCTGGCGCCCGGCCTCAACCCGGCCATCGTCTCCTGCTTTCAGGACCTGGGCGGACTGTTCGTCCCCGGGGTGATGACGCCGTCCGAAATCGAACGGGGCCTGGAGATGGGCTGCAGGCTGCTGAAATTCTTCCCGGCGGAAACGGCGGGCGGGGTTTCCATGCTAAAAGCCTTGAGCGCCCCCTACGCCAGCCAGGGACTCCGCTTCTGCCCCACGGGCGGGATCAACCTCGGCAATATGAAGACGTATCTGGACCTGCCGACGGTTGCCGCCATCGGCGGTTCCTGGATCGCGACGAAGCAGCAAATCGCCGACAAGGACTGGGCCGCCATCACCCGGCAGGCCCGCGAGGCCCTGTCCGCCGCACCCTGACCCGGCGCCCCCTTTCCCGACGCACTCCACGTCCTCCTTGGTTGCGTCACCTGAGCCGAGACCCTGTGTCTCGGCTCCTTTTTTCAGGCCTCGCCCGACGGCTCCAGGAAGGTTCCGCCACCGAGGGCGTGGGTCAACTCGGCGGCCCCGCCGAGAACCTCCTTCAGCGCCTCGTCGGGGCCGCATCTCTGCCCGGATTGGCCGATGTAGCCCATGGTGATGGCGGCGGCGATTCCCCTGCGGTCGAACACCGGGGCGCTGATGTTGCTGACGCCGTGCACCAGGTCGCTGTCCCGCCGGTCGTGTCCGCTTGCAACGATCCGCCCGACCTGCTCCGCCAGGGCCTGCCGCTCCGCCGGGGCGAAGCCGGAAAGAAAGCGATCCTGCTTGTCTTCCCGCAGGTACGATACCATGACGATCCCCGAACTGGTCGACTGAATGGGGAACACCGCCCCGGTGCGCACCGCATATCCGGCCGGGCGGGGGCTTGGCACGGAGGCCAGCACCAGCACCGACTCCTGATGAAGGACCGCCAGGTGGCATGACTGATCGGTTCTGTAAGCAATGTTCTCCAGCACCGGCAAGGCCAGCTTCAGCAGTCTGTCCGTGGGATCGTAGCGATGGGCCAACTCGAACAGGCGCAGGGTCATCTCGTAGCGGTCGGTTTCCGGATTTTGCTCCAGGTATCCCCGTTTCGCCAGATAGACGACAATCCGGTACAATTCACCCATGGACCGCTCGAGAGCCCCGGTGATCTCGTTCATGGTCATGCCGCGAGGGGACTGGGAGAGCAATTCCAGGACATCCAGGGCCTTCTCCAGGGATGGCACGTCGGACTTGGGACGCCCGGTTTTCGCTCTCGCTTTCTTCATCGCCGCCGCCTCATTCAACCCTCGCCCTTGTAGAGCGGCGAGTCCTCGTCCTTTTCCGCCTTTGCAAAACAGACGGCCATGAGTTCGTTTTCCATCTGCAATCCCATCTCCAGATTTCCGTTCATAGCAGATCTGACCGAGGATTTCACAGCCTGTGTGGCGACACTGGAATGTCCGGCGATGACGGCGGCGATTTCCCGGGCCTTTTGCAATTCCCGTCCTTCATCCACCAGCCATTCCAACAAACCGATGGCGTCGGCGTATTCGGCATCGAAACGCTCGCCGGTGGTGAGGATTTTCATCGCCTGGCCATAACCGACAAGACGGGTCAGATGCTGCGCCGCGCCGCCGGCCCCGCACCAGCCGAGGGTCACCTCGGGGGCCGAGAACACCGCCGTCTTCGAGGCCACGCGCATGTCGCAGGCGAGGGCGATCTCCAGCCCACCGCCCAACGCCCAGCCCTTCACCGCCGCGATCATCGGCTTGCGCACGGAGCGCAGGGGCGGGATGTAATCGCCCCGGTTCCGCCAGGCCCAGAAATCCTCGTAATCGTTCAGCGCCCCGACGTCGGAACCGGCGCAAAAGGCCCGCTCCCCGGCGCCGCGGACAATGACCGCGCGGATGCGGTCGTCCCCGTTGATCCGTTGGCAGACCTCGCCGATCTGCCGATACATCACCGGCGTCAAGGCATTGTGTTTGGCCGGCCTGTCGAGAACCATCTCGCCAATGGAGCCATCCAGCTCCAAACGCACTTCTCCGTCCACTTCGTGCTCCTTTCGGATTTCGTTGTCTGATGCAAGGGCATATCATAATTTCATATACAAGAAATAAATTTTTCATGACTTCGCATTGCTGGAATTATTATAGAATATATCTTATTAATTTTCATATATAAAAATTACTTGTGTCATATGAAATTTTATTCTAAACACGTCTCCTGTTAAGCGTTGAATGGACCGCATCCCATGACCGAAAGCCACGCCCTTCCCCTCGACGGACTGCTGGTCCTCGACCTGAGCCTGTTTCTCGCCGGACCCTACGCCGCGCTGCGGCTGCAGGACATGGGGGCCAGGGTGATCAAGATCGAGCGGCCGGACGGCGGCGACCCGTGCCGGGACCTCTACAAGACCGGCGACGGCGGGGGAGAGTCGGTGCTGTTTCACACCATCAACAGGGGCAAGGAAAGCATCGCCGTCGACCTGAAGGAGGATGCCGGACGTTCCGTTCTGTTCGACCTGATAAGGAAAGCCGACGTCATCATCCAGAATTACCGGCCCGGCGTCGCCGAACGGCTTGGCCTGGGCTACGATGCGGTGGCTGAAGTCAACCCGCGCATCGTCTACGCCAGCATATCCGGATACGGGGCCGAGGGTCCCTGGGCCCATCTGCCCGGGCAGGACCTGCTGGCCCAGGCGCGATCCGGGATTACCTGGCTTACCGGCAACGCCGGCGACCCGCCCCTGCCGACGGGGCTGGCCGTCGCCGACATCTTCGCCGGAGCGACGGCGGTGCAGGGCATCCTCGCCGCCCTGGTCGGACGGGGTATCGGCGGCCGGGGACGACTTGTCGAAACCAGCCTGCTGGAATGCCTGATCGACCTGCAACTGGAAATGATTTCCGAACACCTGAACCGGGGCGGCGGACAGCCGGAGCGCACGGCCTTCAGCAACGCCAACGTCTACGCCCCCGCCCCATACGGCATTTACGAGACGGGAAACGGCCACATCGCCATCGCCATGAATCCCCTCGACAAGCTTTCGGACCTGCTGGACCTGCCTGCCCTTTCCCCCCTCATCGCCGACCAGGCGGGACCGCACCGCAACCGGGACGAAATCAAACGTCTCGTCGCCGAGCGCCTGGCCCAGAAAACCACCGAGGACTGGCTTTCCGTCCTGCAGCCCGCCGACATCTGGTGCGCCGAGGTCCTGCAATGGAACGGGCTGTTCGAAACCGAGCAATTCGCCATCATGGACATGCTGCAGACCCTTGACGGAACAGCGGGCGAGCGCATCGAAACCACCCGCATTCCCCTCCGCTTCAATGGGGTCAGGCCGAAATCTTCCGCCCCCGCCCCGTCCCTCGGGGCCGACGGCCCGGCCATCCGCGGCGAGCTGGCGGGATGAAAGGAGCCGGACCATGGCCACCCCCGTCACCCTGACCGGCATGACCTGGAACCATCCTCGCGGGCATCACAGCCTGGTCGAGGCGTCACGGGTTTTCGCCGAGGAAACCGGCATCCACATCACCTGGGAGGCCCGCTCCCTGCAGGCCTTCGCCGACGAATCCATCCACAAACTGGCCGGGCGTTACGACCTGATCGTCCTCGACCATCCCCATGTCGGGCAGATCGCCGCCAACGACTGCCTGATCCCCCTGCAAGCCCCCGAAAACATGGAGGAAACCTCCATGGGCGGTTCGTCGGAGAGCTATTTCTACGACGGCAAATGCTGGGCTTACGCCATTGACGCCACCTGCCAGATGGCCGTCTGCCGGCCCGACCTGGAAGTCCCCAGGCCATCCCACTGGGAGGACTTCCGCGCCCCCCATGCGCCGTCCTACAAGGCCATCACCCCCTTGAAGCCGGTCGACGCCTTCGACATGTGGCTGACCCTGGCGGCCAGCCGCAACGCCGCCGTCCCCCATTCCCCGGACACCTTCATCCATGAGCCCGTCGCCCTGGAGGGGCTGGACATCCTGCGCACGCTGTACAAGCTGGGCCCGGCGGAGGCCGTCGGCTGGAACCCGATCCAGGTGCTGGAAATTCTCGGCGAAAGCGATGATTTCGCCTATTCCCCCTGCCTGTTCGGTTACGTCAATTACTGCCGGCCGGGTTTCAAGACCCATGTCCTGGCCTATCTGGACCTGCCCACATTCTCGGGCACCCCCCTTCGCCGCTCGATCCTCGGCGGGACGGGCCTTGCGGTCTCCGCCTTTTCCCGGCATGCCGAAGCCGCCCAATCCTTCGCCCGCTGGGTCTCCTCGCAAGCGGTTCAGTCGGGGGTATACCTGCAAAACGAGGGACAGCCGGCCAACAAAAAGACCTGGCAGGCGGGCAGGTCGGATGCGGTCTACGCCCCCTTCTTTGACGGCGCCTACGAGACCATGGCGACGGCCTGGACCCGGCCCCGGGACGAATGGTTCCTGTCTTTCGTCGACGATGTCTGCGACATCTTCCCCGCCTTCTTTACCCGGGAGATCCCCTATGAGGATTTCCTCCGGGACATCAACCAGCTTTATCGGAAACACATTTCAAAAGAGGGTTTATCATGCCCGTAGCCGTCATTACCGGAGGGAACAGGGGACTCGGCCTGTTCCAGACCAAGAAGTTTCTCAAGGAAGGATACCGCGTGTTTGTCGTCTCCCGCGCCGAGGGGGACGAGTTCCAATCCCTGAAAGCGGAAACCGACCCCGGCCAACTGAGCTGGATCGAATACGATCTCGGCAACTGGCGGGAAGCAGCCTATCTGGACGTGGTGTACGATCGGGTCGAGTCCGTCGACGCCCTGGTCAACAACGCCGGGGTGCATTTGAAGAAGCCGGTCTGGGACGTGGAGCCGGAGGAACTGGAAAACGTTCTCGACATCAATCTGAAGGCCCTGTTCTCCGGTTGCCGCGCCTACGTGGACCGGCAGATCGATTTCGGCGGCTCCATCGTCAATCTGTCCTCCATGGCCGGCCTCATCGCCCTGCCCAGCGCCGCCGCCTACGTCACCTCGAAGACGGCAGTGATCGGGCTGACCAGAAGCATCGCCGTCGATGCCGCCGTCTATGGCATCCGCTGCAACGCGGTCTGTCCGGGCTTCATCAAAACCGACATGACCGACGCCATTCTGGCCAAAGACCCGGCGCGGCGGGACAAGATCGAGAGCCGCATCCCGACCCACAACTTCGGCCGCCCCGAAGACGTCGCCAACGCCTGCTTCTTCCTGTCCAGCGCCGAGGCCGCCTACATCAACGGCGTGTCCCTGCCCGTCGACGCCGGCTATTCGATCGGCTTTTAGGAGTCCGCCATGCAGTACCGTGCCTCGAAACTCTTGAAAGCCGAAAGCCTCGGCGTTGAAACCCGGACCCTGCCCGACGCCATTCCCGACGGTTGGGTCCGGCTGCGCCTCGCCACGGCGGGCATTTGCGGCACCGACATGCATTACTATGCCCATTTCCAGAATGCCGGATTTCAACTGACCCGTCCCATCACCCTGGGCCACGAGGCCTCCGCCTACGTCGAGGACGGCAATGGTTCCCGGCTCGAGCAGGGACGTCTGGTGGCCCTGAACCCCATCATCCCCTGCGGCGGCTGCGACTACTGCCGGCGGGAAGAAGAAAATCTGTGCACGGACAAGCGCTTTCCCGGATCGGCGACGACCGTCCCGCACATCGACGGCTTTTTTCAGGAATATTTCGACTTTCCCGCCGCCTGCTGCACGCCCGTGCCCGACGGCGTGTCGGCGGGCCATTTGGCCTTCGCCGAGCCCCTGTCCTGCTCCCTGCACGCCGTCAACAAGGCCGACGTCAAGGCCGGTGACCGGGTTCTCGTCGTCGGTTGCGGCCCCATGGGCCTGCTCGCCGTCATCGCCGCCCTGTCGAAGGGGGCGGTGGTGGAATGCATGGATTTACGCCGCCCCGCCGTCGACCTAGCCGTTCAGCTCGGGGCCGCCCGCGGGTATTGCGGCGGCGAATTCGAGCCCGGCGGCCTGAGCGAGCGCTATGACGCCGTCATCGAGGCCAGCGGCGCCATCGCCGCCTTCAACCAGTCCCTGGAGTGGGTCCGCAAGGGCGGCGTCGTCTCCATCCTGTCGAACATCCAGCCCGGCGGCGACGCCATCAACATCCATCGGGTGATGCTGAAGGAAATTCACATCGTCGGTTCCTTTCAGTTCAACCGGGAATTCGAACAGGCGCTCGACATCATCGGCGAAGGCCGGTTCGATTTCGACGCCCTGACCGCCGGTTCCTTCCCGGTTTCAGAAACCGCCCTGGCCTTCGATCTGGCCCTCGGCGGATCGGCCATTGGAAAGGTGCAGATCACGGGGCTATAATCTGGCGGCCCAAGACCCGTAATCGAGTGAACCGTGAGCAGCAAACCCGTTAAACTGTCCCTGGCCGGCGCCGGTCTGGTCGGCCGCTGGCACGCGGACGCCATCCGCGCCCTGGCCCCCGAGGTGGACTTGCTTTCCATCGTCGATCCCGACCGGCAGGCGGCATCCTATGCCGACGGTCTCGGCATTCCCTGGTATAGCTCCTTAAAGGAGATGTTCGCGGCGGAGACACCGGACGGGGTCATTCTGGCGACCCCCAATCAGGTGCATCTTGAAAACGCCCTGGACTGCACCGAGGCGCGCTGTCCCATGCTGATCGAGAAGCCCATCGCCGTCACCTCGCAGGAAGCGGAGCGGATCGTTCACGCCGCCGGGGACAAAGGCGTACCGGTGCTGGTCGGCCACCACCGCCGCCACAACCCGTTGATCAGACAGGCCAAGAAAATCATTGACGGCGGGACCCTCGGACCCATCGTTACCGTTCAGGGCACCTGCTGGCTGCTCAAGCCCGACGCTTATTTCGAACCCGATTGGCGGCGGCGGCCCGGGGCCGGACCCGTCATGGTCAACGCCATTCACGATGTCGACCTGCTGCGTCACCTGTGTGGCGACGTGGCCGGTGTGCAGGCCGTCACCTCCTCGGCGGCGAGGGGTTTCGCCACCGAAGACAGCGCCGTTGCGTTGTTGAGCTTCCGGTCCGGCGCCTTGGGAACCCTCAACGTTTCCGACAGCGCGGCGGCCCCCTGGAGTTGGGAACTCACATCGGGCGAGAACCCCGTTTACCCGACCACCCGGGAAAGCTGTTACCTGATCGGCGGCACCAGGGGCTCCCTCTCCCTTCCCGATCTGCGGGTTTGGAGCCATGGCGAAGACGGCCACTGGAAAACCGGAATTACCGCCGCCGGACACCCCGTCGCCGACGCCGATCCCCTGAGGGAGCAAATCAGACATTTCGCCGCTGTCATCAGGGGCGAGGAGGAACCGCTGGTCAGCGGCCTGGAGGGCATGAAATCCCTGCAGGTGATCGAGGCCATTCTCCTGTCGGCCCGGGAAGCACGGGCGGTTCAGCTTCCGTCTTTCTGAAGGCCCTGCTTTTCCGCCTCACCCAGCCTTCTGGCGGAATTGTCCAGCAAGACCCGCATGGCGGCGGCGGCCTTTTCCCGGTCATTTTCGACAATGGCCTCGACCACGGCGCGATGAAGGGGAAGGGAGCGGCTGTTGCGTTCCCGGTCCGGATTGGTGACGCGGATGCTGGACAGCAGGTCCGTCAGGATCAGCCCGCCCAGGGCGTCGAGATAATCGTTGTCGGCGGCATGCAGAATTTCGATGTGAAAGGCCGCGTCGGCGACGGCGAAGGCGTGCGGGTCATCGACGGCCTGTTCCATTTTTCCGTAAGCGGCCAGCAGGGGGGCGGGCCGGCGACACCGTTCGGCGGCAAGCGCCGCCGCCGCCGGTTCGACGATGGCCCGCATTTCCCGCAATTGCCGCATCACCGCCATGGACGGCGGCGCCTCCCGCTGCCAATGCATGACGTCGGGGTCAAGGAGATTCCAGCGCTTGCGCGGCAACACGCTGGTTCCCAGCCGAGGCCGGACCTGAATCAACCCCTTCGCCCCCAACCCCTTGATGGCCTCGCGGATCACCGTGCGGCTGACGCCGAACTGTTCGACCAGCCGATCCTCCACGTCGAGTCGCGCCCCCTCCGGTAGATCGCCACTGACGATGCGCCGGCCCAATTCCCGGGCCACCTGCCCGGGCAGTCCGCGCACCAGGCCGTCATGCATCCGAATCGTCCTTTGCGTAATATTCATTCATATTATGATTGATAATCCGGATTGATTATGCTGTAAATGGCTTTCTCTCACTCCCCCTTGTCCAGGGGGCATTTTCGGCGGACTTGTCATGACGAAACACGCCTCGGCGACCTTCATCATCATCGACTGGGGCACCACCAACCGGCGCGCCTATCTGGTTGATCAGGCGGGGAAAATCCTCGACAGCCGGGAGGACGGACTGGGCATCCGCCGTTGCGCCCCGGAGGAGTTCAAACCGGCGTTCGAGGATATCATTCAAGGCTGGCGGGAATCGGGCGGTTCACGCCCCACCGTCTTCATGTCCGGCATGATCGGCAGCCGGCAGGGCTGGGCCGAAGCTCCCTACGCCCCCTGCCCGGCCGGACGCGATGCCCTGCTCGACCACATCATGGCGGTTCCCGGAGTCGACGATGCCTGGATCATCCCCGGCATGGCGCTGGACCCGGCGGGGGCGCGGCGCGACGTCATGCGCGGCGAGGAGATCCAGGTCTTCGGCGCCCTCGACATCATCGGCCGGGACACGGCCACCCTGTGCCTGCCCGGCACCCACAGCAAGTGGGTCCGGGCGGAAAACGGCGTCCTGACCAACTTCTCCACGGCCATGACCGGCGAGGTCTATCAGGTCATGAGCGAGCACTCTATCCTCGGCGCGCTGATGGACGGACAGGCCCCCCATGATGCAGACGCCTTCCATCGGGGCCTGGAAACGTCGCGAAAATCAGGCGGACTGCTCAGCCACCTGTTCTCGCTCAGGGCCGACGGCCTGTTCGGCGTCACCGGCGAGGCGGCCCAGGCTTCCTTCTTGTCGGGCCTGCTCATCGGCCATGAAATTCACGGAGTGCTGCCCGACTTCGATCCCGGCGGGGAACCGGTTTACCTGGTCGGCTCCAGCGCCCTGGCCGGGCTTTACGCCGACGCCCTGACGCGGGCCGGCGTTCCTCATCACAGCATCGACGACAAAGCGACAACCATCCGCGGACACCTGTCCCTGCTGGCGGCCCGGGAGATGCGGACATCAAGGGAATCAGAACAATGAGCGCGATTACACTTCAGCAATGCCTGGAACGGATGCCCCTGGTGGCGATCCTGCGCGGGGTCGAGCCGGATGAGGTCCTGTCCATCGGCGAAGCGCTGATGGAAAACGACTTTCGCATCATCGAGGTGCCGCTCAACTCCCCCGCGCCTCTCGACAGTATCCGCCTCCTGGCCGAAGCCCTCGGCGAACGGGCCCTGGTCGGGGCGGGAACGGTCCTGAGCCCCGACGACGCCCGTGATGTCGCCGACGCCGGGGGGCGCCTCGTCGTCATGCCCCATTCGGACGGCGATGTCATCAGGGCCGGGAAACAGGCCGGGTGCGTAGTTCTTCCAGGGGTGGCGACCCCGACCGAGGCCTTTGCCGCCCTCGACGCGGGGGCGGACGGACTGAAGCTGTTTCCGGCGGAAGCGGCGCCGCCCGCCGTGTTGAAGGCGTGGCGGGCCATCCTGCCGAAACAGGCGCTGGTCTTGCCCGTCGGTGGCATCACCCCGGACAACATGGACGATTACCGGAAAGCCGGGGCCAACGGTTTCGGCCTGGGTTCCGCCCTCTACAAGGCGGGCGACGACGCCGAGACCGTCGCCCGGTCGGCGAAAGCCTTCGCCGAGGCCGTCAACTACACTTGATCAGGCTCTTCATGGCCTGCGGGTTGCCGGTCAGGGCGTCGAAGGCGGCGGTGATGTCGTCCAGGCCGCGAATATCCGTGATCATCGCCCGGCAGTCGATCTTGCCGCCGGCGATCAGTTCGATGGCGCGTTCGAAATCTTCCGCCCCATAGACCCGCGCCCCGAGCAGCTCGATTTCCCGCCAGAAGAAGCGGAACAGGTCGACCTTGGGTTTTTCGGCGTGAATCGCCACCATGACGATGCGGCCCCGGGCGGCGACCGCCTCGGTCATGGCATCGACGCCGGGCTGGGTGCCGGAGACCTCGAAGACCACATCGGCGCCCTTGCCGCCGGTCAGTTGATGCACCGTCTCGCCGACGTCGCTTTGACGGGGATTGATGGCCTGGAAGCCCCGGGAACGGGCGAATTCGAGCCGCTGCTCGCTGACTTCCGAGAGGATAACGTTGGCCCCCGCCTCCGCCGCCACCATGGCGATCAGCATGCCGATGGGACCGCCGCCGATGATCAGGACATCCTCGCCGGCGGCCAGGCGGCTACGGCTGACGTCGTGACAGGCGACGGCGACGGGCTCGACGAGGGCGCCGAATTCAAGCGGCATGTCGGCCGGAATCCGGTGCACCGTTTCCCGGGGCACGCTCCAGCGCTGTTGAAAGGCGCCGTCCGTGTCGAGGCCGAGAAATTTCAGGTTGTGGCAGATATGCTCATGGCCGGCGGCGCAGGCGGGACACTTCCCACAGGCGACCAGCGGACGGATCACCACGTGTTCGCCGATTTCCAGATCGTCCACGCCTTCGCCGACGGCCTGAACCGTGCCCGACATTTCATGGCCAATGATGCGGTGCAGGCCGATGCGCCCGTCCATCTTGCCGTGGAAGGCATGCAGGTCGGTGCCGCAGACGCCGCAATAGGCGACATCGATGGCGACCTCTCCCCGGGCCGGCGGGGGCGGCGTCACGCTTTCAATGCTGAAGGTTTTGTTTCCTGTGTAGTATGCGGCTTTCATGGATCGGGTTCCTTGCTTTCGGGTTGTCTGGGTGAATCCGGCCGGATTGGGACTTAGGCGCAATGAGGCGCGTCGCCCTGCCAGCGGTGTTGCGGAATATGCGGCACGTGGGCCAGGTGCAGGCGGGCGGCTTCCCAGCGTTGCCGCCAGGCGCGCCAGTCGTGCAGTTCCGAGTCCGGATGGGAGCGGGAGCGGGCGACGAAGCCGGGGAACTGGTCGCGACCCGTGGGCTGGCCGGTGACGTTGTAGCGCAGATCGAAGGACCAGCGGTAACCGTCGGACCTGTTGGGCAGGGAACAGTGGGGGGTCAACGGATGCAGCAGGATCACACCGCCTGCGGGGACCTCCGCCGGGATGGCGCGGGCGGCGTCGACGAATCCGTCGGCGATGGTCGTCTGCCGTTTCGGGCAATGGGGGTAAAGGGTCTTCGGCAGGCCGGGGACGACCTGCAGGCAACCGTTTTCCTCGGTGGCGTCGGTCATCGCCACCCAGACGGTGACGATGGTGCTGTCGTCCGCGTCGGCATGCCCGACGCCCCGGTCCTGATGCCAGTTGGTATAGGAGACATGGGCCCGGGCCTCCCCTTCCGGCAGGGTGCGTTCCGGCGGCTTGATGCGGACATGCTGAATGGGATTAGAGGTGATCTCGGGCCCAACCAGGCATTCCATCATGTCGAGAATGGCGTCATGCCTGACCAGATCGAAGACCGCCGGACCGAAATGCATGGGTGTTTCCTCGCCGATGTTGTCGAAGGGCAGGGAAATGTCGAGAGGCTGATACCAGTCGAAATCCTCGCTCCGGCATCTGTCCAGTTTCTCCCAGAAATTCAACGGCTTTTCCGGCGGCGGGACCAGTCCCTGCCGGGACCAGCCCTCGTAAAGCCCGCCGAGAAGAGTCTCGTATTCGTCGAGGACCGCGTCCCGGGTCGCCGCGTCGATCACGTCCTCGACGATGAGATAGCCGTTCTCCCGGAATTCCGCGATCTGCGAAGGCGACAACATGGCTCCGGCTCCCCCTTTACAACAGGATGGTGACGATGGACGGCCACATCAGCAGGATGGACAGGGCCAGCAACTGCACCCCGATGAAGGGGAGGAAGCCGCGGAAGATGTCCGTTAGCGAGATATGCGGCGGGGCCACGGATTTCAGATAGAAGGCCGCCGGACCGAAGGGCGGGGACAGGAAGCTGACCTGCATGTTCATGCAGAACAGGACGCCGAACCAGACCGCCACGTATTTCGGTTCCAGTTGTCCGAAGAAGCCGATTTCCTCGATCGGCAGGCGCTGCACGATGGGCAGGAACACGGGAATAATCAACAGGACGATGCCGACCCAGTCCATGAACGCGCCCATGAACAGCAAGATCAGCATCATGGTCAGCAGCACCAGCATGGTCGGCATTTCCGCCCCGACGATCAGCTCGGCGATGTAAGCCGGGCCGCCGGCCAGGGTGTAGGCCCCCGACAGGGCCGCCGCGCCGACGGTCACCCAGATGATGGTGCCGGTGGACTTCAGGGTCCGCATCAGGCTGTCCCAGACCAGGTCGACGGAGGCCTCGCCACGCAGCAGGGCGATGACGAAGACGGCCAGCGCGCCCATGCCGGCGGCTTCCGTGATGCCCGACACGCCGCCGTAGATGGAACCCAGCACGATGCCGATGACGGTCAGCGGCGGCACCAGGCCCTTGCCGTGTTGCCAGCCGTTGGCGGAGCGCTCGCGGCCGAAGACGAACAAGGCCAGGATCACGCCGAGGGCGGCGAACCCGCCGAGATAGGGCAGATGATAGGTCATGCCCAGGAACAGGGGTTCCACGTCCTTGCCCATGTCCGTGTTGTAGCCCATCACCGTGTTGAACAGGGCCCGCAAGAACAGCAGGGACGAGCCGCCGGCGAGGATGATTGACAGGAAGCCGCCGAACATGCCGAGTTTCTCGACCCCGGTGGGATCGCCGGGACGGCGTTCGGGCAACGGCGCCAGGGAGGGGTTCAACTGGGTGCGGATGATGATGTAGAGAATAATGAAGCTGGCCAGCATGGCGCCGGGAATGAAGGCCCCCGTGAACAGGGTCTTGATGGAGGTTTCCGTGATCAGGCCGAAAATGATCAGCACGATGGAGGGCGGAATCATGGTGCCCAGCGAGCCCGAGGCGCAGATGGTGCCGATGGCCAGGTTCTGATCGTAACCGAGCCGCAGCATCTGCGGCAGGGCGATCAGCCCCAGCAGCACCACTTCGCCGCCGATGATCCCGGACATGGCGGCCATGATCACCGCCATCACCGAGGTGACGATGGCGATCCCGCCGCGCACGCTGCTGAGCCAGAAATCCAGGGAATCGTACATCTTCTTGGCCACCCCCGAACGCTCCAGCAGGGCGGCCATGAAGATGAACAGGGGCACGGATATCAGCACGTACTCGGTCAGCAGATCGAAGATCTTCTGAGTCAGGATATAGAGCGCCCCGGTTCCCGGGTTGCCCGTCAGCATGCCTTCGCCGAAGGTGAAGGGATTGAGCAGCAGCGACGGCTCGAACTTCATGACCATCACCAGCAGGGCCAGTACCGCCGATGCGAAGCCCAGGGGCATGCCGATGGCGAGAAGGGTGATCAGTCCCAGGACCAGGACAATCGATATGGTTCCGACATCCATCAGTCTGCTCCCATGCCACGCTTGATCGCTTCAAGCTCGTCTTTGTCGATATCGTCCGCCGCCGTGTGCACCGTCGGTTCAAGCTTCCAGTCGGCGATCAGGTTGATGATCGCCTGCACGGCGATGAGAGTGAAAATGATCAGCACCATGGGCTGCACGGTGGCGGGAATGGGCGGATCGAAAGCCGTTCCGAACATTTCCCATTTGTAGAACTTGACGATGAAAACCTGCTTGAAGCTGCCGTAGACCAAAAAGAACACGAACAGGGACAACAAGAAGACGGAAATTACGTCGAACGCATGCTGCATCCAGCGCGGCACCACGTCGTACAACATGAAAATGCGGATGTGGCAGCGTTGCTGCATGGCGTACAGGCCGGAACACAGGAAGACGAAACCGGCGATCCACAGGGTCAGTTCGTTGGCCCACAGGGTCGGCGTTTCCAGGGCGTAGCGCAGGAACACCTCGTAAAGCATGATCGAGGTCATGGAGATGATCATGATCATGGTCACCCGGCCGATGAACAGGGAAAAGCGGTCGATGGGCCGCCAGTGCTCGTATTCCATCGCCGCGCAGCGAACCGTCCGCGTTCCCATATAGAAAATCACCGGTATCAGCACCAGCGCCAGCCAGTCGATGGCGTCGGCATAACCGCCGAAAAGGCCGGGCATGTCCGGGGTGATGTCCTTGCGCTGGTGCAACTTGCTCATCTGGTCGAGCAGGCTTTGGCTTTCCGGGGGGATGAAGTCGAGCAGGTAGGCCGGGGCGTGCCAGATGGCCCAGCCGGCGCTGAAAACGAAGGCGAACGGGATCAGCCATTCCTTGCGGCTTCCGGATTCAGCGACCATGACATTTCCCCCCTTGTTCAGTCTGTTTCGTAGGCGCGGATGAAGTCTTCGTCCGGTTCCACCCCCAAGCCGGGGCCCGACGGGATCTTCACTTCGCCCGCGTTTTCCTTCACCTGTCGCTGAATGTTCAACGGTTCTTTCAGCAACTGGTCACGGAATTTGTTGTCGGTGGTGTCGAATTCCAGCATCGGCTCCCAGGGATGCAGCCCGCCCGGCAGGGGCGGCATGGAAGCCAGCAGGTGCAGATTGGCGGCGACGGCCACGGCCGAGCCCCAGACATGGTTGACGACCGGGGTGAAATGGGCGTGGCAAAGGGCGAGGACGCGCTGATATTCCGTAATCCCGCCCAGGGCGCAGACTTCCGGCTGGGCGATGTCCAGGCCCCGGGATTCCAGCAGGGTGCGCCAGCCCCAGCGGCTGAATTCCGCCTCGCCGCCGGAAATGTTGATCTTCAGGCCGGCCCGCAACTCGCGATAGCCGTCCAGGTCCTCCGGGGCCACCGGCTCTTCGAACCAATAGGCGTCCAGTTCCTCCAGGGCGCGCCCGACGTAAAAGGCGTCGCTTGTGGTGTAACAGTGATTGGCGTCGGCCATGAAGCGGAAGTCCTCGCCCAGGCCCTTGCGCACGGCTTGGGCCAGGATCACGTCGTCCTTGGGGCCGAAACCGATTTTCATCTTCGTCGCCGAGAACCCCATGTCTTTGATGGCGGCGGCCTCATACTCGAAGCGGGCGGCCAGTTCCACCGTCGGTTCCGGGCGCAGCATCATGCCGTAGCCGTAGACGGCGACCCGGTCGCGGTGGTTCCCGCCCAGCAGTTTGGAGATCGGCAACCCGGCCGCCTTGCCGGCGATATCCCAGAGCGCGATATCGACGCCGGACAGGCTTTGCAGGGCCATCCCCTTCTGTCCGTGGTCGCGCAGTAAATTGTATACCTTGTGCCAGATCACGTCTCTGGCCAGCGGGTCCTCTCCCAGGACCAGGGGCTGGATCACCTTTTCGACAATCGCCTTGTTGGCGAGGGCGACGTTGCCGGGACCGAAGCACTCTCCCCAGCCGGAAAGGCCTTCATCGGTTTCCACCTTCACCAGGTGGGCGCTACGCTTGGCGTAAAATTGCTGTGAATAGCCCAGTTGTTCGGGCAAGTCGTATTGCAGGACATGGCTTGTGATCTTTGTGATTTTCATCCCGCACCGCCATTCTTCTTGATGCCGTTTCAATCACGGCAGGGCCGCCAGGCCCTGCCGCATGGATTGAAAGCGAACCGTAGTCTTATTTCATAAGGCCCAGCTCGGTCAGGAAGTCAATGTGGCTCTTCAGCAGAGACTTGGCTTCCGGGGTGGTGGCGAATTCCGTCCAGCCGGACTTGACGGCGGCGCGATACTTGCCCAGTTCTTCCGGAGACCATTCGTACAGGTTGATGCCCTTGGCGCGCAGTTCCTTCGCCGTCTTGGCGTTGTTCACTTCGTTGGCCGTGGCGTTGCGCAGGGCGAGGGCCTGCATGGCGACCTTGAGGATCGACTTGTGATGGGCCGGCATGCCGTCCCAGACGTCCTTGCGGCAGGTCAGGTGATCGGCCGGCATGGAGTGGAAGCCCGGGAAGTTGGTGTGCTTGACGATGTCATACAGGCCGAGACCGACGTTGTTGGTCAGGTTGGCCGCATCGGCGCCGTCGATGATGCCGGTTTCCAGGGCGGTGAAGATTTCATTGAAATCCATGACGATGGGGGAGGCGCCCAGGTTCTTGAAGACCATGGTCAGCATGCCCGGAGGCGAACGGAACTTCCAGTCCTTGAAGTCCGCGACTTTGCTGATGGGCCTGGACGAAGACAGGGATTCCGGACCTGGGATCCACCAGCCGATGAATTCCATGTTGTGGGCGTTGTAGAGCTTGTTGATCTCTTCATAGCCGTTGCCGTGGAGCAGCCAGGCCAACTGCTGGTAGGGGTTGGTATAACCACCCGCCAGGTCGCCGGCGAACTGGAAGGCCGGGTTCTTGCCGGTCTGATAGGAACCGCCGGTCATGTCGCAATCGAGAATGCCCGTCGCCGCGGCATCGAAGGTCTCCGTCGATTTGACCACGGCGGAGGAATAGAACATTTCGACCTTGATTTCGCCGTTCGACATACTGGTGATGTCTTCGATGAATTCCTTGGCCATCTTGCCGGACAGGGTCTCCGGCGAGAAGTGGGTCTGGATGCGAAGCTTGGTCTCGGCCGCGGAAGCCGTAAAGGCGCCGCCGGCGGCGATGATCGCCGCCGAGGCGGCGGCGAGGGTCAGTTTCTTGACGAGTTTCATACTGTATCTCCCAATTTTGAAAACCACGTTTAGATATCCGATAACAAATGACTTGTTATTTTGGTATGACTAAACTATCTATGGCCTCAAGGCCTGTCAATAAAATTCTCGAATTTTTTATAATTTCGTGATTTAATATAAATCTCGAAATTATTCTGATGCGAGGATTTTGCCATGAGCGACAACGCAAGCATCTACGATCAGCTCCGCGACCGTGCGGTCAACGGGGGGTTCGAACCCGGCCAGCGGTTGCGGCCGCAATCGCTTTGCGAAAGCTACAAGTGCTCGGCCTCGACAATTCGCGAGATCCTGTTCCGGCTGTCCACGGTCGGACTGGTCGAATTTCACGAGCAGCGTGGGTTCCGGCTGCCGCGCCAGTCGGCGGAACTTCTCCATGACATCACGCAGTTCCGCATCATGCTGGAATGCGAAGGGGCCTGCCTTTCCATCCGCAACGGCGGCATCGCCTGGGAGGCGCGCCTGTCCGCCGCCCACCACAAGCTGTCACACATCGAATCCCGAGTCCCCGAGGACCCGAAGCCGAGTGAACTGCTGACCCTGTGGACGATGGCCGAGGAGGAATTCCACCAGACCCTGATCGATTCCTGCCACTCGAACATTCTCAAGCACACGCACGCCGTGATTTACCAGCAGTTCCGCCAGCAACTGATCACCAGCGACAGGAAGTTCGTCTTCGTCCCCGAAAACGTCACCCAGCATCGGGCCATCCTGGACGCGGCCCTGGCCCATGACGAGGATCTGGTGCGGCGGCGCATCCACCAGCATCTGTCCCGCCACCTGTTGCCGGCGGCGTCGGAATCCATCGGCAAACGGGCTTAGGACGCGGCGCGGAAGGTTTCCTGGGCGGCCCGCAGCTTGTCCCAATCGAAGCGCACCCCCACGCCCGGGTCGTCGGGAGCGACGGCGAGATGGTTTTCGACCACCAGCGGACGGTGGGTATATTGGTCGATGGGGAAGGAATGCACTTCCAGCCAGCCGGCGTTCGGTTGTGCGGAAACCAGGCTGACATGAAGCTCCTGCATGCCGTGGCTGCACACCGGAACACCATGCTCCCGCGCCCGTTCCGCCACCTGCAGCCAGCCGCTGACGCCGCCGCAGTTGGAGGCGTCGGGCTGAATGAAGGACAGCTTCGAATCGGCGAGGGCGTATTCGAACTCGTGGATGGTGTGCAGATTCTCCCCCATCGCCAGGGGCACGCCGGTGATGTCGGCGATCTGCCCGAAGCCCTTGTAGTCGTCGGGAATGATCGGTTCCTCGAACCAGAGAATATCATACGGTTTGAAGGCCTCCGCCGCCCGCACCGCCTGTTCCCGGCTCAAGGCGTAATTGGCGTCGACCATGAAGGTGATGTCCGGGCCGATCCGTTCCCGCACCGCCTTGACCCGGGCGACGTCCTCCTCCAGGTCGGGCCTGCCGACCTTGATCTTGACCGCATTGAAGCCACGATCCAAATAGCCGCCGATGGAATCGAGAAGCTTGGGCAGGGGAAAGTTCAGGTCGATGCCCCCGGCGTAGGCCTTGCACCGGTCCGCCGCGCCGCCGGCCATCTTCCACAGGGGTCGGCCGGTCTGCTTGCCGTGGGCGTCCCACAATCCGATGTCCAGGGCGGAAATGGCGAAGGACGCAATGCCCCCCCGGGCCACGTAATGGACATGCCATTGCATGCCCTCGTAAAGGGCGGCGATATCGCCGCCGTCCCGGCCGACGAGAAACGGCGCCAGGTCATGCTCGATCATGGCCAGGATGGCGTGGCCGCCCTTGCCGCCCGTGTAGGTATAGCCGGTTCCCTGTACGCCGTTGGCCAGATGCACCGTGGCGGTCACCAGCTCGAAATGCGTATGGTCGCCATGCTTGGCGTCGGTCAGGACCTCCGGCAGGGGCACTTGAAAAAGCCGCGCGTCGATATGAGTGATGAGTGCCATTTCAATTCCTTATTGAACATGAGCCGATGCTTGCGTATTTTGGTATGACCAAATACTATACAAAAATCATCATTGGTCAACACCGGAAGCGTTCGTCTATATATGCACCGGCTGAGGGCCCCAACAACGGCAGGGATATTCTAGGGACAAACGGATGAGCAAAGCACCCGCGAACGGCGCCTCCCCGGAGGCGGGGAAGAGCCGGGCCGCCGACGACCTGGCGCGCATCTTCATCGACATGATCAATGCCGGAATCCTGAAGGAAGGGGCGCCCCTGCCGCCGGAACGGGAAATCGTCGAAACCTACGGCATGAGCCGCACGGTCGTGCGCGAAGCCATCCTGTCCCTGGCCAACAAGGGACTGGTTGAGGCCCGCCCCCGTTTCCGCCCGGTGGTGCGAAAGCCCAACTACGACACCGCGCTCGGCACCCTGAAGGACATCGTCGGGCGTCTTCTGGTGCAGCCGGACGGCGTCAAGAACCTGTTCGACACCCGGATTCTGGTCGAGGCGATCCTGGTCCGCCAGGCCGCCATGGATGCCGGCAAGGAGGACATCGCCGCCCTGAAGGAGGCCCTGGAGGCCAACGAAGCGGCGATTGAGGACAGCGATCTGTTTTACGAAACCGACATGGCGTTTCATCAGGTGCTGTATCAAATCTCCCGGAATCCGGTGCTGCCCGCCATCCATCGGGCCTACACCACCTGGCTGGCCCCGCACTGGTCGCGCATGCCGCGCATGGCCGACCGCAACCGGAACAACTTCCTCGCCCACAAGGCCATCTACGAGGCCATCCTGCTGCGCGATCCCGACGCGGCGGAAAAGGCCTTGCGCACCCACCTGTCCCATGCCTGGGATCAGGTCCAGGCGACCTTCACATGAGTTCGGCCGCCCAATCCCCGATTGGCCTGCTGCAGGCGGGACCGCTGCCGGAATGGGACCTGGAACCCCTGCGGCGGGATTTTCAGGTTCACCGCTATTACGACATGGACGGCAAGCGGGATTTCCTGACCACCCGGGGCCCCTCCATCCGGGCCATCGCCACGCGCGGCGAGGTCGGCGCCGACGCCGCCCTCATCGACGCCCTGCCGAACCTTGAAATCATCGCCATCTACGGTGTCGGCTACGACGCCGTCGACATGCAGGCGTGCCGGGAACGCGGCATCACCGTCACCAACACCCCCGGCGTGCTGACCGGAGACGTCGCCGACTTCGCCGTCGCCATGATGCTGTGCCATGCCCGCGGCATGATCGGCGCCGAACAATGGGCGCGGAGCGGCGACTGGGCGGCGAAAGGGGCCTATCCCCTGTCCCGCCGCGCATTCGGAAAACGCGCCGGGGTTCTCGGCCTGGGCAACATCGGCCGCGCCGTCGCCGACCGGCTGGCCGCCTTCGGCATGGAGATCGCCTACGGCGCCACGAGCCGAAAGGACACGCCGGCGGACTGGACCTATCTTCCCGACCCGGTGGACCTGGCGCGGCGCTCGGACTTCCTGTTCCTGACCCTGGCCGCCAACCGGCGGACCCGGCATATTGTCGACCGGTCGGTGATCGAGGCCCTGGGCCCCGAAGGCATGCTGATCAACGTCTCCCGCGCCGCGGTGGTCGATGAAGAGGCTTTGTTGAACGCCCTCGAAGACGGTCGCCTCGGCTTCGCCGCCCTCGACGTGTTCGAGGGGGAACCGGCCCTGAACCCCAGGTTCCTCCCCCTCGGCAACGTCCTGCTGCAACCCCACCACGGCTCGGCCACCGTCGAAACCCGCCGGGCCATGGGGCAAATGCTGCGCGACAACCTGAGCGCCCATTTCAAGGGCGAAGGCGCCCTAACGCCCGTCCTTTGAGGCGGCGGTCATGAAGTCCACCAACTGCGAGACGAAGTGATCCCCGAATCCCTTTTCCGTGGCTTCTGACAGGGTGTTGCGGGCACACGGCGACATCGGCGAGGAAAAGCCCAGGTCGGAGGCCATCCGGCCGTAGTAGCCCAGATCCTTGCCGGCGTTGCGGACGGAAAAGGCCAGCTTTTCTCCCTCCCCCTCCAGGCCGTAGGCGGCGACCAGGTCCATCATCGGCGAATGCAGGGGCCCCGCCGACATCACATTATAAAGAGTACGCCGGTCGACCCCCGCCTTGTCGGCCATGGCGAAGGCTTCCGACATGGCACAGGCGGTGGTCATGCCGAAGAAATTGTTGATCAGCTTGATGGTGTGCCCCGCGCCCAGGGGGCCGAGATGAAACACGTTCTCGCCCAGGTCCAGCAACACCGGCTGCACCCGGTCGAAGGCCGCCTTGTCGCCGGCGGCCATGATGTTGAGCAGGCCGTCCTTGGCGTGTTCCGGTGTCCGCCCGAGGGGGGCGTCGAGCATGGTCGCGCCCCTCTCCGCGGCCAGCGCGCCGAGACGCTTGGTCGAGTCCGGCAGGGAGGTCCCGAAATCGATCACCACCGTCCCGGGCCCAAGGCCGGCGATCACCCCGTCATCGCCGAGCATCCGCGATTCCACGGAAGCGGAGGTATCCATGCAGAGCATGACGATGTCCGAGGCCTCGGCGATCGCCCGCCCGTGCTCCGCCTCCACCGCGCCCCGGGCGACGGCGGCGTCGATGGCGGCGCGAGAGCGGTTCCCCAGCACACGAAGCGAATATTCCTTGTCGAGCAGGCGGTTGGCCATGGCCGCCCCCATCAGGCCGAGGCCGATAAATCCGATTGATGGTTTTGTCATGGCGTTCTCCAAAAAGTTAACCGTTTGCAAAGAGGAACTTTGGTATACCATGGGCGCTTCTTTCCGCAACAGGTGCCGCCAACGCCCATGCCCGAGACCCTGTCGATTCTCGACCTCGCCGCCCCGGTTTTCATGCTGGTCCTGTGGCAGGCCTATTCCCTGGCCGCCGATCATCTGCGCCGTCCGGGCAGCCGCAGCGTCATGGCGGTGACCCATGATTACCGGGTCTTGTGGATGCGCCGCATGCTGGAACGGGACATCCGCATGGGCGACATCAACATCTGCGCCGCCATGTCCCGTTCCGCCTCCATGTTCGCTTCCACCTCCATCTTCATCATGGCCGGCCTGATCACCCTGTTCGGCGCCATCGACAAGATCAACGCCGTTTTGCTCGACCTGACCTTCGTCACCGCCACGGGCCGCCTGCCGGTGGAAATCAAGCTCGTCACCCTGGTGGTGATTTTCGTCTTCGCCTTCTTCAAGTTCGTCTGGTCGACACGGCAGTTCAATTTCGCCCTGACCCTGATCGGCGGCGCCCCCATGCCCGACGAACCGGACGCCCCGGACCGGATCGGCTTTTCCGAGCGCACCGCCAACGTCATCGACCGGGCGACCAACAGTTTCACGCAAGGACTGCGCGCCTACTACTTCGCCCTGGCGACCCTGTCCTGGGTCATCCATCCGGCGGCGTTCATGGTCGCCAGCGTGCTCGTCCTGGCCGTCCTCTACCGCCGGGAATTCCGTTCCCATACCCACCGCTACCTGATGGAGGCGGGGGCCAACCTGGCCAGCGAAACCCTGAAGCAACACCCGGAAAACTGAACCGCTGCTTTGCGCCAACGCCTGGGCGCGGGCGGAATTTCGGGATTGATGCGACGTATAGATAAATCAATTGACGTATACGTCACTTTAGTCTATTATTGGTGCCGTTGTGATAAATTGAGAGACCATGCCGCCATGCCGCTGGATGAAATCAAAGCCCTGATAACGGGGATGCTGGACCGCCTCGACACCTTGGACGCCACCGTGAAGTTCGACTTCAAGGAGGACGGCATCCTGTTCGTGGACGCGACGGAAAGCCCGGCGGTGCTGAGCCACGACGACGACCTCGCCGATTGCACCATCAAGGTCTCGCCCGGGAACCTGGAGAAAATCCTGCAGGGCAGGCTCGACCCCATGCTCGCCTACACCATGGGGAGATTGAAGATCAAGGGATCGACGGGGACGGCGATGAAGCTGACGGGCCTGCTCAAGGCCTAGCGCCTGGCCCTTCACAGACGAGACGGCGGCGACACCAAAATAACGAACGGAAGGCTTTGCTCAGATGGATAAAACGGTTCTGGACTATTTCGATCAGGCCGTCGATCGCTACCCCGATCACGCCTGTATGGATTTTCTCGAAAAGAAATGCACCTACGGAGAAGTCGGCGACCTGGTCGCGCGGGCGGCGAAAGGGTTTCAGCAACTGGGGGTCGGCAAGGGGACCAAGGTCGGCCTGTGCCTGCCCAACACGCCTTATTTCCTGATCTGCTACTACGCCGTCCTGAAGGTCGGCGGCACGGTGGTCAATTACAACCCGCTTTACGTGGAACGGGAACTGGCCTACCAGATCGACGATTCCGAAACCGAGATCATGGTCACCCTCGACCTGAAGCAGATCTACCCCAAGGTCCGGGCCTGCCTTGAGACCACCTGCCTGAACAGGATCGTCGTCTGCTCCATGTCCGACATTCTGCCGCCGGTGAAAAGCGTCCTGTTCAATGTCCTCAAGCGCTCCGAAGTGGTGGACTTTCCCAAGGACCCGGCGCATCTGTCCTTCACCCGGCTGACCAACACGGACGGCCATTTCCGGGCGGCCGACATCGGCCCCGGCGACCTGGCGGTGCTGCAGTACACCGGCGGCACCACCGGCAAGCCGAAGGGGGCCATGCTGACCCACGGCAACATCGCCGCCAACACCCGCCAGCTACGCCACTACATGCCGGCCCTGGATGAAGGCGGCGAGGTGATGATGGGGGTGCTGCCGTTTTTCCACGTCTTCGCCATGACGGTGGTGATGAACCTGGGCGTTTCCATCGGCGCCGAGTTGATCCTGCTGCCCCGCTTCGAACTGCAGCAGGCGTTGAAGACCCTGCAGAAGAAGCGGGCGACCCTGTTCCCCGCCGTGCCCACCATCTACACCGCCATCAACAACGCCGCCGACGCGGACAAGCTAGACCTGTCGTCGATCAAGTACTGCATTTCCGGCGGCGCGCCCCTGCCGGTCGAGGTCAAATCCGCCTTCGAAACCCTGACCGGCTGCAAGCTGGTCGAGGGCTATGGCCTCACCGAGGCGGCCCCGGTGGTCACCGCCAACCCCTTCGACGGCAGCGACAAGGCGGGCTCCATCGGCCTGCCCCTGGAAGACACGACGGTACGCATCTGCGATCCGGAAAACCCGCAAGTGGAAATGCCCCAGGGCGAGAAGGGCGAGATTCTCGTCACCGGTCCGCAAGTGATGAAGGGTTACTGGGGCCGTCCGGAATCGACGGCGGAAACCCTGCTCGAACAGGGCCTCAGGACCGGCGACATCGGCTACCGGGACGAGGACGGCTTCATCTTCCTGGTCGACCGGATCAAGGACCTGATCCTGTGTTCCGGCTACAACATCTATCCCCGCAACATCGAGGAAGCCCTTTACCTGCACGAGGCCGTCGCCGAAACCATCGTCATCGGCGTTGACGATCCCTACCGGGGCCAGGCGCCCAAGGCCTTCATCAAGCTGGCCGAGGGTCACGAGGACCTGACCGCCGACGACTTCAGGGACTTCCTCGCCGACAAGCTGTCGGCCATTGAAATGCCCCGGGACTTCGAATTCCGCGACACGCTGCCCAAGACCATGATCGGCAAACTGTCGAAGAAGGAACTGGTCGACGAGGAAAAAGCGAAACAAGCCAGCGAAGGCGCATAAGGGAGAGAGACATGGACGGGGGGCGAAGCGGCTTGACGGAGACCGAATTCCACAGCGTGCCGGAACTGGCGCGGGAACTGGGCATCACGCCCCGCGCCATCCGGTTCTACGAAAGCAAGGGACTGCTGGCGCCGCGGCGGGCGGGCAACACCCGGGTCTACACCCGCAAGGACCGGGCCCGGCTGATCCTCATCCTGCGGGGCAAGCGGCTCGGTTTTTCCCTGGCCGAAATCAGGGAGTTCCTCGACCTCTACGAAACCGATGTGGATCAGGTCGAACAGATTCAGATGCTGCGGGGCAAGGTCCGCCACCGCATCGAGGATCTGGAGGCGCAGCGAGTGGAACTGGAATCCGTGCTGGCGGAACTGAAGGACATCGACAGGCAATGCGGCGAAGCCCTGCTGGACAAGGGCGCCGCCGACCCCTCTTACACGACGGAGACGTAAATCATGAACAAGGCAGTCATCGCGGGTTACGCCCGCTCCCCCTTCCACCTGGCCAACAAGGGCGGCCTGACGAAAGTTCGCCCCGACACCCTGGCCGCCGAGGTGGTCAGGGGGCTGATTGAAAAGACCGGCCTCAACGGCGAAGACGTGGAGGACGTGATCTGCGGCTGCGCCTTCCCCGAGGGCGAGCAGGGTTTCAACCTGGGCCGCCTGCTGGTGTTCATGAGCGGCCTGCCCGACGGCGTCGCCGGGGCCACCGTCAACCGCTGGTGCGGGTCGTCCATGCAGGCCGTCCACATGGCCGCCGGCGCCATCGCCATGGGGGCTGGAGACGCCTTCATCTGCGCCGGGGTGGAAAGCATGACCCGGGTGCCGATCATGGGCTTTAACCCGCTTCCCAATCCGCAATTGCATAAAGACAACGCCAAGGCCTTCATGTCCATGGGCGACACGGCGGAAGAGGTCGCTGGACGTTTCAAGGTATCCCGCGAGGAGCAGGAGGCCTTTGCCGCCGCTTCGCATGAAAAGGCGGCGAAGGCACAGGCCGCCGGGCGCTTCGACGATGAAATCATCCCCGTCGGCGGCGTCGCGGCAGACGGCTGCATCCGCCCGGACACCACCCCGGAGGGGCTGGCGGAGTTGAAACCCGCCTTCGACCAGGAGGGCACGGTCACCGCCGGAACCAGCTCGCCGCTGACCGACGGCGCCGCCGCCGTCCTCGTCTGTTCCGAGACCTACGCCGAGGCCAACGGCCTGGAGCCCCTGGCCCGCATCACCGCCGTCGCTGTCGCCGGCGGGCCGCCGGACATCATGGGCATGGGCCCGGTGTGGTCGTCGCGAAAGGCGCTGGAACGGGCTGGGCTTGCCGCCGCCGACATGGACGTGGTGGAACTGAACGAGGCCTTCGCCTCCCAATCCATCGCCTGCATCCGGGAACTGGGGCTGGACGCGGAAAAGGTCAATCTGGACGGCGGCGCCATCGCCCTCGGCCATCCCCTGGGGGCGACCGGCGCGCGCATCGTCGGCAAGGCCGCCTCGCTGTTGAAGCGCCAGGGCGGCAAACACGCCCTGGCGACCCAGTGCATCGGCGGCGGCCAGGGCATCGCCACCGTTCTGGAGGCCCTGTGATGAACGCCATCGAAAAGGTCTGCGTCGTCGGCGCCGGAGTGATGGGCGCCGGCATCGCCGCCCATGCGGCCAACGCCGGGGTCGAGGTGCTGCTGCTCGACATCGTCCCCGACGGAGCCGACAACCGCAACATCATCGCCGAGGAGGCCGTCGGCAAGCTGCTCAAGGCCAACCCGGCGGCCCTGACCCACAAACGCAACGCCCGGCGGATCACCCCGGGCAATATCGAGGACCACCTGGAACAGGCCGGCCAATGCGACTGGATCATCGAGGCGGTGATCGAGCGCGCCGACATCAAGCGGGACCTGTACGGCAAACTCGACGCGGTCCGCAAGCCGGGCTCCGTGGTGTCCTCCAACACCTCGACCATTCCCCTGGACAAGCTGACCGAGGGGCTCGCGGAGTCCTTCGCCGAGGACTTCTGCATCACCCATTTCTTCAATCCGCCCCGCTACATGCGCCTGCTCGAAATGGTCAGGGGACCGAAAACCCGGGACCAGGCCTTCGACGCCATCGCCCATTTCGCCGATCACCGCCTCGGCAAGTCGGTGGTTTCCTGCAAGGACCGGCCCGGCTTCATCGCCAACCGCCTCGGCGTCTTCTGGATCTACTGCTCAGTGGTCGAAGCCCTGGACCAGGGCCTCAGCGTCGAGGAAGCGGACGCGGTCATCGGACGGCCCTGCGGTATCCCGAAAACCGGCGTCTTCGGGCTGATGGACCTGGTCGGCCTCGACCTGATGCCCCACGTGGTCGACTCCCTGCTCGGCCTGCTGCCCGCCGACGACCCCTTCGTCAAAATCCGCCGCGACCTGCCGCTGATCGAAACCATGATCGCCGACGGCTACACCGGGCGGAAGGGCAAGGGCGGCTTTTACCGTCTCAACCGGGACGGCGGCGGCAAGGTCAAGGAAGCCATCGACCTGGCCACGGGAACTTATCATCCATCCGTCAAGTCCCGTCTGGAGAGCGGCCGCGTCAAGGTGAAGAACCTGCGTGATCTGGTCACCCACGAAGACAAGGGCGGCCGCTACGCCTGGCGGGTGCTTGCGCAAACCCTGTCCTACGCCGCCATGCTGGTGCCCGAGGCCGCCGACGACATCGCCGCCGTCGATGAGGCCATGCGCCTCGGCTACAACTGGAAATTCGGCCCCTTCGAGCTGATCGACAAGCTGGGGACGGCCTGGTTCACAGATAAATTGGAAGCCGACGGCCTGCCCGTGCCGGCGCTGCTGAAGCAGGCCGCCGGGCGGCCCTTCTACCGCACCGAGGAAGGACGGCTGCAGTATCTCGACGTCTCCGGCGACTATACGGACCTGACCCGTCCCGACGGCGTGCTGATGCTGGCCGACGTCAAGCGGGCCTCGCAACCGATCCTGAAGAACGCCTCCGCCGCCCTGTGGGACATCGGCGACGGCGTCGTCTGCCTGGAATTCACCTCGAAGATGAACTCCCTGGACCCGGAGATCATGACCCTGATCGGCAAGTCCATCCGCGAGGTGAAGAAAAACCACAAGGCCATGGTGATCTACAACGAAGGCAACCATTTTTCCGTCGGCGCCAACCTGGGCCTGGCGGTTTTCGCCGCCAACATCGCCGCCTGGGCGGAAATCGAGAGCATGGTGGAAACCGGGCAGGACACCTACAAGGCCCTGAAATACGCCCCATTCCCCGTGGTCTCCGCCCCCAGCGGCATGGCCGTCGGCGGCGGCTGCGAAATCCTGCTGCATTCCGACGCGGTACAGGCTCACATGGAGACCTATACCGGCCTGGTCGAGGTCGGCGTCGGCCTGGTTCCCGCCTGGGGCGGCTGCAAGGAAATGCTGGCCCGCTGGTCCGCCAATCCGAAACACCCGGCCGGACCCATGCCGGGCCCGGCCAAGGCCTTCGAGCTGATTTCCACCGCCGCCGTGGCGAAGTCGGCGGAAGAGGCGAAAGCCAACCTGATCCTGCGCCCCGACGACGGCATCACCATGAACCGCGACCGCCTGCTGGCCGACGCCAAGGCCCGGGCCCTGTCCCTGGCGGAAAACTACACGCCGCCGGAACCGGCCCTGTTCCGCCTGCCCGGCGAAAGCGCCCGCGTCGCCTTTTCCATGGCCGTCGACGGTTTCGTCCGCAACGGCAAGGCAACCGCCCACGACCGGGTGGTCGCGCTCGCCGTCGCCCGCATCCTGAGCGGCGGCGAGGACGGCGACCCGACGGTGGAACAGACGGAAGACGACGTCCTGGAACTGGAGCGGGAGGGCTTCATGGCGATGATCCGCCACCCGGACTCCCTGGACCGGGTCGAACACATGCTGCTTAACGGAAAACCCCTGAGGAACTGAGACCATGGCGACCTACAAAGCCCCCCTGCGCGACATGCGGTTCGTCCTGTACGAATTGCTGAACGCCGATCAACTGCCCGCCCTGCCCGGTTTCGAGGAGGCGACCCGGGACCTGGTGGAGCCGGTCCTGGAGGAAGCGGCGAAATTCACCGAAGAGGTCCTCTTTCCCCTCAACCGCAGCGGCGACGAAGAGGGCAGCCATTTCGACAACGGCAGGGTGACGACGCCGACAGGCTTCAAGGAGGCCTATGAGCTGTTTTGTCAGGGTGGCTGGACCGCCGTTTCCTGCGATCCGGAATTCGGCGGCATGGGCATGCCGAAAATCGTCAACACCATGATCGAGGAAATGATCTGCTCCGCCAATCTGTCCTTCGGCATGTTCCCGGGACTCGGCTACGGAGCCTATTCGGCCCTGCATGCCTTCGCCGACGACGACATCAAACAGACCTACCTGCCGAAACTGATCGACGGGAGTTGGGCCGGGACCATGTGTCTGACCGAACCGCAATGCGGCACCGATCTGGGACTGTGCCGGACCAGGGCGGAGGCCCGCAACGACGGTTCCTACTCCCTCACCGGGACGAAGATTTTCATTTCCGCCGGCGAGCACGACCTGACCGACAACATCATCCATCTGGTGCTCGCCCGCACCCCCGACGCCCCCAAGGGCATCAAGGGCATCAGCCTGTTCGTGGTGCCGAAATTCCTGCCCGGCGAAGACCAGGTGAACGGCGTCACCTGCGGGTCCATCGAGCACAAGATGGGGATCAAGGCCTCCCCCACCTGCGTGATGAATTTCGACCACGCCAAGGGATGGCTGGTCGGCGAACTGAACAAGGGCATGCAGGGCATGTTCGCGATGATGAACCAGGAACGCCTCGCCGTCGGCATTCAGGGGCTGGGGCTGGCGGAGGCCGCCTATCAGGGCTCCGTCGCCTATGCCCGTGAACGCCTGCAGGGGCGCGCCCTGTCCGGAAGCAAACATCCAGACAAGGCCGCCGACCCGATCATCGTCCACCCCGACGTGCGCCGCATGCTGATGATCCAGCGGGCCACCACGGAAGGCTGCCGCGCCGTCGGCGGCTGGGTGGCCGAGGAACTGGACCTGTCGCGCAAGCACCCGGACGCCCGCCGCCGCCGCCAGGCCGACGAGTTCGTGCAGTTGATGACCCCCATCGTCAAGGCCCTGTTCACGGACTTGGGCTTCGAAAGCGTCAACCACGGCATGCAGGTGTTCGGCGGGCACGGCTTCATCCGCGAACACGGCATGGAGCAATACGTCCGCGATTGCCGCATCGCGCAGATCTACGAAGGCACCAACGGCATTCAGGCCCTCGACCTGATCGGCCGCAAGATGCCGGCCAAGGCGGGCCGCTCCCTGCGGCATTTCTTCCATCCCGTCCAGGACTACATCGAGGCCAACGCCGCCGACGCGGACCTGGCCCCCTTCCTGCAGCCCCTGGCCAAGGGCTTCGGACGTCTACAACAGGCGACGGGCCATCTGGCGCAGACCGGCATGGCCGACCCGGAACGGGCCGCCGCCGCCGCCAGCGACTATTTGCGCCTGTTCGGCATGACCGCCCTGGCCTACATGTGGTGCCGCATGGCCCGGCTGGCGCTCGACAAGGCCGACGGCGACGACACCGGCTTTTACCGCGCCAAGCTGAACACCGCCCGGTTTTTCATGGACAAGATGATGCCGCAGACCAGCGCCCTGTTTTCCTCCGTCATGGCCGGGTCCTCATCCATGATGGACATGGACGAAGAGGCCTTCTAGCCGCCATGAACATCCACCTGCGATTGCTCAGGGTCTTCGCCGGGGCGTTGATCCGCCGCACGCCGCCCGGTTCCGTGCTCGACCCGTTCACCACCCCCATGCGGGTCTGGCCCATGGACCTGGACTTCAACCTGCACCAGAACAACGGGCGCTATTTGTCCTGCATGGACATCGGGCGCATGGACATGGCCTTTCGCGCCGGGCTGCACAGGCCCATGCTGAAACACAAATGGATGCCCCTGCTCGGCAGTTCCACCATCCGTTACTTCAAGTCCCTGGGGCCGTTTCAGAAGTTCGACCTGATCACCCGCATCGTCGGCTGGGATGAAAAATGGATTTTCATGGAACAGAAATTCGTTTCCGGCGGACACCTCTACGCCATCGGCACGGTGAAGGTCTTGTTCCGGGGACCGAAGGGAAACGTCCCGACGGCGACGCTGATGGAACTGACCGGCGTCGAACAGGGCTCCCCCGACCTGCCGCAATGGATCGCCGACTGGCACAAGGCCGACCGGGCCATGGCAGCCCATGGCCGATCTAAAGGAATATCCGCGTCACCGCAGGGAAGTAACTGACCATGGCCAGCACCGTCAGGGCCGCCAGATAAAACGGCAGCAGTTCCCGCACCGCCCGGCCCATGCCGACCCGTTCGATGGAGATGGAAACGAACAGGGTCGTCCCCACGGGCGGGGTGTAAAGCCCGATGGCCAGATTGACCACCATCATCACCCCAAGCTGAATCAGGTCCAGGCCGATGGCGTTGGCGACGCCCAGGAAGATCGGCGCCAACAACAGCACTGCCGCCGGCAGATCGAGGAAAGTGCCGATCAGGATCAGCAGCACATTCATGGCGAGAATGATCAGCCATTTCGATTCCAGGGCCCCCAAAATCCACGCCGCCAGGTTTTCCGGAACGCTTTCCGCCGACAGGATCCACTGCAACACCCCCGACCCCATGATCACCAGCATGATCACGCCGGTCATCATTCCGGTCGTCAGCACGCAGCGCATGATGATGGCGAATGTCAGGTCGCGGTAGATGAAAAGGCCGACGAACAGGGCGTAGGTGACCGCGAAGACACTGATTTCCGTCGGCGTGACGACGCCGCCCCGGGCCAGGACGATGATCAGAACCGGCATCATCAGGGCCGGAAGCGCCTTGAACAGGTCCCGCCCGAAGGACGCAAAGCCGCCGGGAAGCGGCGAGCGGGGAAGGTTTTTGCGGGTGTTGATGACGTAGCAGATGGCGAACATGGACAGGGCCAGCAGCACGCCCGGGACGATTCCGGCGATGAACAGCTTCGGGATCGAGACCTCGGAAACCAGCCCGTAGAGAATCAAGGGAATGGACGGCGGGATCAGGACCGAAATCGTCGACGAAGCGGCGTTGACCGCCGCCGGATAGCCGGGCGGATAGCCTTCCTTCTTCTGTACCGGGATGATGGCGTTGCCGAGGGCCGAGGCGTCGGCGACGGCGGACCCGGAGACGCCGCCGAACAGCAGGGAGCCGAGAACGCTGACCTGGGCCAGCCCCCCCTTCATGTGGCCGACGACCAGCTTGGAAAACTTGACCAGATATTCGCCGAACCGCCCCGACATCATCAGATCGCCGGCAAGGATAAAGAAGGGAATGGCGATCATGGGGAACTTCTGCGTCGGGTCATAGAGGGAAATGATCGTCTGACCGAGCATGTAGTGCTTGCCCATGGTGACCATGCCGGCGGATGCGGCGATGAACAGGGCATGGGCGACGGGAACCGAGAGGAACAACAGGACGGCGAAATAAAGACCGGCGTAGAGAGACAAGATGAACCTCCTGGTTCGCTGTTGGCGGCGAGCCCGTCGGATTGCCGCTTAGGAAATCGAGCCCTGTTTGATCACGTCCGCGTAGTCCGGATCGGTGATCAGGCGATAGCCGGTGGTCAGCGCCGTCAGCGCCAGCAGGGCGTAACCGGCGACGAGGGCGAGGTAGCTCCAGGACTGGCTGATGCCGATCAGCGTGTACATGCTTTCATCATCCCGGGCGACATCGATGGCGAAGTCGAAAACCACCGTGCAGGAAACCAGGATGACGAGTTGAACCATGACCTGCAGCCAGCGCAGCGCCGCCTTGCCAATGGCGTTGGTCAGCACGGAAACGCCGATGTGACGGTTGTGCTGGGCGGCGAGGACGGCCCCGGCCAGAATGAACCACGGAAAGACGAGGCGGACCGTTTGTTCCGACCAGACGATGCTTGCGTCCGTGGTGTAACGCAGAAAGGCGTTGGCGAAGGTCGGGAACAGCATAATCAGGAACGTGCCCCACAAGATCGTGGCGCACAGGTAGCGAATCGAGGTATCCGTCCGCGTCACCGCGGGGCCCAATGGCCCCGCGGCAACGGGTGCATGGAGGATCTCATGCATGCCGGCGTCCCTTAGTTGCCGGCGGCTTTCGCGGCGGCGGAACGGACGTTGGTGACGATATCGCCAATTTCCTTTTGCCACTTGTCGTAGACGCCGGCGGTGGCCTTCTTGAAGGCGTCGATGTCCACGTCGTTAAACTTGGCTCCTTCCTGCTTCAGGGTCTCTTCCAGGGCCTCGTCCTTCATCAGGAAGCTGCCGCGATCGAACCAGGAAGCCGCATGGGCCGCGCCCTTGATCGCCTTCTGGTCGGCGGCGGAGAGCGAGCCCCACCAGGCCTTGGAAGCGAGAACCGGGGTCATTTCGTACTTGTGGTTGGAACGGGCGATATAGGGGGTCAGTTCATGCAGCTTGGCGCCGTAGATGTTGGCGAGCGGGTTTTCCTGACCTTCGAAGACGCCCGACTGCAGGGCGGCGGGCAGTTCGGACCAGGCCAGCGGAGCCGGGTTGGCGCCCATGGCGGTGAAGGCGTCGAGGGTCACCTGGGAGGGAGGCGTGCGGATTTTCATGCCCTTGATGTCGGCGGGAGAGGTGATCGGCTTTTTCGCATGGGTGATCTTGCGGATGCCGTTGTCGAACCAGGCCAGAACCACATAGCCTTTCTTGTCCAGCAGCTTGGCGATCTTGTCGCCGGCCGGGCCGTCGAGGACTTCCCAGGCCTGAGGC
This sequence comes from uncultured Thalassospiraceae bacterium, assembly GCA_964344645.1. Taxonomy (GTDB): domain Bacteria; phylum Pseudomonadota; class Alphaproteobacteria; order Rhodospirillales; family JABHCV01; genus JACNJU01. The sequence continues at coordinate 157,889 of CAYFOJ010000001.1, forward strand.
AGGGAACTGAACAGATAGGGCAGGCCGAAAGCGCTGAGCTGGGGCACGATTTCCGCCACCGCGCCGTCGGAATTGACGGTGATTTCGATGGAACCGGCCTTCACCGACTTCAACATCTGACGGTCGTCGCCAAGGGTGGCGGAATGGGCAACCTTGGCCTTGTACTTGCCGCCGGTGGCCTGTTCGATAAGCTTGCCCATCATCACCGACGAAATGGCCTTTTGCTGGGCCGGCTTGCCGTTGGTGGCAATGGTGATGGTGCCGGCCGAAGCGGTCTGCGCGAACGCGAACACGCCGGCGGCAACTGCCGCAATCAGAGAACGTTTCATGTCATATCCTTATAGCTTAGGGGCGTTGCCCCGTGTTTATCCCAATCGAAGAGTCGTTGTTTTTATGAATGCGGACATGAAATCTTGAAACTCATGTTAGCTCAATTACAATTGGCTAAGGTTTTATGAAGCTGAACTAAACAAGATGGCCTTATGCGTGACGTCGCCCTCAATGGGATGATCTATTTCGAAGCCGTCGCCCGCCATTCCCGGGTGACGACGGCGGCGCAGGAACTGTCCGTCTCTCCGTCGGCGGTGAGCCAGCAGTTGAAGAATCTGGAGGAACTGCTTGGGGTCAAGCTTTTCCGCCGCATCAAGCGCCGCCTGGTGCTGACAGAAGAAGGGGAAAATCTGTACCACTCGACGACGGAGGCCTTGGGAATCCTGCGCGAGGCCCGGCGCAACGTGACCCGGAAACGGGAAAACAGAAAACTGATTTTGCGGGTTTCCGCCAGTTTCGGCGTGCGCTGGCTGGGGACCCGTTTCGCCCGCTTCATCGCCGCCAATCCCCTATGGGACCTGCACGTGGACGCAACGCCGGAGTTGACGGAATTCGAAAAGGAGAACGTCGATCTGGACATCCGTTACGGCACCGGCAACTGGCCGGGGCTTTATTGCGAAGCCATTCTGCACGACGCGGTGTTGCCCCTGTGCAGTCCCGACTACCTGAGCGCCCGCCTTGCCCCCGGCGGCGCCCCCCGCGAGACGCTGAAGGAGGCCCGCCTGATCCACACGGTCAAGGCCAAGCTGACCTGGCAACGGTGGATGGACGACCATCATTGTTCCGGCCTGGACGCCCATGCGGGGTTGCAGTTCGACCGCTCCTCCATGTCCCTGCAGGTGGCCAAGGACGGTGCCGGGGTGGTGCTGGAAACGGCGACACTGGCCATGAAGGAATTGACCGAGGGAACCCTGGTCCCCTTGTTCCCGGAGCTGGGAGCCATGCGCTTTCCCGCCTACTGGATTATCTGTCCCAACCGGCACCTGAACCGGCGCTATGTCAGTGTGTTTTGCGAGTGGCTGCGCGCGGAAGCCTTGGATCATGAGCGGGTAAAGACGGAATTGCTGGCGTCCCTCGGCTGCAGTCGATATCAGGACGTCTCGCCGTAATCTTCCCGACCGGTCAGCCGGCGGCCTGCCGTTTCACCGGGGAGCCGGTGGCGCTTTCGTAGACCTTGACCACCGCCGAGTCGTCAATGGGGCCGTGCCCCATGGAGGAGGCGGCCAAAAACAACTGATGGGCCGCGGCGGCCAGGGGCAGCGGAGTCTTCGTCTCCTGTCCGGTCTCGATGACCAATCCCAGATCCTTGACGAAGATGTCGACGGTGCTGCGCGGGGAGAAATCACTGTCCAGCATGTGCGGGGCCCGGTCCCTGAACATCCACGACGAGCCCGCCGAGTTGGAGACGATGTCCGCCACCACGTCCGTATCGCAGCCCGCATGGGCGGCGAAAGCCATCACCTCGGCGGCGACGGCGAGATGGACGCCGGCGGCCAGTTGATGGACCACCTTGTAGGTCGCCCCCTGGCCGGGCTCGTCGCCGACCCGGTATACCGTGCCGGCGACCGCATCGAGAAACGGTTGGCAACTTTCGAAGGCCGCTTGCGACCCTGACGCCATGATGCTGAGGGTCCCCGCCTCGGCGCCGACCTTGCCGCCGGAGACCGGGGCATCCAGGACCTCCAGTCCTTCGTCCAACAGCCGCTGGCCGATGTCCCGGGACTCCTTGGGCGCCACCGTGCAGCACATCATCACCACCGCCCCCCGGGGCAGGGCCTTGGCCGCGCCGCCTTCGCCGAACAGGACCTGGCGCAACTGCGCCGCGTTGACCACCATGACGGCCAGGACCTCCGCGTCCACCGCCGCCTGCTCGACCGACGCCGACGCCTCTCCACCCCGTTCGGCGAAGGCATCGCGCGCGGCGGCGGAAAGGTCGTATCCCTTGACCCGCAGCCCCGCCGCCAGGGCGTTTTTCGCCATCCCCATCCCCATGGCGCCGAGACCGATGACGCCGACTGTTGCTGTTTTCATACTGCCTTCCCGTTCCCGAACCGGCTCAAGCCGTCGGGACACCTTGCTTGGTTGCCGTCCAAGCAAATAGAAGGCATGCCTGCTGTTAGCTCAAATTCAAAGGAATTGCGGGTTGTTTAGGACAACTAAACAACCCGCATGAAAACGACCCCCGGGCCGGTTCAGCCCTTGCCGCGCCAGGGGATGGTTTTGTGGATGACCCAGCGCATGATCAGATCGAAGACCAGGCCCAGCACGCCCATGATCAGGATGGTGACCCAGATCAGTTCGTAGTTGGAGACCGTGCGGGCGATGTTTTCGATGAAACCGACGCCGGTGGTTCCTGCCAGCATTTCCGCCGCCACCAGGGTGCCCCAGCAGACGCCGATGGAAATGCGGATGCCGGTGAGGATTTCCGGCAGGGCGTTGGGCAGGATGACGTTGCGCAGAATTTGCCCCGTCGACGCCCCCAGGGAATGGGAGGCCCGGATCTTCGACAACTGGGTACCCGACGCCCCCGTGCGCGCCGAAATCACCATGATGGCGAAAGCGACCATGAACAGCAGGAAGATCTTGCCGTCATCCTGAATGCCGAAGATGGTCAGGATCAGCGGCGCCCAGGCGAGCGGCGGGACCGGCCTGTAGAGTTCGATCATCGGGTCGAAGAAGGATTTGAAGAACCTCGACACCCCCATGAACAGGCCCAGCGGCACGCCGAGCAGAATGCCCAGGAACAGGGCGACCAGGACCCGGAATAGGGAATCCCAGATATGGCCGTCGAGCATGGGGATGGAACCCAGGTTCACTTCCCCCTGGGCGAAGGCCAGCAGCTTGTCCTTGAAATTAGGGGTGATGGTGCCGTCGGCCCCGTGTCGGGCGAACTCTCCCGGCCACACGTCGGCGATCCAATCGGGGACGAAGAAGCCGACCACGTCGGCCACGGGCAGCCATTTCCACCACAGCAGGGTCACGCCCCGGTAGCCGCCGCCGTTTTCCACGTCCGGATTGGCCAATTGCATAAAGGTGGCGACCACGTCGGTGGGCTTCGGCAGCCAGCGCGCGGAGCCCTGCTCCGTGCATTGGGTCCGCGACTTGACCACCCCCTGGCCGGGGAAGAACAGGGCGTCGACCAGGCCCAGGCTGCCGCGGGCCTTATCCTTGGCGGCGTCCAGATCGGCGATGGCGGTGTTGACCCCCTCAAGCGAGGCGGCGGGGAAGATGAAGCCGTCGTCGAGACGCCGGAATATCCGCTCCACGGCCTTGACGTAGGCGGTGCGCGCCTCGGCGGTGCGCTCGCCGAAACCGCCGTTCTCGTTGACCTCTTTCAGGACGGCGATGCGCCCCTTGATCTCGGGGATCAGGCGGTCGTTGGCGGGCAGGTGATTGCGGATCTTGTTGAAATGCCCGGTGATCTCTTTCGCCTTCACGGACACCTGGTCGAACAGCACGCCCCTGGCGGTGATCGGCAGCACGGGGATTTCCGTGTGGGTGGTTCCCCATTTCGGCTGCGCCAGGGCTTCGGCGGTGGGCGTCAGGCCGCCCGGTCCCGCCGCCAGTTCGGCGCTCAGCCCGTTCAGCCGTTCGGCCAGGTCTTGCAGTTTGGCGCTGGATTGCGGGTTCAGGTTGGCCGGGTCGGACGAATTGGCGATCAGGGTTCGGATTTCCCCGATCAGGGAGCGCAGTTCCGTCTCCTCGGCGGCGGAAAATACCCCGGCGGGCATGTCCGCCAGCAGTTCGTCAAGCTGGTCCGTATTGCGCATCACCAGCAGGGTGGACTTGTAATAGCGCGAACCGATGGGCAGGGCCGCCTTGATGGGCGAGACCGCCTCCTCCAGCTTGGCGATCTGGCACATCTCGTTGGCGGCGTCGGGGAAATAAGCCCGGCCCACCCCCCAGGAGAAATAGAACCACACCAGCATCAGCGCGGAAATGCCGCTGACGGCCCAGTACCAGCCGCCCTTGGTGCGCTCCGGATCGCCGAAGACTTCGTCCTTGGCCGTCAGGGCGGCCTGTTTTCTGCCGATGAAGACGGACACGGCGAGCATGCCCAGCAACAGCACGATGATAACCGCCGCAAAGGAGGCGCGATGATCTGAAAGCCACTCAAACACGACCCATGATCTCCTCTTCCATGTCCCAGATCATGGTCAGGATTTCCTCCCGCACCTCTGAAAAGTGACCGTCCTGCTTGATCTCGCGCAGTGACTCCTTCAAGCCCCGCTCGGCGAAGGGCAGGTTGTATTCCTTGTGAACCCGGCCCGGGCGCGGCGCCATGACGAACAACCGCTCGCCCAGCAGCAGGGCCTCTTCCACCGAGTGGGTGATGATCATAATGGTCTTGCCGGTTTCCTTCCACAGCTCCAGGACCAGGGATTGCATCTTCTCCCGGGTCAGGGCGTCAAGCGCGCCCAGGGGCTCGTCCATCAGGATGACGTCCGGGTCGTTGACCAGGCAGCGGGCCAGGGCGACCCGTTGCTGCATGCCGCCGGACAGCTGATAGGTCGGCGTGTCGCCGAAGCCCTGCAAGCCGACGATGTCGAGCCATTTCTCGACCAGCTTGTGGCTTTCCGCCGGATCGGTCTTCTTCATGCGCAGGCCGAAATCCACGTTGCGGGCCACGGGCAGCCACTCGAACAAGGCGCCCTGCTGGAAAACCATGCCCCGCTCGACGCCGGGGCCCTCGATGATGTTCCCCCCCAGCGAAGCATTGCCGGACGAGGGATTGAGAAAGCCCGCGATCATATTCAGCAGCGTCGTCTTGCCGCAGCCGGACGGCCCCAGGACGGACAGCAACTCGCCCTTCTTCAGGGTGAAATTGATATTCTTCAAAGCCTCCACCGCCGCGCCTGTCTGCGGGTTGGTGAAGGTCATGCACAGGTCTTCGCAAACGAGATCAGCCATGGCCCACTTCCGATCGTCGATAGTCTGATTGATGACGATGACGGAGGAGGGCGCGAACGCCCCCCTCCTCATTCGTTGCGGTCTTTCCTACTCGAGGAAGGAACCGTCGATGGTCTTGGCGATGGCGGCGCCGTCGGAGCCGCCGGAGAACACCAGGCCGAGAGAGGCCGCGGCTTCCGCCGCGATGCCGTTCTTGCCGAAGAACTTGGCAAGTTGTTCCTTGTTGGAGGGCATGATGAAGCCGGCCATTTGCGACTTGGTGGTGGCCACGTCCATGCCGGAAGCATCCGCCATGACTTTATACTCGGCGTCGGTTCCCTTCCAGGCGCTGTTCGCCTCGTCGGTGGCTTCCATGAAGGATTTCACCAGTTCCGGATGCTCGGTGGCGAACTTCTCGGTCACGGAAACGACATCGAAGGAGCCGATGCCGGCGTCGACCTTTTCCTGGGTGCTCATGATCGGCTTGCCGACCTCGGCCGACGCCTTGGAGGCGACGCCGCCGAACACGCAGGCCATATCGACCGCGCCGTCAGCCAGGGACTTGGCGCCGTCGGGCGGGGCCTGGTCGACGATTTTCATGGTCGAAATATCGACCTTGTAATGGGCCATGTACTTACGGAAGGCGAAGTCGGCCATGGTGTTGAGGGGAACGGCGACGGTCTTGCCTTCCAGTTCTGAGGCGTTGGAGCCGTCGATGCCGAGCCCGTTGCGGACATAGCAGTCGTTGGCTTCGTAAACAACGGCGATGCCGACCATTTTCAGGGGCGCGCCCTGTTGAATGGCGGTGACGAAGGGCGCCAGGCCCTGGGAATAGGAAATGTCGATATCCCCGGCCAGCATGGCTTCGGTCATCGCCGTGCCGGTGGTGAAGTCGACCCAGTTGACATTCACGCCCATGGCCTTGTCATAGGATTTGTCCACCTTGGCGGTCAGGTTGGGCGTCGCCCATTCCAGGAAAAAGGCGACGTTGACGTTTTCCGCCGCCAGGGCGGGGGTCGCCGCCAGGGCAATCGCGCCAACGGCGGCGCGAATGGTCGATTTGAATTTGAAGCTCATAATGAGTTCTCCCTGTTGTTGTAAGGTTTAGATTATTCCTGCGCCTTCTAACGGGCGTGTTGCTTATCGCTGACTGGGACTGTGACACCGGATTTGGGTGTTGTCATCCATAGATTCAATCATGCGATGACATTTCAAACTCCCTGTTGTCCTGAAAACGCAGAAATCTCATGGCCGTCCCCGCGCCCAGGGTCTGAACGCCGCGGAACGGCATCGGCCTGATCGGCGAGACGGGGAACGGCAGTGTTTCGGGGGCGGCGCCCAGCGCCCTTTCGGCCAGGATGCGGCCCATGACGAGGGACATGGCGACGCCCCGTCCGTTATAGCCGAGACCGGCCAGCAATCCCGGCGCCGGTTCGTGGAAATGGGGAATCCTGTCGCTGGTGAGGGCGATCCGGCCGCCCCATTGATAGCGCCAGCTTTGCGGACGCACGGACGGGAAGATGCGGCGCACGTCCCGATACAGCCAGTTGAAGCCGCCGACCCTGTCGAACAGTTTCTGGAAACCGATGCCGCCGTAGACCAGCCGGTTGTCCGGTTCGCGGCGGGCGTACATGATCAGCCGCCGGGTATCGGAAACCGTCTGCCCGCCGGGCAGGATCGGCCCGATTTCGTCCTCGTCCAGGGGATCGGTGGCGATCTGCAGGGGCGTCAGCGGCAGCAGGGACCCTTTGAGGCCGGGGAACAGGGCGTCCGTGTAGCCGTTGGTGGCGAGGACGACCCGGTCGGCGGTGACGGCGTGGCCGGCGGCGGACATGGTCCAGCGCTGATCTTGCCGGGTCAGGTTTTCAACCCGTGAATAGGGATAGATTTCCGCCCCGGCGGTTTCGGCGGCGGCGGCCAGCCCGCGGGCCAGGGCCAGGGGCTGCACGGCGCCCCCCTGCCTGCAGAACGTCCCCGAGGCATAGGCCGCCGAGCCGACGATCTTTTCCACCTCGCCGCCCTCCATGAACTGGAAGTCGGCGCCATGGGCGTTCCATTCCGTGGCGGCGGCGCGGGCCTGTTCCCGGGCGGCGGGACAATGATCGACCCGCAGCCAGCCGTTCTGGCGGGCGTCGCATTCAATGCCATGGCGCCGCACCAGATCGAACAATTCATCGGCCGACCCCAGGGACACTTGCGTCAGGCGTTCAAAATACGTATCGCCGACGGCCTTGCGCAGGTCACCGGGACGGGCCACGGGAAGCATGGGGTTGACCTGGCCGCCGGTGCGCCCGCTCGCCCCCTCGCCCACATCCCCGGCATCGAAGACCGCGACCTTGCAGCCTGCCTCGGCCAGGGCCAGGGCGGTGCGCAGACCGGTGAACCCGGCCCCGACAACGGCGACATCGCAGGCCAGAGCGCCGCCGAGGGGCTGGCCCGGCGCGCGGCCCGGCGACGTCACCGGCCAAAGGGACGCCCCATCGATTGTCATGCTCGTGGTTGCGTTGTTCATAAATTAGAGTATCATAATACGGAACTAAGCTATCACATTGAGAGACTAAACGCGATGATCGTCCCCCGTCAACGTGTTTTTGTTCCCCTTGCCCCAGGAAATTCTTTGCTTGTCTTTCTTCTTTCGAGACACTAGTCCTGTAATACGGTAGCAACGGGGAGACCAATGGCGAAATCTTCGGAAAGTTCGATTGTGACGAAATGCGCCCGGGTGATGGATATCCTCACCCACGCCCGCAAGCCGCTGGTCTTTTCGGAAATCCTCGAAGCGACGGGCTTCGTGAAAAGTTCCAGTCACCGGATTCTCTCGGTTTTGCAGAACGAACGGCTGGTCTCCTACGACAAGGAAAAGCGCACCTATGAGCCCGGCCCCCGTTTCAAGAGCTGGGCCCGGGCGGGCTTTCACCGGGTCGATCTGCAGCAGGCGGCGGAAGCCCCCATGGGAAGGCTTTGCAGCACCACCGGCATGAACACCGCGCTTTCCGTCTTCGACGGCGACTCCATCCTTTACCTGAGGACCGAGGACTCCTTCGCCATGCGCTATGCGGGCCATGCCGGGGATCACGCCCCCCTGCACAGCACCGCCGCCGGCAAGGTCTTTCTCGCCCACATGCCGGCGTCCAGCCGGGCGTCCCTGCTCGCCTCGCTGAAGCTCGAGAAATATACCGAGTTCACCCGGACGACCCCGGAAGGGGTGGAGGCGGACCTGCCCGTGGTTCTGGAAAACGGCTTCGCCATGGTCGTCAAGGAGGAATTCCTCCAGGTCATGGGCATTTCAACCCCGGTCTGGAGTGAAAACAGGAAAGTCGCCGCCTGCCTGTCCCTGTGGACCCTGACCTCCGACACCGAGCCGGCGACGCTCAGGAACCATTCCGGGCTTCTCATGGAGACCGCCAACCGGATTACGGAAAAGATCGGCGGCCTGGCCCCGGACCCATCACACGATATCATATAGTTACGTGGCCTGCTTATCCCAGAAATACGCAAGCGTATTTCTGGGGCAGGACACTAGCGGCGCGAGACCATTCGATAGGTGGCCCCGGGATGGCTTAAGGTCACGGCGGTTATGGTGTCTTCGTCCCGCCAGGTCCGGCGTTCGACCACGAACAGGGGGTCGCCGGGCCGAACCCCGAGCAGGCCCGCCGTGTCCGGGTCCGCCGGCTGGGCGGAGAAGACATGCTCCGCCTCCGCCAGGGGCTCTTCCCCGATCAGCCACTCGTTCGGTCCCGCCTGGCGGAACGACTCGTCGCGGGCCGCCGGAATCCGCTCCAGGTTGATCCACCGGTCCTCGTACTGATAGGGCGCCTCGTCGGCGAAATGAAGGCAGCGCACATGCAGGGCCCGGCCCCGGGGCGGCAGGGACAGCTTCGCCCGGACGCCGTCGGGCGGCGTCACTTCCCGCCGTTCGATCAGGGCGTAACGGTAGACCGCCCCCCGCCCTTCGATCTCCTTGCGGATCACCGGAATGGTCAACGTCGCCGCCCGGTCCGGCTCGCGGGTGACCCGGGTGCCGGTCTTGCGGCGGCGCTCGACGACGCCGCTTTCCGCCAGTTCCCGCAGGGCCCGGTTGACGGTCATGCGCGAACAGCCGTAACCGGCGGCGAGGGCCTCCTCGCCGGGGATGGTGTCGCCGGGCAGCCAATGGCGGTTTTTGATTTTCTCCAGGATATCCGACTTGATGACCTGAAAGGAGGAAGAGCGGATTTGTTCGACCACGTGATTTTCCCGTTGACCTTTATGTCTATACATAATAACTAATTGCATATACAAAACAACCGAAAACATCCAAGGAACGGATCGTGACCGGGCATCTTTTCACCAACGCCACCCTCGCCACCCTGTCCTCTTCCCGGGAAGAGCCCTTTGGCCTGATCGAGGCGGCGGCCATCGCCGTCCAGGACGGAAGAATCGCCTGGCTCGGCGGCATGGACGCCATCCCGGGCGATTTCGGCGGCGCGGCGCGGGAAGACCTGGGCGGACGGCTGGTGACCCCGGCCCTGATCGACTGCCACAGCCACCTGATTTTCGGCGGCGACCGGGCCCGGGAATTCGACATGCTGCTGCGGGGAGCCACCTATGAAGAGGTCGCCCGCGCCGGCGGCGGCATCGTCTCGACGGTGCGCCAGACCCGCCGTCTGAACGAGGAAGAACTCGTTGCAGCGGCCCTGTCCCGGCTGGACGCCCTGCTGGCGGAGGGTCTCGGCGCCATCGAGATCAAATCCGGTTACGGCCTGACCGTCGAGGACGAGCTGAAAATGCTGCGCGCCGCCCGCCGTTTGGGCGCGCAGCGGAACATTCGCGTCAAGACCACCTTCCTGGGCGCTCACGCCCTGCCCGCGGACTACGCCGACAACGGCGACGGCTACCTGGACGAAGTCTGCCTGCCCGCCCTGAGGCGGGGTGCCGGGGAAGGCCTGATCGACGCCGTCGACGCCTTCTGCGAGGGCATCGCCTTTTCCCCCGAGCAGGTCGCCCGGGTGTTCGATTGCGCCCGCGACCTGAACCTGCCGGTGAAAATTCACGCCGAGCAGCTGTCGAACCTTGGGGGGGCGGAACTGGCGGCGTCCTACGGGGCCCTGTCGGCGGACCACCTGGAATACCTGGACGAGGATGGGGTGCGGGCCCTGAAGGACGCGGGCACGGTCGCGGTCCTGCTGCCCGGGGCCTTTTACACCTTGCGCGAAACGCAGTTGCCTCCGGTCCAAACCCTGCGCGACGCCGGGGTCCCTATCGCCCTGGCGACGGACTGCAACCCCGGCTCGTCGCCGCTGACGTCTCTCCTGCTGACCATGAACATGGCCTGCACCCTGTTCCGCCTGTCGCCGGAAGAGGCCCTGGCCGGGGTCACCCGGAACGGTGCCCGCGCCCTTGGTCTGCAGGACGAGATCGGCACCCTGGATGTCGGCAAGGCGGCCGAGATGGCCGTCTGGGACGTCGGGCATCCGGCGGAACTGAGCTACCGCATGGGCTTCAACCCCCTGTACAAACGGATCAACGGAGGCCCGGCATGACCGTGATGCTGACCCCCGGAGCGGTCGGGCTGGCCGACCTCGGGACAATCCTTGCGGACAAAACACCGGTCCGGGTCGATCCTTCCGCCCGCCCGGCGGTCGAGGCGAGCCGCGCCCTGATCGAAACGGCGGCGGCGGGCGAGGACGCCGTTTACGGCGTCAACACCGGCTTCGGCAAACTGGCCAACATCAAAATTCCGCCCGGAGACACGGCAACCCTGCAACGCAACCTGATCCTGTCTCATTGCAGCGGCGTCGGCGAGCCCCTGGACGAAGACGTGGTGCGGCTGATCATGGCCCTGAAGCTGATTTCCCTCGGGCGCGGCGCGTCCGGGGTGCGTTGGGAGATTATCCAGCAACTGGAAAACCTGTCCGCCAAGGGCGTCATCCCGCTGATCCCCGGGCAAGGCTCCGTCGGCGCCTCGGGCGATCTCGCCCCGCTGGCCCACATGGCGGCGGTGATGATGGGGGAAGGGGAAGCCTTCTTCCGCGGCCGCCGCATGAGCGGGGCGGAGGCCTTGACGGAAGCGGGACTCGCCCCCGTCGTCCTCGGCCCCAAGGAAGGCCTGGCCCTGATCAACGGCACCCAGGCCTCGACGGCGCTGGCGCTCACCGGCCTTTTCAGGGCCTGGAACGCCGCCCTTTCGGCGCTGGTCACCGGAGCCCTGTCCACGGACGCGGCCATGGGATCGTCGGCGCCGTTTCACCCCGACATCCACCGCCTGCGCGGCCATGCCGGACAGATCGACGCCGGCAAGAGCCTGCGCGCCCTGATGCAGGGTTCCGAGATTCGCGACACCCACCGGGAAGGCGACAGCCGCGTCCAGGACCCCTACTGCATCCGCTGCCAGCCCCAGGTCATGGGCGCGGTGATCGACCTTCTGCGCCATTGCGCCCGCACCCTGGAAATCGAGGCCAACGCGGTGACCGACAACCCGCTGACCCTGGCCGACGGCGCCATCGTCTCCGGCGGCAATTTCCATGCCGAGCCGGTCGCCTTCGCCGCCGATCAGATCGCCCTCGCCGTCGCCGAAACCGGCTCCATCGCCCAGCGCCGCATCGCCCTGATGGTCGACCCCGCCCTCAGCTTCGGCCTGCCCGCCTTCCTGTCGTCGGACCCGGGCCTAAATTCGGGCCTGATGATCGCCGAGGTGACCTCGGCGGCGCTGATGTCGGAAAACAAGCAGAAGGCTCACCCCGCATCCGTCGATTCGACGCCCACCTCCGCCAATCAGGAAGACCATGTCTCCATGGCCTGCCACGGCGCCCGCCGCCTGCTCGCCATGGGCGCCAACCTGGAACGCATCGTCGGCATCGAGGCCATGGCGGCGGCGCAGGGGGTGGAATTCCGCGCCCCCCTGAAGACCAGTGACAGGTTGGCCGCCGTCATCGCCGCCATCCGCGAACAGATCCCCGCCATTGGCGAAGACCGCTATCTGGCCCCGGACCTGGAACGGGCCGCCGGGCTGGTCGCCGACGGCATCCTCACCCGAGCGGCGGGGGACGACGTCCTTCCCGCGCTTTCCCCCAACGAAGAATGACCGAGACATTTCGGAGCAAGAAGAGATGAATAATCCCCGCCATAACGTTCGCGAAGTTCGCGCCCCCCGGGGGACGGACCTCAACGCCAAATCCTGGCTCACCGAAGCGCCGCTGCGCATGATGATGAACAACCTGGACCCGGACGTGGCCGAGAACCCCAACGAACTGGTCGTCTACGGCGGCATTGGCCGTTGCGCGCGCACCTGGAAGGACTTCGACGTCATCGCCGAACAGCTCAAGCACCTGAACGGGAACGAGACCCTGCTCGTTCAGTCGGGCAAGCCGGTGGGGGTCTTCACCACCCATGAAGACGCCCCGCGGGTGCTGATCGCCAATTCCAACCTGGTGCCCCACTGGGCCAACTGGGATCACTTCAACACCCTGGATAAGGCGGGCCTGATGATGTACGGGCAGATGACCGCCGGGTCCTGGATTTACATCGGCTCCCAGGGCATCGTTCAGGGCACCTACGAAACCTTCGTCGAGGCCGGACGCCAGCACTACGGCGGCGACCTTCGGGGCCGGTGGATCCTGACCGGAGGCCTGGGCGGCATGGGCGGTGCCCAGCCCCTCGCCGCCGTCATGGCCGGGGCCTGCTGTCTCGCCGTCGAATGCAACGAGGACAAGATCGACTTCCGCCAACGCACCCGCTATGTGGACGAGAAAACCCGCAGCCTGGACGAGGCGCTGGACATGATCGAGCGCTGGACGGCGGCGGGCGAGGCGAAATCCGTCGGCCTGCTGGGCAACGCCGCCGACGTGTTCCCGGAACTGCTGAAACGGGGGGTCCACCCCGACCTGGTCACCGACCAGACCTCCGCCCACGATCCGATCCACGGCTACCTGCCGCTAGGCTGGACCATGGGCCAATGGCTGGAACGCCAGGAAAGCGACCCGAAGCGGGTGGAACGGGAGGCCCGCGCCTCCATGAAGGTTCAGGTGGAGGCCATGGCCGGGTTCCACGAATCCGGAATTCCGACGGTGGATTACGGCAACAACATTCGCCAGATGGCGTTGGAGGAAGGCTTGGAAAACGCCTTCTGCTTCCCCGGGTTCGTTCCCGCCTACATCCGCCCCCTGTTCTGTCGGGGCGTCGGCCCCTTCCGCTGGGCCGCGCTCTCCGGCGATCCGGAAGACATCTACAAGACCGACCGCAAGGTGCGCGAACTGATGCCCGACGACAAACACCTGCACACCTGGCTCGACATGGCCGCCGAACGGATTCAGTTTCAGGGGCTGCCCGCCCGCATTTGCTGGGTCGGCCTGGGGGACCGTCACCGTCTCGGCCTAGCCTTCAACGAGATGGTGAGGACGGGGGAGCTGTCGGCCCCGGTGGTGATCGGCCGCGACCATCTGGATTCCGGCTCCGTAGCGTCGCCGAACCGGGAGACGGAAGCCATGAAGGACGGCTCCGACGCGGTCTCCGACTGGCCCCTGCTGAACGCCCTGCTCAACACCGCATCGGGAGCGACCTGGGTCAGCCTGCACCACGGCGGCGGCGTCGGCATGGGCTTTTCCCAGCACGCGGGCGTGGTGATCTGCGCCGACGGCACGGAGGCGGCGGCGAAACGGCTCGAACGGGTGCTGTGGAACGATCCGGCGACGGGGGTCATGCGCCATGCCGACGCGGGTTACGAAGAGGCCCGGGACTGCGCCCGCGAGCACGGCCTGAACCTGCCCGGAATTATCTAAAGTATGGCGCGGAGGATTTTGTCGCACAGCCGGGCGGCGACGCGGGCGGCGCGGCCGTCGGCGTCGAAGGCCGGGTTGAACTCGACCACGTCGGCGAGGGGCCAGTCGATGTCCCCCGCCGCCTTCTTCGCCGCGAGGTGATCGACGATGTCCTCGATGACATCGATCGGCACTCCATAGGCGGCGGGGGCGCTGACGGCGGGCATTTGCCAATGGGGCAAGACGTCGAGATCGACGCTCAGGTAGAGCACGTCGCAATCGGCCAGGAATTCGTCGATATCGCGGCGCACCCCCTCCATGGAGGCGGCGCGGACCTGGCTGTCGAGCCTGTAGCCGACGCCCCAGTCCCGGCAGCGCTCGAACAGGGCCTGGGTGTTGGAGGTTTCCGCCACCCCGAGGCAGAGATAGCGGAAATCCATCCCCCGCTCTTGGGCGGCCTGGTGGATCTGATGGAACGGGGTGCCCGACGACGCGCCGTTTTCCCCCGGGGTGCGCAGGTCGAAATGGGCGTCCAGGTTGATGATGCCGACGCGACGCGACGGTTGGCCGTCCAGAAACCGCAGCAGGCCATTGAAACTACCCGCCGCCGTTTCGTGCCCGCCGCCCAGGACCAGCACCGGCCCGGCCCGGCGCAGGGCCTCATCCACCCGGCGGCCGAGATCGTCCTGCCCCCGTTCCAGTGGATCGCCATCGCCTTCTGCCAGGCCGACGGTGCCGAAATCGCCGATGACGCCGTCGCCGCCATGCCAGGCCAGGTTGGCCAGGGCCTTGCGGATGGCGTCCGGGCCCGCCGCCGCGCCGACGCGGCCCTTGTTGCGTTCGACCCCCAGATCACAGGCGAAACCGACCAGCCCCGCCATGGGAGACGGGGTTTCCCCATCCGGGCCCACGGCGCGGACGGCGTGATGCCAGCGTTTCGCCAACGCGCCGTCTTCCGGATCGCTGCGCCCCGTCCATTCAAACTGTTTGTTCATCATCGATTCCTGTTATGCAGCCAGGGAAAATGTGTGGCATTGCCGGTTGAAAGTAAAGCCCTCGGCGGCGGGAAAGGGCGGGTTCAGGGCAAGCGGTAGACGGGCATGAAGGCCGCCGGGGCGAGGGACAGGGAAGGATCAATGCCCTCGACGCTTTCGCGGTCGACGAGCAGGATCTTCGGCCCCATGTGCCGGTGGCGGACCGTCCCCTCAAGCACCCGGACCGCCTGTTCGATGGACATTTTCCCCTGCAGGACCGGCCTGTCCGTCGGCGCGGCGAGAATCTTCCCCCGGGCGATGGCCCGGGACACCCCGTGGGTGAGATAGAAGGAAATAATCTTGATCCGCCCGCCCAGATTTTCCTTGCGCAACAGGCTGACGGCGGCCTCGGCGCCCGGCGCGGTGGCGACGATATAATCGACCCCGGGGGCTTCCTCCAGCACCTCCTCGACAAGATTGCGCTGGATTTCCTTACCCGTGTCGCCGCGTTTCTCGATGGCGATTTCCACGGCGCCGCCGACGATGGCCCGATGGAACCCCCGCAGGACGAAGTCGACCCAGTCCGCCCCCTCGGGGCCGGGCAGCAGGGCGATCCTTGCCGGCGTCGTCCCCGGGGGATGACGCGCGGCCAGATAGGCCCCCACCTGGGCCCCCATTTCCGTCCACGAGACCCCGATCTTGGCGCTAACGCCCAGGCTGTTCACATCGTTGACGGCGGCGATGACGGGCAGACCGTCGGCCAGACCGGCGAACAAATCGGTCAGTCCCCCATAGGAAACGGCGCCGACGATCAACCCGTCCGCCCCCTTCGACAGACAATCCTCGATTTGATGGATCTGGCGGCGCAGGTGCGGATAGCCGCCCGCCTCGACCAGCCGGAAGGCGACCCCCAGTCGGCGCGCCTCCTCGGTCATGCCGAAATTGACGCTGAGCCAGTAGGGGTCCTTCAAATGGGGATAGGAAATGCAAAACCGCCATTTCCGCGACGCCGCCGCCAGCGGCGTGTAGTCGTCGGAAAGGGGCGGCGCGCCGAAGCGGAAGGGCGGATCCCAGTAGTCGACATCCCAGCTCCCGGCCCCCGCCGGCGGGGGCGGCGCGGCAGCCAGGAGGACGATCAGGACGAGGCCGCGAATATAACCGAACATCGCCGCATCATCCAATGTTTGCATCTTCCCGGCAAGGCATGTTCAATCGTCGAATGATGAATCGGATAGGCATCGCCGGAAAGCTGCTGATCTCCTTCGGCGCCTTCGTCCTGCTGGCCCTGGGTTCGGCCGCCGTCGGCTGGGTCGCCTTCGAGCGCAGCGCCGACGTGCAGCGCGCCATGGTCGAGACCACCCTGCCCCTGCTGACCCAGGCCCGCTCTCTCGGCGAGGTCGGCGCGCGGATCATCGCCGCCTCCCCCAGCCTGACCGAGGCGGCGACGGAGAAGACGCGACAAAGGGTCGCCGCCTCGCTATTCGAGCGAGCGCAAAGGCTTGACGACATCCTCGACGGGCTGGAAAGGCACGGCTTCGATTCCGAGGCCACCACCCGTCTGCGTACGGCCTCGGGCCTGATCGTCGGCAATGTGGAGGAACTGAACCGTCTGGTCGCCGCCCGGATCGAACTGACACGGGCCCTGGACGGCCAATTCGCCGAGATCGGCAAGGCCGCATCGGCGATCCTGGAGCTGTCGGGAGCCCTGCTATCCAACGCCGTCACCGGCACGGCGGCGACCATCGCCAACCTCTACCGCATGGCCGAGCCGCCCGCCGACACCCGGGCCATTCACGAAACCCTGGACCGGCTCGCCGAAATCAACGTCGACGACATGGAACGCATGTTCGAACTGCGCCACCGCAGCGCCCTGATCGGGCTGCAGGCCGACCAACTGGGCAAGGCCATGGACGGAGAGGAGATCGACCGTCTTGAAAAGGCCTATGGGGCTAACCTGAAGATCGTCACGCGCCGGGTGCTGGGTGTGGACGACCCCTACCGCTGGCGACGGGCGGAGGCGGCCATTCGCCGGCTTGAAAGGCACCGGCCCGGCGGCGACGGTGGCGGCGCCTTCGATCTGCGCCGCCAAATCCTGGACACCAACAACAGCATCGAACGGCTGGCGGCCATGAACAGGGCCCTGTCCGACGACCTGCGCGGCCATGTGGAGACCCTGGTTGCAAACGCCGAGACCGCCATGCAGGCGGCCATCGCCGAAGCCGAGGCGACGTCGCGGCGGGCCCGGCTGGCCCTGGTCGGCTTCGCCTCCCTGTCCGTCGCCGTCGCCGCCCTGATCATGTGGTTCTACGTCCGCAACAACGTCATCCGGCGCATCCGCGAGTTGGCCGCCGTCACCCATGCCCTGACCGCCGGCGATCTTGACGTCCCCATTCACGACGACAGCCGCGACGAGCTTTCCGACATGGCCGGCGTGCTCGCCGCCTTCAAGGACAACGCCCGGGCAAAACGGCGCCTGGAGGCGGAACAAAAGGAAACGGAAAAGGAACTGCGCCGCCACAAGGAACACCTGGAAGGACTTGTCGAGGACCGTACCCGGCAACTGACCGAGGCCAACGCGGAACTGGGAAAAGAGGTCAAGGAGCACACCAAGGCCCGCAACGAGGCGGAAAAGGCGAACCGGGCCAAGTCCGCCTTCCTGGCGACCATGAGCCATGAAATCCGCACCCCCATGATGGGGGTGCTGGGGTCTCTTCGGCTGTTGGAAAACGGCCGCCTGAGCCCGGAGCAGAAAAACCGATTGGATGTGATCCGGCGTTCCGGCGAAACCCTGCTCGCCGTGCTCAACGATATTCTCGACTATTCGAAAATCGAGGCCAGCCAGTTGATTCTCGACCATGTGGACTTCGACCCCCGGCACCTGGTCAACGACCTGAGCGCCCTGATGCTGCCGACGGCGGAACAGAAGGGTCTCGGCTTCAACGCCGAAATCGCGTCGGGCGTGCCTCTCGCGGTGCGCGGCGACCCGGGACGGCTGCGCCAGGTCCTGCTCAACCTGGTCGGCAATGCGGTCAAATTCACCGACGCGGGCGCCGTGGTCCTGAAGATCGAACCCGCCCGCACCGTCGACCCGAACCTTGTCGGCCTGCAGTTCAGTGTCGAGGACAGCGGCGTCGGCATCGACCCGGAGCTGATCCCGCATCTGTTCAACGCCTTTTATCAGGCCGACTCCTCGCCGACCCGGCGCATTCAGGGCACCGGCCTGGGACTGGCCATCTGTAAGCGGCTGATCGACTCCATGGGCGGGGACATCACCGTCAAAAGCGCCCGGGGCCGGGGCAGCACCTTTTCCTTCACCCTGGAACTGGAACTGGGCAACCCGGCCATGGTCCCGGCCCGGGTCCCGGTCGAGGAACCGCCCCGGCCGGTGAAGCCCCTGTCGGTCCTGCTGGTCGAGGACAACGACGTCAACCGGGGCATCGCCCGGGCCTTCCTGGAGCGGGCCGGTCATGGGGTGGTCGAGGCCAGGGACGGGGAAAGCGCCGTCGAAAGCGCCGCCGAACGCCCCTTCGACGCCGTGCTGATGGATATCAGCCTGCCCGGCATCGACGGCGTCGAGGCGACCCGCCGCATCCGCGCCCTGCCCGGCGGGGCCGGGGAAACCGTCCCCATCGTCGCCATGTCGGCCCATGTCTTCAAGGAAGAAATGGAGGAGTATCTGGCCGCCGGCATGCAAGCGTCCCTGCCCAAGCCGTTCACCCCGGAACAATTGGCGCGGGTGCTCGACGGCCTCGCCCCGGCGGCACCCCCCCTGCTCGACACCCGCATGCTGGAAGAGGATGTCCGGGCCGTCGGCGAAGAGACCATGACGCGGATGATCGGCCTCTACTTCGAGACGACGCCGGACTCCGTCGAAGAGCTAATGCAAGCGGTGGAAGACGGGGACATGGACGCCGCCGCCCGCCTCGCCCATTCCATCAAAAGCGCCTCGGCCAGCCTGGGCCTGACCCGGCTGCACGACCTGTCCAGGGATTTGGAAATCGCCGCCAAGGAGCAACGCCCGGACGCCGTCGCCACCCTCGCCGAGAACTACCGGTCCCTGTTCACGCAATCCTGCCAGGCGCTCGGGGACTGGCGAACCTAGTGGTCTGTATCACCTAAATTGCCCCCCTATGACGGCGTTGCAAGGTTTCCGGTTAGGAAGGCGCTGCGCCGTGGTGGCATCCCACCACAAGCAGTGGCTGACGATGCCCGGAAGCCTTGCAACGCCGCCCTCCGGGTCGCTTTTCCCGCCCCCTCGGGGCGTTGGGAACGCTTGACGATGCACCGGCATCGCCAGCGCGCTCCCGCCTACCGAGGAAACGGGAAAAGCGATCATAGGAGGTCAATTTAGGTGATACAGGCCACGTAACTATTTGATATCGTGTGATTCAGCGTCTGAAATATGGCTCATATTAATGAGCCGTATTTCAGACCCATCACACTAGTAGTCCAATTTGACAATCGGACTACTAGGTCGTACATTGGCCGTCCCATGGAACGCCATTCGGTCACCAATCAAGCCATATACAGTGAGCTGGTCAGTCGGCTTCGCAGCCGCGACATGAGCCGGTTCAAGTATGGAGGCTCATTTTTCACGAAAAAGGTGGACGGCCGGGATTATTGGTATCACCAGGAAAAAGTCGGTGGCGAGCAGCGCCATAAATACATCGGACCGGACGGTGAAGACCTCCGCCGGCAAATCGAGCGGGACAGGGAAACAATCGAAGAGACGCGGCTCGACAGGAAGCGCACCCGGGAAATGGTCAAAGCCCTGACCGCCGCCGGTTACACCCGACCCGACCCCCTTACCGGCCGCCTTCTGGCGCGACTTGCCTTTGCGGGCGCCTTTCGGCTCCGGGCCGTGTTGGTGGGCACCCATGCGTTCCGGTTATATGACGGATTGCTGGGCGTCCGTCTTCCGGCCACGGCGGCCGTAACGGCGGATGTGGACTTGGCCCAGTTCAAAACAATCTCCATCGCCGTCGGCGACCGGATCGAAGTGCCGGTTGATTCCCTTCTCAAGGAGATCGATACCCGTTTCACGCCCGCATTGCGGCTTGACCCGGGCAAGGGCCATGCCGAATGGAGCATTCCCGGTGGAGACATGAGTTTTGAACTCCTCTGCCCGCTCGTTGGGCCCGACGATGATTCCCTGCAAGAGCTTCCCGCACTGCATGGAAAAGGAAAGCCGCTTCGCTTCCTGGATTACCTCATTTACGAAACCGAGGACGTGGCGGTCTTGTATGAAGCAGGCGTCCTGGTGAAAGTGCCCGTCCCTTCACGCTATGCATGCCATAAGCTGATCGTCTCCCAACGCCGGATCGAGGCCCGGCTCGGAGACAGCAGCAAGGCGCGCAAGGACCTTAATCAGGCGGAGGCGCTGTTGGAAGTGTTACTCGTGGACAGGCGCGGCGAATTGGAGAGCGCCTGGCACGAATTGCTTGAGAGAGGGCCGAAGTGGAGGCAATACGCCGTCAACGGGCTGACCGGACTTAAATCGGAAATCGCCGGTCAAATGAGAGCCCTCTAATCCCCGCCGCCGGTGAACAGGTAGCCTTCGCCGTGGGCGGTGACGATGAGTTCCGGGCTTTTCGGATCGGCCTCGATCTTCTGGCGCAGGCGGCGGACCAGCACGTCGATGGTCCGGTCCCCCGGGTCCCAGGTCCGGTGGGTGATGTAATCGAGCAGCCGGTCGCGGCTCAGCACCTGTCCCGGATGCCGGGTGAAGGCGAGGAGCAGTTCGTACTCGGCCCGGGTGATCTCGACCTTGCCGCCGTCGGGCGCGATCAGCCGCCGCTTCACCCCGTCGAACAGCCACCCTGAGAAGCGGACCGGGACGTCGTCCCGCCGGGCCGCCCGGGCGGCCTGGGTGCGCCTCAGCAAATTCTTCGCCCGGGCCAGCAACTCGCGGAAGTTCACCGGCTTGGTGACGTAGTCGTCGGCGCCGATCTCCAGGCCGACGATACGGTCCACCTCGTCCGTGCGCCCGGTCACCAGGATGATGCCGATATCGGATTTGCCCCGCTGTTCACGGGCCAGGACCAGGCCGTCGTCGCCGGGCAGGTTGATGTCGAGCAGCAGCAGGTCCGCCGGGTCCCGGTCGAGAATGGCGTTCATCTCGCCGCCGTTGGCGGCCTCGCTGACCCGGTAGCCCTCGTTCTTGAAGTAGCCCGCCAGTTTGGCCCGGGACACGGGTTCGTCCTCGACGACGACGATGTGGCTCGGTTTGGGGTCCATGACGGGGCTTTGCTCCTGTTAACAAGATTTAACATATTTCAACCCTGTGTTCATGGCCAGCGAGAACGTCATTCACATGTCTCTTTTAGACTCCTCCTCATAGCAAACGCCATGACCATAACCAGGAGTTAGAAAGATGTTTATCAGCAGACGTTCCTTCATCAAGGGCACCGGCAGGGCGGCGGCGATCGCCGGACTGATGAGTTCCACCGCGGCGAAAGCCCTGATGGCGGCCACCGACAGCGCCCGGAAGATTTTCCACGCCACCCATTACGGCGCCTTCAACGCCCTGATCGAAAACGGCAAGATGGTCGGCGTCGAGACGATTCCCGAAATCGATGCCCGTCCCACCTCCATGCTCACCGAGGGCGTCCTCGACCGTACCTATCACCGCACCCGGGTGAAATACCCGATGGTGCGCAAATCCTACCTGGAGAACTGGGACAAGCCCGGTTTCCGCAAACCGGAACTGCGCGACAAGGAGCCCTTCGTCCGGGTCGATTGGGACACCGCCCTGAAGATGGTGACCAAGGAAATTCTCGACATCATCGAGAAACACGGCAACGAGGCCATTTTCAACAGTTCCTACGGCGGCTGGTCCCACGCCGGTTTGATGCGCCCCAACGTCCTGCAGGGACGCTTCTTCAACCTGCTCGGCGGTTCCACCATCACCGTCGGCGACTGGTCGGGCGGCGCCTCGCAGGTCAGCCTGCCGCACATCGTCGGCGACATGGAGGTCTACTCGCCGCAGACGGCCTGGGAAAACCTGCTGGAGCATTCGGAAATCGTCGTCTGGGTCGGTTGCGATCCGTTCAAGAACAACCGCATCGAATACCGGGTCGCCGACCATCAGATGTATCCCCGCTGGGAGAAAATCCGCGACCGGGGCATCAAGTTCGTCTCCATCAACCCGCAGAACACGACCACCGATCAGTGGGTGAAATCCGAATGGGTGAAGATCATTCCCAACACGGACGTGGCGCTGTTTTCCGCCTTCGCCCACCATGTCTACAGCAAGGGCCTGCATGACCAGGCGTTCCTGGACAAGTACACCGTGGGCTCGGAAAAATGGCTCGACTACATCACCGGCAAGGAAGACGGCGTCGCCAAGACCCCGGCCTGGGCCGCCGCCATCACCGGCATCGCCGAAGACAAGATCAAGCAGATGGCGGAAACCTTCGCCACCAAGCGGACCCAGTTCGCCGGCGCCTGGTCCCTGCAGCGGGCCCAGCACGGAGAGATGACCCACTGGGCCATCGTCAACTTCTGCGCCCTGATCGGCAACATCGGCAAACCCGGCGAGGGCTTCGGCTTCTCCTGGCACTACGGCAACGGCGGCATGCCGCAAGGCGGCAACGCCCTGCCCGTCGGCCTGTCCCAGGGCAAGAACTTCACGCCGAATTTCTGCCCCGCGTCGCGCATCACCGACATGCTGGAAAACCCGGGCAAGAAGATCCGCTACAACGGCAACGAGACCACCTATCCGAAAACGGTGAAAATGGTCTACAACGCCGGCGTCAACTTCATGTCCCACCAGCAGGACACCAACCGCCTGGTCAAGGCGTTGCAGGCGGTGGACACCATCGTCGTCCACGAACCGTGGTGGACGGCCTCGACCCGCTGGGCCGACATCGTCCTGCCGGCGACCACCTCGCTGGAACGCGACGACATCACGTCGGGCGGCACCTATTCCAACAACAAGATCTACGCCATGAAGAAGGCCATCGAACCGGTCGGCGAAAGCCTGGACGACTTCGAGATCTTCCGCCGCATGGCCGAGATGATCGGCGTCGATGCCCAGTTCACGGAAACCAAGGACATGCCGGAAATCCTCCGCTACAGCTACGAGCAGGCGAAGACCGGGGTGCCCTTCGAAGAGTTCTGGGAAAAAGGCTGGGTCGATCTGCCGACGCCGAAGGAAGCCCACAAGTGGGTCCGCCACGGCGACTTCCGCCAGGATCCGGACAAGCACCCGCTGCACACGCAATCGGGCAAGGTGGAAATGTACTGCAAGACCATCGCCGACATGAATATCGACGACTGCCCGGGCATTCCGAAGTATCTCGAGGCCCATGAATTCCTCGGCAACGCCAAGGAAGGCCAGGTCCACGTCGTCAGCCCGCACCCCTACTACCGCCTGCATTCGCAGATGGCCAACGCCGACCGGGTGCGCGCCCGCCATGCCATTCAAGACCGCGAACCCTGCCTGATCAACACCCAGGACGCGGCCGAACGGGGCATCAAGGACGGCGACCTGATGGAAGTCTACAACGACCGTGGCGCCATCATCGTCGGCGCGGTGGTCACCGACAACATCATGAAGGGCGTGATCAGCATCTACGAAGGCTGCTGGCCGTCGGTGGACAGCAAGGGCCGGTGTAATTCGGGCCTGATCAACTTCATCACCTCGACCCAACGTTCCAGTGGGCTCAGCCAGGCGACCTCGGCCAACACCTGCCTGGCCTCGGTGAAGAAGTGCACCGACCCGGACGGCCCCAACCAGGCCTACGAACCGCCGGCCATTCTCGCCCCGGTCGCCCTGTCGATCAGCGACGAGACGGTCAACGCGGAACGGGGCAGCGAACGGTTGGCCAGCTTCATGGCCGAGATGGAACCGGGCGAGCGGATGTTCTACGAACGCTGCACCGTCTGCCACGGTCCGCGCGAGCCCGGCAACTTCACCAAGCTGCAGTGGAAGGGCATCACCAAGACCATGTTCGAACGGGCCGGTCTGGAGCAGGACGAACGGAAACTGGTTCTCGACTTCCTGATGAAGGCGGCCAAGGACGGCGGCTGACTCAAACCCCGATCGTCAAACAACGCCGAGTGGAGGGCCCCCGGGCCCTCCATTTCGCGTTTCCGGGCGGGATGGCGAATGATTTCTTTATTGATTTTTCAACAATGTTTTCCGCCCCACCAGGTCTTGGCTAGGGGCTTGCCGCCGGCAAACGTTTCCGCGCCGAGGGTTTCTTGAATTCGTAGGCATTCGTTCCATTTCGCCATGCGCTCGGAGCGGGTGAAGGAACCGACCTTCAATTGCCCGCATCCCAGTCCCGTGGCGAGATGGCTGATCGAGACGTCCTCGGTTTCCCCCGAACGGGCCGAAACCACCGCCCCCCAACCGGCCTTCCGGGCGGCCTGGAAGGTTTCGACGGCCTCGCTGACCGTGCCCACCTGGTTGACCTTGACCAGAACCGCGTTGCAGGCCCCTTCCCGGGCCGCCTGCTCGACCAGTCCGGCCTTGGTGACGCAATAGTCGTCGCCGATGATCTGTACCCGGTCGCCGAAACGGCGGGTGAATTCCACCGTGCCTTCCCGGTCGTCCTCGCCCAGGGGATCCTCGATGGAGACGATGGGATAGGCGGCGAGCCAGCCGCCAAGCATGTCGATCAGGGCGGCGCTGTCCATGTCACGGTCTTCCAGGGCCAGCCGGTAGCGGCCCTTGTCGCCGAATTCCGAGGCCGCGATATCGAGCGAGATGACAACCCGCTCGCCCGGCTTTTCGCCCGCCTTCTCGATGGCCGCGACCAGGGTTTCCAAGGCCTCTTCGTTACTGTCGAAGTTGGGCCACCAGCCCCCCTCGTCGGCGACCCCGGCCAGCTTGCCCTTCGACGCCATAATGTCGCCGGCGGCGAAGTAGACCTCGTTGGTAATCTCCATCACCTGGTCGAAATTGGACGCCCCGGGCACCATGATCATGAAGTCCTGAATATCGACGCGCCTGCCCGCATGGGCGCCGCCGCCGAAAATCTGAATTTCCGGCAGGGGGACGGACGGGGTGCAGCCGTAGCGGTCCGCCACATGACGCCACAGGGGTTTTTCCGCCTCCCGGGCCGCCGCCCACAACACCGCCAGCGACGTCGCCACCGTGGCGTTGCCGCCCAGGCTGTCCTTCAGGGGAGAGGGATCGAGGGCCAGGATGGCGTCGTCAACGGCTTGCTGGTCTCCCGCGTCCAGTCCCTTCAGGGCCGGGGCGATGACCTGGTTGACGCTGTTCAGGGCGGTGGCGACATCCATCCCCCGCATCGCCTGCCCGCCGTCGCGCAGATCAATGGCCTCGCGTGTGCCGCGGGAGGCGCCTGCCGGGGCGATGGCCCGGCCCATGGCGCCGCTATCGAGAACCACGTCGACCTCCACCGACGGATTGCCGCGGGAATCCCAGACGCGTCTTCCCATGACGGATGTAATCGTAGACAAATACTTATCCTTTCAATTCACCGGCGATGTCTTCCACGACACGCCGCAAGTCGCTCCGGGGGCAGCGGATCAGGGGCCGCGACAGGCGCCGCACCGTTTCCTTTTCCCCGTCGCCGAAATATTCCACGGGGGATTTCCCATCCACCCGGGCCAACATCAGGGCCGGCAGCAGGCGGCAGATGCGCGCCTCCAGCCCGGCCGCGCTTTCCCATTGGACATGGGCGGCGTAGGCACGCCAGAAGTCCAAGACCCCTTGCAACAACGTCCCTCGCGACCCCGGCAGATGCACCGCCTTCAGCACAAGATGGTTGAGGCAGAAGGCCGGATCGAAGCTTGCGTCCCCCATGGTGGCGCATTCGGCGTCGAGAAACAGGGGATGGCCGTCGCGGAAAAAGATGTTTTTCGGGCTGACGTCCCCATGAACCAGAACCAGATCGCCGTTGTACAGTTCATCGGCCATGGCGGTCAGGTCGTCGGCGACATCGGGGCAACGGTCCGCCGTGTAGAGCAGATAGGGTTCAATCCGCAAGGCCAGGAAGTCGTCCCGGTTCTGGAAGGGGGAGCGGTCGAAACCGGCGGCGGCGGAGGCGGCGTGAATCCGGCCCAGATAGTCGCCGACCCGGGCCGCTTCGTCCGCCGCCGGGGCCTCCTGAAGAAGCGCCGTCTTCCACAGGAACACGCCGTCGCCCTGCAAATACTCCATGACGAAGCCGTTTTCGGTTTCCGAGCGCCCGAAAAGCCGCACCGCATGATCGGGGGCAATCGACGCCGCCGCTTCGAGCCAGGCGTATTCCGCCTTGTTGCGGTGAACCGGGGCCAGCCACTCGGCGGCGACCTTCAGTTTGGCCAGGGCGAACTTGGCGCAATAGCGCCGCGACCCGACGCCGATCATGGCGATATCCGAGGCGACCCCGCCGGTCAGGGGCTCGACGAAGTCGACCTCGCCGCCTGAGGCAAGGCCCAGATCTTCCAGCAATTTCCGGCATCGTTGATCCAGGGTCACCGACACGCCAAAGCTCCTTTCCCGCCTTTCATGGCGGCTTGTTCCGTTCCGTGACGAAAAATGATGTTCACGTGAACAATTACCCCTTTTCCAATCGGCCTGTCAAGGCTACAATTGGCCGGAATGATCGAGTCGCCCGCTTTTTTCGGAGAACCAGAAGTGTCGAACCGCGTCACCATCAAATCCATCGCCCGGGATCTCGGCATCTCGCACATGACCGTTTCCCGGGCCCTGTCCGATCATCCCAACGTGCAGCAAAAAACCCGCGAACGGGTTCAGCAACGGGCGCGGGAGCTGGGGTATGTGCGCAACGCCGCCGCCATGGCCATGCGGGGCGACGGGACGAAAATCGTCGGGCTGCTGCTTCCCAACATCGTCAACGAGTTCTATGCCCGCTTCGCCGACACCATGGCCAAGGCCTGCAAGGAACACGGCTATCAGCTCATTATTCATCTGACCGACGACAACATCGAAATCGAGTGTCAATCCATCAACCGCCTGCGGGAGGTCCAGGCCCGGGCCGTGGTCATGGTGCCGGCCCCGGGCGCAGACGGGGACAGCGGCGAAAGTTTCGGCAACCTGAAAGTCATTCAGTTGATCCGCCACCGCCCCCTCGACGTGCCCTCCGCCGCCGTGCTCATCAACGATCACGACGCCCTCGGCGAGGCGGTGGTGCGTCTGGCGGCGGAAGGCCATCGGCGAATCGCCTACATCGGCGCCACCCCGGCCTTGTCGTCCGGGCGGGAGCGGCGGCGGGCCTTCCTCGACGGATTGGCGGCGGCGGGCCTGAAGGAAGACCCGAAGCTTCAGTTCCTCGACGCCCCGTCGTTCCGTGAAGGAGAAAGACACGCCAGGAGAATCCTGACCGAAAACCTGGCGACGGCCATGGTATGCGGCGGTTTTGAAATTTCCAACGGGGCGCTCAGCGCCTACATGGACGTCGGCCGACGGGACGGCAACGAGGCCGCCTTCGTCGGCTATGGCGATCCGTCCTTCTACGCCTGGATCGGCGGCGGCGTCTCCTCCATCCATGTTCCCGTCGAGGACCTGGCCTATCAGTCCGTGAAGCTACTCGACGACGAAACCTTCGAGGATTCCTGCGGCCCGGGCCGGGAAAAAATCTTCCGGGCCGAAGTCGTCATCCGGCGGCTCAGCCCGCAGGTCCGTTGAAGGACCGAGACTTCAAGCAACCCGCCCTACCCCACGTCGGCGATGTGAACCGTGTTGGTTCCGCCCGGTGTTCCGAAGGGAATGCCGGCGACGATGACGATGCGGTCCCCGGCCTTGGCGAAATCCTGGCGCATGGAAAAACGGATCGACTTTCCGGTCATTTCCCGGAAGCTGGATACATCCTTGGTGGGGATCGAGTGGACGCCCCAGATCAGCACCAGCCGCCGGGCCACGTCCCGGTTCGGCGTCAGGCCGAGGATCGGCACCGCCGGCCGCTCCCGGGCGATGCGCAGGGTCGTCGAACCGGTCGATGAAAACGAGACGATGGCCTGGGCCGAGATGGTCTCCGCCGTCTGCCGGGCCGCCGCGCTGATAGCGTCCGCCGGGGTCGCCTCGGGCACGGAGCGGGCGGCATCGGTGATCGACCGGTAAAGCTGGTCCTGTTCGACCCGGGCGATGATCCGGTCCATGATGGCGACCGATTCCAGGGGGTAATCGCCGACCGCCGTTTCCGCCGACAGCATCACCGCGTCGGCGCCGTCGTAGATCGCCGTGGCGACGTCGGAGGCCTCGGCCCGGGTCGGCGTCGGCGCGCTGATCATGCTGTCCAGCATCTGCGTCGCCACCACCACCGGACGCCCGAGCGCCCGGCAGGCGTTGATGATCCGTTTCTGCTGGACGGGAACGTCCTCCGGCGGCAGTTCCACGCCCAGGTCGCCGCGGGCCACCATCACCGCGTCGGCGAGTTCGACGATGCCGTGCAGGTGTTCGATCGCCGAGGGCTTTTCAAGCTTGGCCATGATTCCCGCCCGACCGTCGACGATGGAACGGATTTCCTCGACGTCGCTCGGGCGCTGAACAAACGACAGCGCCACCCAGTCCGCCCCCAGTTCCAGACCGTAGCGCAAGTCCTCCCGGTCCTTGTCCGTCAAGGGCGACAGGTCGAGGATCGCGCTCGGCACGTTGACCCCCTTGTGGTTCGACAGCACGCCGCCGAACATGACGCGGGTTTCGGCGAAATCCGCCCCCGCCTTCTCCACACACAGGCGGATGCGGCCGTCGTCCAGCAACAGTTCCATTTCCGGGCGCAGGGCGGCGAAAATCTCCGGGTGGGGCAGCGGGGCGAAATCCCGGTTGCCCTTCCGGTCCGTCAGCTCCAGCCGGAACGACTGGCCCCGCTCGAGCTCGATGGAGCCGTCTTCGAATTCCCCCACCCGCAACTTCGGCCCCTGCAAGTCGACGAGAATGCCGATAGGACGCCGGTACTCGTCCTCGAGGGAGCGGATGATGTCGTAACGCCGCTTGTGGTCCTCGTGACGGCCGTGGGAAAAATTGAGACGGAAGACGTCCGCCCCCGCCTCGACGAGTTCGGCGATCTCCTCCCTGGACGACCGGCCGGGGCCGAGGGTGGCGATGATTTTCGCGTTACGTGATCGTTTCATGAATTTGTTCCTGACGGCCCGGCCGCGGGGGAAAGGTCAAAGGTGTCGGCAATCGAAGTTCCCCGGGCCAGGGAGGCGACCCATTTTTCTTCAAGGTCGATTTTCTTGCGCGCCTCGCCGATGCGCCCGCGCGCCAGGTCCGGCGACAGGGCGGCGAGGCCGTCGTCGTCGCCGATGATCAGGTCCCCGGGACTGACGAGCCGGCCGCCGATATTGACCGGCGCCTGCACGGACCCCCGTTCCGCGCCCTCGGGCCCCTTGGCGTTGATGAACCGGGTGAACACGGAAAAATTGCTCCACCCGGCCAGGGCCGCCACGTCGCGCACGGCGCCGTCGCAGACCATGCCCGTCCCGCCCTTGGAACGAAGGTGACCGCAAAGTATTTCACCGATCATGGCGGCATCGCCATGACCCCCGGCGGCGATCACCAGGACATCACCGGGACCGACGATGTCCACGGCGTGAAGGACCGAGCCGAAATCCGGTGGGTCGCAAAGCACGGTGACGGCGCGGCCGAACAGCCTCGGCTGTTTCCCCGGCGGGTTGATGGGACGGATGGCGATGTCGACCCGGGCCTCCGGCGCCTGGTCCACCGCCACCGCGACGGGCACGTCGCGCCAGGGCTGCAGTTCCTCATCGTTCAGGACGTCGCCTGGGTGAGAATGAAGGATGACGGTCATAGGGATTCTCCAGTACTCGCACGGGAAGGATCGCACCCGCCGATGAGGATGGCGCGAAAATCGTTGACGTTGGTCAGGGTCGGCCCTGTGATGACTTGATCGCCGAGGGCTTCGAAAAACCGATGGGCGTCATTATCGTCGAGGGCGGCGCGAACATCAAGGCCCAGGGTCCCGGCGCGGCGCAGCGTGTCCGGGCCGACCACCGCGCCGGCCACTTCCTCGGCCCCATCGACCCCGTCCGTATCGCAGGCCAATGCGTAAACATCGGCGGCGCCGTCGAGGGCGAGGGCGAGGGCGAGGAGGAATTCCACATTGCGCCCGCCGCGCCCGCCGCCGCGCACCGTCACCGTGGTTTCGCCCCCGGACAACAGAACGCAGGGGGCCTGGAAAGGCTGCCCACGGGAAACGATCTGCTTGACGATGGCGGCGTGAACGGCGGCCACATCACGGGCCTCTCCCTCGATGGCGTCGCCCAGGATGTGCACGGCGAAACCCGCTTTCCCGGCCTCCCCGGCGGCGGCCTCGAGGGCCATCTGCGGCGTCGCGATCATGCGCACATCGAGATTGCGAAAGGCCGGATCGCCGGGCTTGGGAGATTCCGACTCGGCGGAGCGCAGCCATGCGCGCATCTTCTCGGACATGGGGACGGCATTGCGTTCGAGGATCGCGAGGGCCTCGGCGCTGGTCGTTCCATCGGGCACCGTCGGCCCGGAGGCAATCACCGCCGGGTCGTCCCCGGGCACGTCGGAAATGGTCAGGGTCACGGTGCGCGCCGGGGCCGCCGCCTCCTGCAGCCGCCCGCCCTTGATGGCGGACATGTGTTTGCGCACGCAGTTCATCTCGCCGATGGAAGCGCCGGACCTGAGCAGGGCCTCGTTGACCGCCTGCTTGTCGGCCAGGGTGAACGGTTCGGCGGGCAGGGTCAGCAGGGAGGAGCCGCCGCCGGAAATCAAGAACAGCACCAGATCGTCCGGGCCCGCCGATTGCGCGATTTCCAAAATCCGCCCGGCCGCGTCCCGCCCGGCCTGGTCGGGAACGGGATGGGCGGCCTCGACGATTTCGATGTGTTGGCAAGGTACGCCATGGCCGTAGCGGGTGACGACCAACCCCTCCAACGGGCCGGACCAGGCGTCCTCGACCGCCCGCGCCATGGCGGCGGACGCCTTGCCGGCGCCGAGAACGATGGTCCGGCCCCTGGGAGGTGCGGGAAGATAACGGGCGATCACCCGCGCCGGGTCCGCCGAGGCGACGGCGGTTCGGAACAGGCCGGTCAGAAAGGCCGAGCCGTCAGACGACAACATTGGAGGGCGCACCGGCGTGAAAATTCCCGATATGCTCGACCACCTGGTCCCAAAGGGTTTGCATGGCCTCGTCGCTGGCCCAGGCGACGTGGGGGGTGAGAATGAAGTTGGGCCTTTCCAGCAACTTGAAAAACGGATGGTCGTCGGGCGGCGGCTCGACGGCGAGGACGTCGATGGCGGCGCCGCCGATGAGCCCCTCGTCGAGGGCCCGGGCCAGGGCCGCGTCCTCGATCAGTCCGCCGCGGGCCGTGTTGACGATGATCGCCGTCCGCTTCATTTGCCGGAACTGCTCAATCCCGAACATGTCGCGGGTCGACGGCAGCAATGGACAATGCAGGGAAATGGCGTCCGACGTTTCCAGCAGTTCGTCCTTGGACACGAAGACGCCGTCCTTCCTCGCCTCGTCCGAGACATACTCGTGATCCAGGAACACGGGCTCCATCCCGAAACCGTTGCGGCCGATGGCGGCCACCGACTGGCCGAGAACCCCCTCGCCGACGATGCCGAGACGGCTGCCCCGCAAGTCGGAAATGGGATGGTTGAAAAAGCAGAACTGCGCCGCCTTCTGCCATTCGCCGTTGGCAACGTCCCGACGGAAGCCGATGATGGAACGGCGCAGCGACAGGATCAGGGAGAAGACGTGTTCGGGAACCGTGTTGACGGCGTATCCCCGCACATTGGAAACGACGACGCCGCGCTCCTTGCAGGCCTCCAGGTCGATGACGTCATAGCCGGTGGCGGCGATGGCGATCATTTTCAGATTGGGCGCCGCCGCCAATTCCCTGGCCCCGATGGGCGCCTTGTTGGTGATGGCGATGTCCGCCCCGGCGAGCCGCTCGGCGACCAGTTCGGGGGCGGTGCGGTCGTATTCGATCCACTCGTGATCGAAATCCGGGCGCCTGACCTGGACGCTGGGACCGATGGTGTCCCGGTCGAGGAAAACGATGCGGGTGACTTCCGTGTTGCTCATGATCTTTATTCCTACTTGAATTGGCGGCTCAGTCAAGCCAGCCCTTGACCCGGCGGCAGACGGCGTCGACCGAAATGCCGTAGCGGTCGTGCAGAGTCGGCAGGGCCCCGGCGTCGAGGAATTCATCGGGCAGGCCGATATGACGGAACTTCGGCGCAAGCCCCTCGCTCAACAGCGTTCGCGCGACACCTTCGCCGAGGCCACCGACAACGGTGTGATTTTCCGCCACCACAACCATGCGGCCGGTCTTGCCCGCGGCCTCGATGATCGACGCCGTGTCGAGCGGCTTGACGGTCGGAACGTGCAGCACCGCGCAGTCGATGTTGTCGGCTTCCAGTTGCTTGGCCGCCTCCAGGGTTCGCATGGTCATCAGGCCGGTGGAAATGAACAGGACGTCATTGCCGCCGCGAACCATTTTCGCCTTGCCCAGTTCGAACCGGTAGCCGTATTCGCCGAGGACGTCCGGCACCTTGCCGCGCAGCAGGCGCATGTAGACCGGCCCCCGGTAATCGGCGATGGCGTGGGTCGCCTGCTCGGTGTCGAGGGCGTCGCAGGGGTCGATGATGGTCATGTTGGGAAGGCCGCGGAAAATGGCCAGGTCCTCGGTCGCCTGATGGCTCGGGCCGTAGCCGGTGCTGAGACCCGGCAGGGCGCAGACGATCTTGACGTCCAGCATTTCCTCGGCAATGGCCATGCAGATGAAGTCGTAGGCCCGCCGGGCGGCGAACACGGCGTAGGTGGAGGCGTAGACGGTGAAGCCCTCCCGCGCCATGCCTGCTGCGGCGCTGATCATCAACTGTTCCGCCATCCCCATCTGAAAAAATCGTTCGGGATACTTTTCGGCGAAGATGTGCATGTCCGTGTATTTGCTCAGATCGGCGGTCATGCCGATCACGTCGGGCCGGGCCTCGGCCACCCTGCAAAGGGCGTGTCCGAAGGGGGCCGGTTTCGTCGGCAGGCCTTCCGCCGCCAGCGAGGCGATCATGGCCGATGTCTTCAGGCGCGGCTTGTTCGGGTCCGGCGTCCTCGGGGTGTACTTGTCGAATTTCATAATTGCGGTCTCCCTTCGTCGAGAGCCTTCAGCGCCAGTTCCCATTCGTTGGCCTCGACGCGGATGAAGTGGTTCTTGTCGCGGGCCTCCAGGAACGGCACGCCCTTGCACATGGCGGTGTTGCAGATGATCACCCGGGGTTGTGCCCCGTCATGACGGCGGGCCGCATCGAAGGCTTTGACGAGCGCGTCGATATCGTTGCCGTCGACGCGTTGGGTGAACCAGCCGAAGGCCTCCCATTTCGCATCCAGGGGCTCGGAGCTGAGCATCTCCGTCGATGGTCCGTCGGCCTGCTGGTTATTGAAGTCGACGATGGCGATCAGATTGTCGAGCCTGTGGTGGGACGCCGACATAGCCGCTTCCCAGGTCGAGCCCTCGCCAAGCTCGCCGTCGGACAGCAAGTTGTAGACGAACGAATCCGAGCGTTTCTGCTTCAGGCCGAGACAGGCGCCGACGGCGATGCCGAGGCCATGGCCGAGGGAACCGCCGGTGATTTCCATTCCCGGCGTGTAGGCGGCCATGCCCGACATGGGCATGCGGCTGTCGTCGGCGCCATAGGTCTCCAACTCGTTCTCGGGCAGAACGCCGGCCTCCATCAAGGCGGCGTAAAGGGCGATGGCGTAATGGCCGATGGAGAGATAAAGCCGGTCCCGGCCTTCCCACTCCGGATCTTCCGGTTTGTAAGTGAGGGCGTGAAAATAGGTCACGGCCAGGACGTCGGCGAAACCGAGCGCCTGACCGACGTAGCCCTGCCCCTGGACCTCGCCCATGCGGACCGCATAGCGGCGAATCCGGTAGGCGCGTTCTTCCAGGCTGACATTGGTCAGCGGGTTGGTGGTCGATTGTGTCATTCGTCTTTCCCTTTAGATCGATGCGAGTCCGTGGCGGCTATCCCAGCCAGCCCTTGACGGATTTGCAGACTTCCACGACCGAAAGGCCGTATCTGTTGTTGAGCGTTGGCAGGGTCCCGGCATCGGTGAAGACGTCCGGGATGCCGATTTGCCGAAAGGCCGTCGGCATGACGCCGGCGGTGACAAGCGTCGATGAGATGGCCTCTCCCAGGCCGCCAAGCACCGAATGATTTTCCGCGACGACGACCAGGCGTCCGGGCTTGGAACAGGCATTGAGGACCGCCTTCGCATCCAGCGGCTTGATGGTCGGGACGTGCAGAACGGCGCAGTCAATCGAGTCCTTTGCCAACTCCCGCGCCGCCAGGAGGCAGCGAACGGTCATCAGGCCGGTGGAGATGAACAGAACGTCCGAAGCGTCCTGCAGCATCTTGGCCTTGCCGAGTTCGAACTTGTAGTCGTACTGGTCCAGAATCATCGGCACGTTCACCCGGGGAATGCGCATATAGACCGGGCCGTCGTATTCCGCGATGGCATGGGTTGCCTGTTCGGTATCCAACGCGTCACAAGGGTCGACGATGGTCAGGTCGGGAACGTTGCGAAAGATCGCGACATCGTCCGACGCCATGTGGGTCGGTCCGTAACCGATGGTCAGGCCGGGCACGGCGCCTATGATCTTGACGTCGAGGTTTTCCTCGCCGATGGCCTGATAGATGAAATCGTAGGCCCGCCGGGCGGCAAACGCGGCGTAAGTGGTGGCGAAAACCGTGTCGCCTTCCCGCGCCATGCCCGCCGCGACACAGGCCAGGGCCTGTTCGGAAATCCCCACCTGGACGAACCGGTCGGGGAATTCCTCGACGAACTGGTGCATGTCGGTGACGGAATACAGGTCGCCGGACACCGCCGTCACATCCGGGTTGTTGCGGGCGATCTCCGCCAGCGCCCGGCCGAACGGCGCGGCGCGGGTCGGCAGGCCTTCGGATTCGAACGCCTCCAGCGACATGGACGACAGGCCGGGACCCGGTTTCCGGGGTTCGTAGCGGGATTGAAGTCTTGCCGGTCTCATTGCGAAACTCCTTGTTCGAGTTCCTTGAATGCGCGCGCGAAGTCGTCGGGCGACCAGGCGGTGAAATGGATTTGCCGTTCGCGGTGCTCGATGAAAGAGACACCCTTGCCCATTTGATTGTCGCAAATAATCATCCGGGGCTTGTCCACGTCGGAATTTCGCGCCTCGTCGAAGGCCTGGCACAAGGCCGGAATATCGTTGCCGTTGACCCGCCAGACCTGGAAGCCGAAGGCCGTCCACTTGTCGTCAATGGGTTCCAGGTTCATCACTTCCGACGACGGCCCGTCATTCTGCATGTCGTTGTTGTCCATGATGACGATCAGGTTCTTCAGCTTGTGATGACCGGCATTGAGCGCGGCCTCCCAGACCGAGCCTTCGTTGCTTTCCCCGTCCGACGTCATGCAATACATGAACGGGGTCTTGCCCCGCCGCCGCATGGCGAGCGCCGAACCGACGGCGATGCCGAGCCCGTGGCCGAGGGTGCCGCTGGCGATCTCGACACCCGGCGTGTAGGCGGGCTGGCTCGAGATGGGCAACCGGCTGTCGTCCAGGCTGTAGGTTTCGATCTCATCTTCGGGGATGATACCCGCCTCGATCAGGGCGCCGTAGAGCGCAATCGCCAGATGCCCGTGGGACAGGAAAAACCGGTCGCGGCCCTCCCATTCGGGGTCCTCCGGCTTGTAGTCCAGGGCGTGGAAATAGAGAACCGCCAGGACGTCCGCCAGGGCAAGAATCTGCCCGATATAGGTCTTGCCGACGACCTCCGCCATGCGCAATCCGTAGACGCGAATGCGGCGGGCCCGTTCTTCCAGGGAGATATTGGAACCTGGTGGATTTGATTGTGTCGACATGGTTCTTCCTATTGATTTCTGATTTCAATCACCGCTGAACGTCTCTTTGACCCAAAGGATCGGACCGAGAACACGTGGCGCGGTCCATGTCGGATCGATTGTAGGTGGTCACGCCCTTGCCCGGCAACTTGTCCAGGGCGTGCCGTTAAGCACCGGGATCGACATCATGTAGTCTCTGGACTCGCCCATGACCGACAGGCGAAAGCCCATCTTTCCGCCGGCCCCCAAAAGCGCAACAACCGTCATCTGGTTTCGTCCTTTCCTCGTGTGCCCGGCTCCGGCCGTCGATCAGGTGGGCGCCCATCACTAATGCAACCAGCCTGATGAGATCAAGCTTTTTGGTATGATCAAAATCATTTCTTGTTCAAACTGGTATGATGAGATACTAATAGGGTGATTGTGTCAATAATCTTTTGCAGAATCTTTTTTCTGTTATTTTCCAGTGTGATGAGCCTTATTGTCGGAACAGGCTCGGGATGAAAAGGAGTCGTCCGTGTTCGAAAAGCAGGAAAAGATCGTAAAGCGGAAACTGTCGGACGACGTCATCGCCCGCCTGTTCGAGATGATCGAGACAGGAGACTATGCGCCGGGAGACACCCTGCCCTCGGAGCGGGAACTGATGGCGTATTTCGGCGTCGGCCGCCCCGCCATCCGCGAGGCCCTGCAGCACCTGCATGGCGTCGGACTGATCCGCATCAGCCACGGCCAGCGGCCGACCGTTCAAAACCCGACCGCCGCCGGGGTGCTGTCGCAAATCGACCTGGCGGCCCGGCACCTGCTGGCCAGTTCCCCCGATTCCCTGGAACACCTGAAGGACGCCCGGCTGTTCTTCGAAACCGGGATCGTCCGCAAGGCCGCCGAGATGGCGACGGCCGAAGACATCCGCGCCCTGCGCGACGCCCTGGACCGGCAGCACCGGCAACTGGACCGGGACCCGACGGAATTCGTCAAGGCGGACATGGCCTTTCACACCGCCATCGCCGCCATTACCGGGAACCCCATCTTCGAGGCGACCAGCCACGCCATGCTCGGTTGGCTGGAAAAGTTTCACTCCCGGGCCCTGCACTGGCAGGGCAACGAACGCTACACCCTGGAAGAACACGAGCAGTTGCTGCGGCTGATCCAGTCCCATGACCCGGAGGGAGCGTCCGAGGCCATGGCCGATCACCTCAACCGTTCCCGCCCGGCCTATCACCTGGACGGCGATGCCCGGGCCTGACGGGAAATGGAAACTTCGGAAGGAAAGACCATGACAAGCCCCACCCCGCCCCGGAAGCGCCGGCAGACGCCTTCGCGCTATTTCGATGACTTCAGGCTGGGCGAAACCTACGTCCTGCCCTCCAGGACCATGACCGGTGGCCTGTTCGCCATGTTCCAGGCGGCGTCGGGGGACAACGACCCCATCCATTACGACGTCGAATACTGCCGCGAACGGGGCCATCCCGACATGCTGGCTCACGGCATGATGGTGCTGATCCAAAGCGCCGCCGGGGCCGGCGACTTCCCCCGCCAGGTGGCCGACAGCCTGAAGGGCATGCTCGACATTTCAGGCCGCCTGCTGCAACCGGTTTATCGCGGCGACACCCTTTACCCGGAACTGGAGATCGTCGAACTGACGCCGCAAAGGACCACCGGCATTCTGACCATGCGGGCGGCCATTCACAATCAACACGACGCCCTGGTTTTCGAGGGAACGCACCGCTACCTGATCCGCAAGCAGCCGGAAGCCTGACGCCGCCCCTCTTGTTTATTGTCCGGTAAACGAAGGGTCGCGCTTTTCCAGCAACGCCGAGACGGCCTCCTTATGGTCCTCGGTGGCATGGGCCGTCGCCTGCATGGCCGCCGACATTTCCAGAATCGTCTCCAGGGTGTTGTTCCGCCCGGCCCGGATCAAACGCTTGGTCATGCGCAGAACATGCGGGGGGTTCAGGGCGATTCTTTCCGCCAGCTTGCGGGCTTCGGCCATCAATTCGTCATGGGGCACGACTCGCGACACCAGACCGCAGGCGAGGGCTTCCTCCGCCTTGATCGCCTCGCCGGTGAACGCCATTTCACAGGCCTTGGAAAAGCCGACGGCGCGGGGCAGCAGCCAGGCCCCGCCATCGCCGGGGATGATCCCCACCTTGACGAAGCTTTCGGCGAACACGGCCTTTTCCGAGGCGATGCGAATATCGCACATGCAGGTCAAATCGCAGCCCGCCCCGATGGCCGGGCCGTTGACGGCGGCGATGATCGGCACCTCAAGAGCCTCGAAAGCCAGGGGCAGGCGCTGAATGCCCTGTTTGTAGTTGCGACGTGTCTGGGCCGGCAGGGGATCGTTCAGCCCTCCCGTCTCGCCCATTTTTTTCAGGTTGCCGCCGGAAGAAAAGGCGCTGCCTGCACCAGTGAGAATGGCCACGCGGATGTCGAGATCGTCATTCAACCGCCCCAGCCGGTCGATGATCGCCTCGACCATGGGCAGGTCGGAAATGGGATTGCGGGTTTCCGGGTCGTTGAGGGTCAGGGTGGCGATGTGGTTTTCGACTTCAAACGTGACCAGATCGGACATGAAGGGCTCCTTGAAAGATTTAGGAAATTATCGCAGGCCGAGACCGCGGGCGATGATGCCCCGGAGGATTTCACGGGTCCCGCCGCGCAGGGAAAAACCGGGGGCGTTGAGCATTGTGTAGGCAAGCGCCCCGGCCAGTTCGTCCGCGCCCTCCAGGGTCGGTTCGGTTTCGATCAGCAGGCGCAGGCGTTCGGGGATTTCCTGTTCCAGGACGGACCCCAGGTCCTTGACCAGCGCCGCCTGCAATTGCGGGTCCTCGCCCCGGTCGAGCATGCCGGCGACGGAGCGCGACAGGCGGCGCAGGGTCAGCAGATGCGCGGCCAGGCGGCCGATTTCCCGATCACCGCGCCCATTGCCTTCTTCCTTCATGCGCTCAACGGTCGCGGCCAGCAGGGCGAAGGAGGAAAGGAAACGTTCCGGCCCGCTGCGTTCGAAAGACAGTTCTTGCATCACCTGATCCCATCCCCGCCCGCGCTCGCCGATCAGACAGTCGGCGGACAGAAACACGTCGGTGAAGGAAACCTCGTTGAAGCGGTGCTCGCCGGCGATGTCGATGATCGGGCCGACGGTTATGCCCGGCAGCGACATGTCGACGAGAAACTGGCTCATGCCCTGGTGGCGCTTCTCACCGTCATCGGTGCGGCAAAACAAAATCATGTAATGGGAAAGATGGGCGTAGGTGGTCCAAAGCTTGCTTCCGTTGACGACGAACCCGCCTTGCGCCTCCACCGCCCGCGTCCGTACCGCCGCCAGGTCGGACCCGGAATCGGGCTCGCTCATGCCGATGCAGAAATAGCATTCCCCGGCGGCGATGCGCGGGAGGATCGTTTGCCGCTGTTCCGGCGTTCCGTGCTTCAGGATCAAGGGGCCGCTCTGCCGGTCGGCGATCCAGTGCGCGGCGACGGGGGCGCCGGCGGCGAGCATTTCCTCCAGCACCACGTAGCGCTCCAGGGCCGAACGCCCGTGGCCGCCATGCTTGCGGGGCCAGGTCATGCCGATCCAGCCCCGCCCGGCCATCTTGCGGGTGAAGTCGGCATCGAAGCGACTCCATGAATCGATGCGGGTGAAGGCGGGACCCGCCGGCAATTCCTGCTTCAGGAACCCCCGCACCTCGGCCCTGAGGGCCTCGCTTTCGGGGGTTTCCCGGGGCGGCGGAAAATCAAATCCGTTCATGCCGTCCTCCCGGTCAAACGGCGGCGAGCGCCGGCCACAGGCCGTCGCCGCCACCCTCACGCAGGCGCGCGCCAAGCAGGCGGCTCCATTCGTCTTCGCAACCGAACTCGTCGCGCCAGGCCCAAAGCCGCCGGCTATGGAAATGCAGGGGGTGTTCGCGGCTGAACCCCATTGCCCCATGGATCTGATGAGCCTGCGCGGCGACGATGCCCGCCGCCTCGCCGCAGCGGGCCTTGGCCGCCGCGATGGCCAAGGGGTCGAGGCTTCCGGCCAGGGAGTCCGCCGCCATGTCGGCGGCGGCGGCGGCCGCCGCCGTCTCTCCGGCGATCCGCGCCAAGCCATGCTGGATCGCCTGGAACCCGGCCAGGGGACGCCCAAACTGATTCCTCTCACGGGCATGGCCGAGGGTCATTTCCATGATTGCCTCCATGGCCCCGGACATGGCCAGGGCGCGCAGTCCGGCGCCGATCAGACGCAGGTTTTCCGGCGATGCCCAGACCGGGGCGGGGGCGGCATGGGTGAGCTCCAGGCTGGCCGACACGGCGACCCTGTCGCGGGGTTCGTCGGCGATGTTGACCCCCTGTTCGATTTCCCACCCGGCGGCGTCGATCCTGCCCACGTGGGTGCTTCCTTCGGCGGCGAAGAGCACCGCCATGGCCGTAACGGAGCGGCCCCAGGGAACCCGTTCGACGACACCCTCGACGGCCCAGCGCTCCCCCCGCCGCCGCGCCTGCAGGGGGCTGGCGGCGAAGGCGAGGGGCCCGACGGGAACCTGCAACCCCGCTTCCGCCAGCAGTTGGCGCGCGACCATGGTCTCGGGCAGGGGCAGGGGCAGGGCGAACCTGCCGCACAGTTTGACGAGCCGGAAGGCATCCCCCTTGTCGATGCCGTAACCGCCACGGTCCTCCGGCAGCAGCGCCCCGGGGATCCCCAGTTCTTGCACAGCCGCCCAGAGATCATCCGGGAAGACGCCCCGGCTGGCCTGTTGCAGCAGGCCCGGCGTCACCTGATCGCCGAACAGACAACTCACCGTCTCCGTCACCATGGTCGCGGTTTCGTCCCTCACCTGATAACACCGCCTTTGACTGGGGAAAGAAGCATGTTCACGCGGCGATCACCGCCTTGCCGTTGTCGAGCACCACCGCGTCCCGCTCGGCTACCAGGGAGCGGAACGAGACCACGTCGCCGTCACGCCAGAGTTCCGTGCGAATGCTCTCACCCGGATAGACCGGAGACGAAAAGCGCAGGGCGAAGCTCTTCAACCGTTCGGGCCTGTAGTCGCAATAGGTTTTCAGCACCGCATGACCGGCGACACCGAAACTGCACAGGCCGTGCAGGATGGGGGCCTTGAAGCCCGCCGCCCGGGCCACGTCCGGCGACGCATGCAGGGGATTGGGATCGCCGGACAAACGATAGAGCAGGGCCGACTGCGGCAGGGTGGCGAAGTCGCAGACGGCGTCGGGGGGGCGTTCCGGCAGGGAATGCACCGGGCGAACCGGACCCGCCGGGCCCGCGAAGCCGCCGTCCCCTCTTGCAAACGTGGTGGAAGTCAGGGTGGCGATTTTCGCCCCCGTCGCCTTGTCCGTCAGCGTCCGCTCGACATAAAGCAGGGCCCCCTTGTCGGCGCCCTTATCGATAATCCCGGTGATCCGGGTTTGCCCGATCACCGTCGCCGCCGGGGGAACGGGCCCGTGCAGTTCGACCCCTTGCTCGCCGTGGAGAATCCTTTTCCAATCGAGGCCGGTTGCCGGGTCGCGGGCCCAGAAGCCGGGTCCGGCGAGAACCACCGGCATGGTCGGCAGGGCGGCGAAGCCGTCGGCTTCCTCGAAGACGAAGCGCAACTGCCGTTGGTCCAGGGGATCGGCGCCGAAGCCGAGACCCAGGGCGTAAAGAATACTGTCCTTTTCCGTATAGGTCTGTTCGACCGGTTGGAACGGCCAGTTGCTTATCTTATCAAAATCAAGAGCCATGCCGCCCCCCTTCCCGGGTCATAGTAGATATGCCCGCCTTCCTGTCACGTTCTTTTTGCCACGGACGCCCGGGGGCGAAATAGGTTTTGGCGGACGCCCCCTTCTGAACTATATGATGGGCAGCACAATAGGGAATCAAAACGACCATGAACGAGCCGAAACGCGAAATTCGACAGCGACTGTCCATTCAGGAAGGCGAGCCGACGAACTGGTTCGAACCCCTCTATGCGGGCTCGGGCAGCAACGGCGAGGGGGTGCCTTGGGCGAACATGGAAACCCATCCCTCCTTCGCCCGCTGGCTGGAACGCAATCCCCTGAACGGAGAGGGGAAAACCGCCCTTGTCGTCGGCTGCGGCATGGGCGACGACGCCATCGAGCTGGAAAACCGGGGCTTTCGGGTGACCGCCTTCGACGTCTCCCGATCGGCGATCGCCTATTGCCGCGAGCGTTTCCCCCACTCGGCGGCCACCTTCGAGCAGGCGGACCTTCTCGAAGAGCAGCCCCAATGGGCGGGAAAGTTCGATTTCGTCCTGGAAATTTACACGGTCCAGGCCCTGCCGCCCGCCTACGAAAACCGGCTGATTGAAAACATCTCCAGATTCGTCGCCCCCACGGGCCTGCTGCTGGTCGTCGCCGAGGTCGCGCGGGAGCAACGCTCCTACGAGAACGGCCCCCCCTGGCTGCTCACCCCCGGGCACGTGGACGCCTTCGCCGCCCAGGGACTGAACCTCCGCGAGACGCACACCGAAGCAAGCGACATGGACGGGGCGGAGACCTACGTTTCCAGCTTCGGCGGACCCGCCTTTCGCGCTCCCTAAATGAGAATCAGACTATTCGCCCGATGCTCTGGCCGAAGCGGTTCGGCGTCACATCGGGGCGATGGCGGGACCACACGGGGGCGCACGCCGGCCTCGCCGCCACCGCGGCGGTCAGCCTTTCCACCTTGGGCACGTTTTCAGGCCGCCATACGTCCTGCTGGGCCCAGCGACTGACGACGGCAATGTACAGGTCCGTCAGGCAGAAGCCTGACTCGAGAATATACGGGCTTCCCGCGATTTCTTCTTCGACAAGCCGCCAACGCCGGCGCCAGATGGACCGGGCGACGTCCCGCAATGCGGGCGCGGCCTCCCTGGTCGGCGAGAAGCGTTCCGGATAGTCG
This sequence comes from uncultured Thalassospiraceae bacterium, assembly GCA_964344645.1. GTDB lineage: Bacteria > Pseudomonadota > Alphaproteobacteria > Rhodospirillales > JABHCV01 > JACNJU01. The sequence continues at coordinate 200,484 of CAYFOJ010000001.1, forward strand.
TTCATTTCCACCACCGGGTAGATTTCGGTGGCGATGAACAGCAGCCAGCGCAGCGCCCGCGCCCGCTCCCTTTCGTTATCGGGAAGAAGGCCCGCCTCGGGGTGACGCCGGTCCAGGGTCAGCAGAATGGCGACCGACTCGGTAAGGGTTTCCCCGGATGGGGTGAGCAGGGCGGGAACCTTGCGCTGGGGGTTGATGGAGGCATAATCCTCGCCGCGCTGGGCTTCGGCCTCCAGGTCCACGTCGCGAACCTGAAAGTCCGCGCCGATCTCCGCCAGCGCCATCTCCACGGCCAAGGACCCGGAGCGTCTGTGCCCATAAAGAATATAGGTCATGTCCAGATGTCCTTTCTTTCCAGGATTGACCCCGGCATTTAAAAACTCGGGGGCGTTATCGCCCACACCACGACGGTCTTCCCTTCCGTCGGGTTTCGGTAGCGATGGGGCGACGCGCTGTTGAACGAGAAACTGTCCCCCGCCTTGAGATGATAGTTGGCCTCGCCGACCGAAAGCTCGAACTCGCCCTCGACGACGACGCCGGCTTCATCCCCCTCATGGGTATAGGCGGCATCGATACCGCTGCCCGGCGGGAAGGTACACCATAGGAGCTCCAGCCGACCGGCCAGGTTCGGCGTCAACAGCTCGTCGCGAATCCCGTCGTCGAACTCGATGGCGCGCCGACGGTGAGCGCGCACGATATGGCGGTTGCCGCCCGGCTCTTCATCATCGGGGGTAAAGAAGAACCAGTTGATCGAAACGCCCAATGCCCGGCTCAACTTGTACATGGCCGTTACCGACGGGCGGTTCTTTCCCCTTTCGATCTGGCTGATGAAGCCAACCGACAGGCCCGTAAGGGCGGCGACCTGTTCAAGCGTCAGTCTCTTGGCTTTTCGCAATGCAACGATCTCGGGACCAAGGCGCGGATCAAGCCGGGCGGCTTCCGCAATGTCCATGTCGACGGCGGCATTGACGTTCGAATCCGTCCGGTGGTTGGGCAATCGTTGATTCCTGTCTTGTAAAAAATGATATTAAAATTTGATATATATTAAATAATTTGACAATAACCAAGTTGCATCTCCCACCCACGGACCGCGAGGACCGACTCGATGAGCAACCCGCAATTCCAGACTCTCTTCTCACCGATCACAATCGGCGGTTTGCACCTGCGCAACCGAATTGTTTCAACCGGACACGAAACACATCTGAATGAAAACGGGCGCATCGGCGAACGAATGATCGCCTATCACGAGGCCCGGGCGCGGGGCGGGGCGGGGCTGATCATCACGGAGGTCGCCCTGGTGCATCCGAGCGCGGTCTTTGTCGCCGATCCCATTCGCGTCGATGAAGACGACTGCATCGCAGGCTATCGCGCGTTGGCGGAGGCGGTCCACCGCTACGATTGCGGACTGATCGCCCAATTGTTCCATCCGGGACGGGAAATGCTGGCCTCGGAAGACGGCACCACGCCCATATCGTATAGCGCCTCGCCGGCACCCAATGAGCGTTTCCACGTCATGCCCAGGTCTATGCCGACGGAAATGGTCGAGGAGGTGATTTCATCCTTCGGCGACGCCGCCCGAAGAATGCAGGCCGCCGGGCTGGACGGTGTCGAGATCGTCGGATCCCATGGCTATCTTCCGGCGCAGTTTCTCAATCCACGCATCAACACCCGGACCGACGCCCATGGCGGAAGCCTGGAGAACAGAACCCGTTTCATCCGTGAAATCGCGGCGGACATTCGCGCCAAGACGGAGCCGGGCTTTGTCGTCGGGCTACGTCTTTCCGGTGATGAGCGATCCCACGAAGGCCTCGAACAAGACGAGATCCTCGATGCCTGCGGACGGATAACGGCGGACGGGAATGTAGACTACCTCAGCGTCGTCGCCGGCTCCTCGGCGACGCTTGCGGGGTCCGTCCACATCGCCCCACCAATGTATGAAGAGGCGGGGTATACGGCGCCCCTTGGCCGGGCGGTGCGGGAGCGCACGGGGGTCGTGACGATCGTCACCGGGCGGATCAACCAGCCGCAGGAGGCGGAGCGGATCATCGCCAATGCCGACGCGGACCTCTGCGGGATGACCCGCGCAATGATCTGCGATCCGGAGGTCGGCGAGAAGGCACGGGAGGGGCGCATCGACGATATTCGCGCCTGCATCGGCTGCAATCAGGCCTGCATTGGCCACTTTCATGCCGGATACCCGATTTCCTGCATCCAGAACCCGGCCAGCGGGCGCGAGGTCCGTTACGGAAACAGCCCCCGAGTTGAAAGCCCCCGCCGCATCATGGTTGTCGGCGGCGGCCCCGGCGGGATGAAAGCCGCGGCGGTCGCCGCAGGCCGCGGCCATGAGGTGACCCTGTTCGACAAGGACACGCATCTGGGCGGACAGGCGCGATTGGCGCAGTTACTGCCGCACCGTTCGGAATTCGGCGGGATCATTACCAATCTGGCCCGGGAAATGGAACTGGCGGGCGTGCAGGTGCGCAAGGGGATCGAGGTCGACGCCGATGTGATCAGGGATTTCGCCCCCGATGCGGTCATTGTTGCAACCGGGGCCGTGCCGCGTTGGCCGGAATTCGAGGGACGAGACGTGGCCCATGTGGTCGATGCCTGGCAGGTGCTGCGGAACGAGGTCGATGTCGGGACATCTGTCGTCATCGCCGACTGGCGCGCCGATTGGATCGGGATCGGTCTCGCCGAGCTGTTGGCGGCAAACGGCCATCTGGTCAAGCTGGCGGTCAACGGCTACATGCCCGGCCAGACGATCCAGATGTATGTCCGCGATGCGAGTATCGGCCGTCTCCACGCTCTGGGCGTCGAGATGATCCCCTACGTCCGGCTGTTCGGCGCCGATGAGGATACGGTCTATCTCCAACATCTGATGAACGGCGACGCGGTCATATGCGAGGACGTGGACACCCTCGTTCTATGCCAGGGCCACACGCCGTCCAACACCATCGAGGAAATGGTCCGGGAACTCGGCATCGAACACCACCTGGTCGGCGACTGCCTCTCGCCCCGCACGGCGGAAGAAGCCGTCCTCGAAGGCTTCCGTGCCAGCCTGGATATCTAGACGTCATGGTGACCCCAAATCAGAGAATCACGTTAAAGTCAAAAGCGATGTTCGTTTCAACGGCCTGTTAATCTTCCTCGGCCGACCCGAACGCGACCTTCTTCTTCAGCGACTCCATGTAGAGGAAGCGCCCGGGTTCATCGGCGATTCCGGCCAGGTCGTGGACGAGGGCGAAATTGTCTTCCGCCGTTTCCTTGCTGACGACCGCGGTGAGGATGTCCACCTCGACCCATTCCTCGCCGCCGTCTCCGTCATAGGCGTCGATGCCCCTGCCGCTGGCGATATCGACGGAGCAGACCCCGGGCGCGTCCTTTAGTTGTTCCAGGAACTCCGTCGCCAGGCCTTTCGGCAGTGTGCAGGTGAGAAGCTTGTCTTCCGTGAAGAATTCCATGTCCGGCCCCTAATCCTTCTTGGCCACCCGCGCCAGGACCTCCGGCGGGATGTAGGTGGCGGCCTTGTCCAGGGTGGTCATGTAGATGATCCCCATGCCCGGGGTGTCCAGGTTGCCGGCCAGGTACATTTTCTCGAACACCCGGTCCACCTGCTCGGCGGAGGCGACGACCTGGACCACTTCCTTCTGCACCTCGACGGCGACGCCCAGGATGCCGAGGCGTTCGCGAATGCCCATGCCCTTGGCGTAGTGCACCGTCGCCCCCTGGGCCCCGGCGTCCCTGGCCGCCTGGACGATGGCGTCGGCGACACCCCGCTGCACGATGCAGGTGATCAGGGCGACATCCTCCAAAACGACGATCTTGCGTGTATCCATGATGATTGCCTCCCGGCTCTACACTGTTGGCGCGACGGTGGCCGCCGCTTTCTGCTTGCGGCGTTCGCCGCGGATGCGAATGAACAGGCCCGTCGCCAGAACCGACAGGATCGGACAAATGGACGCCATGGACAGGATGCCGAACCCGTCAATGGCGCCGACCGCATTGCCGAAACCGAGGCCCATGGCCAACACCAGGGGCACGGTCACCGGCCCCGTGGTGACGCCGGCGCTGTCCCAGGCGATGTTGACGAATTCCTCCGACGATGCCCAGGTAAGAATCACCGCCAGCAGGTAGCCGGGGAACAGCAGATAGGCGATGGAGAAGTCGAAAATGATCTTCACCACCCCGAGGCCGAGACCGACACCGACGCCGATGGAAACCGCATACATCAGGGTCTTTTTCTGGAACGCGCCGTTGGTCAGGTCCTCCACCGTCGCGCCCAGTGCGTTCAGGGCCGGTTCCGCCAGCGTCGCCCCGAAACCGAGCGCCCAGGCGAAGAAAATGGCGATGCCGATGCCCAGGGAATAGAAATAGAGCGGCGATTCCTTGACCGCGTCGAGGGAGGTGAAGGCTGCCGGCACGATGCTGCCCGACTGTTCGCCCAGCTTGGCCAGGCCGTAGCTGAGGCCGATGCTGAAGACGATCATGCCGAGGACCGACAGGATCAGGCCGTAAAGCACGATGCCGGGTTCCGGCACGCTTTCCTTGAGGATAAAGCGCAGCACCAGGAACAGGAAGATCACCAGCGGCACGATGGCCCGGATGCCGCCCACCGTTTCGGCCCCGGGGCTGGTTTCATACCAGGCCGGATCGGCGGCCACGGCGGTGGCGTTCTGGGCGGCGGCGATAATCGCTTCCGGGGTCGTCACCATGGACATGTAAACGGCCAGGCACAGCACCCCGAGAATGGGGAAGATGGAGGCCAGGGTGACGATGCCGAAGCCGGACAGGGAGTTGTCCCCCTTGCCGCCAGCCGCCGCGATGCCGATGCCCAGCGACAGCACCAGCGGCACCGTCACCGGTCCCGTGGTCACCGCGCCGCTGTCCCAGGCGAGGCCGATGATCTTGCTCAATTCCGCGTCCATGAAACAGTAGAAGGTCAACAGCAAGGTCGGCGTCAGGGCGAGGTAGATGTAGGGCTTCAGGCTCCAGCCGTAGAGGAAGCGGAGCGTTCCCAGCACCGCGGCCAGGCCGACGCCGACGCCGACGATGAGAATCAGGACGTTGGCCCAACTGGTCAGCAGGGCGAACAGGTAGGGCGACTTGGTGACATCGACGGAGGCGCCCACCGCCTGCAGCGCGCCGATGGCCGGTTCGGCGAAGGTGACGCCGATGCCGAGCAGGAAGGCGATGATCAGAACCACCGGCAGGGTGGATTTTTTCGGCAGGTTGTCGCCGATTTCCTCGGCGAAGGGCATCAGGCCCAGCTTCAGCCCTTCCATGAACAGCATCAGGCCGATGATCACCGCGAACAGGCCGGCGGAGATGATCCAGGAATCGGCCACGGTCTGGCGCAGGATCAGCAACTGGAACAGGGCCAGGTAGAGGGCCAGCGGCAACACCGCCCGCAACTGCTCCATCATGCGGACGCTGACATAGGGGGTCAGCAGCCGGGAAACGTCGTTCAGGCGGAGTTTCAGCTTCTTCGGCCGGTAGGGCAGTTCGTTGCCGTTCTCATCCACCTCGGGCTGCGGCGTGAGCGCATTGTAACTGATCGTGGTGTGGGTCACGCGGAGTTCCCTGACGAACTCCCCATAGCGAACTCTCTGAACCATGGCCGGTCCCCCTCTTGCCTGCTTGAATTAAGTGCCCGACATTCTCCTTACGCACGGATTCAGGGTGACAATGCCCGGAAAGCATGAAGAAACTCTTAAGTTCGGAATCAGTCTAATCGCCGGACTGCAGCAGGAACACCGCCTGTTCGCCGAACAGGTTGGACAGGAACGGGGCCAGATCGACGCGGCGGATGGCCGAGCCGTTGTGGTCCAGGGACATGGAACGTTCGACCCGGATATTCATTTCCCGGCACAGGATGATGAAGTCCTTGATGGTGCAGAAATGAATGTTCGGGGTTTCGTACCATTGGTAGGGCAGGTTGTCGCTGACCGGCATCCGCCCCTTGACGCCGAGATGATAGCGCACCCGCCAGTGAGCGAAGTTGGGGAACGAAACGATGGCCCGCCGCCCGATGCGCAAGAGCTGTTGCAAAACGTCCTTCGGCGCGTTCATGGCCTGCAGGGTCTGGCTCAGGACCACGTAGTCGAAGGCCCGGTCCGGGTAGTCCTTGAGGTCCACGTTGGCATCGCCCTGAATGACCGACAGGCCGTTGCTGACGCAGGCGTTCACCCCTTCGGTGCTGAGCTCGATGCCGCGGCCGTCGATCTGCTTGAAATGGACCAGATAGTCGAGCAGGGTGCCGCTGCTGCAGCCGACGTCGAGAACCCGCGTCCCCGGTTCGATCATGTCGGCGATGATCTGCAGGTCGACGCGGATGGCCTTGCGCTGGGTTTCGCTCATCATCGCCGGGCCCCTCCCCTTCTCGGCAGGCCGCTGAGTTCCGCCGCCCCGTCGATAAAGCCCGCCATCACCCGGAAGAATTCCGGCTCGTGCAGCAAAAAGGCGTCGTGGCCCTTGTCGGACAGGATGTCGGCAAAACTGACGTTGGCGGCGACGGCGTTCAGGGCATGGACGATCTCCCGGTTGCCCTCCGTCGGGAACAGCCAGTCGCTGCTGAACGAGAGGACGCAGAAACGGGTCTCCGTCCCCTTGAAGGCGTTGGCCAGGACCCCGTCGTAGTCTCCGGCCAGGTCGAAGTAGTCCATGGCCCGGGTGATATACAGGTAGGAATTGGCGTCGAAGCGGTCGACGAAGGTGATGCCCTGGTGGCGCAGGTAGCTTTCGACCTGAAAGTCCGCGTCGAAACCGTAGCTGACCGCGTCCCGCCCCTGCAGGCGCCGGCCGAATTTCCGGTGCAGGGCCGGTTCCGACAAATAGGTGATGTGGGCGGCCATGCGGGCGACGGCGAGGCCTCCGTGGGGACGCTTGCCCTCGGCGGCGTAATTGCCCCCGCACCAGTCCGGGTCGGCCATGATCGCCTGCCGTCCGACCTCGTGAAAGGCGATGTTCTGGGAGGAATGACGGGCGGCGGTGGCGATGGGAATGGCGGCGAAGACACGTTCCGGGAATTTCGCCGCCCATTCGAGAACCTGCATGCCGCCCATGGACCCGCCCATGACGGCGAAAAGCCGGTCGATGCCCAGATGGTCGATCAGGCGGGCCTGCACCCGGACCATGTCGGCGATGGTGATGACCGGAAAGTCCAGTCCCCAGGTCTCGCCGGTTTCCGGGTTGATGTCCTTCGGCCCCGTGGTTCCCAGGCAGCCGCCGAGGATATTGGAGCAAACGACGAAAAACCGGTCCGTATCGATGGTCTTGCCGGGCCCGACCAGTTCGCTCCACCAGCCGGGCTTGCCGGTGACCGGGTGGGTGTCGGCGACGAAATGGTCGCCGGTCAGGGCGTGGCAGATCAGGATGGCGTTCGACTTTTCCCCGTTCAGTTCGCCGTAGGTCTGGTAGGCGACGGTGATGTCCCTGAGCTCGACGCCGCAATCCAGGCGCACCGGCGCATCGGTGGCCAGTCTGGCCCGCAGACCGGCCACGGACGAGTCCGGGCCGGGGGTAAAACTGTCGCCGCTGCTGGTCATGGCCTGTATCCGGTTGCTCTCACTCGCTCGAAATGGACCCCATAGCTAAGAATCGCCGGGTCCGGTGTCAATGTTTACTTTGATTTTAGCCGGTTATCGGACTATCACTACACCCCTTCTGGTAATGGACAACGGACGCGGGACTTAAGCGATGAGTTCGGACATCTCACTCGACGACCTGCGTCGGGAAATCGACGCCATAGACAACAACATTCACGACCTGATCATGCGCCGCACCCAGGTGGTCGAACAGGTTCGCGAGGCGAAACGCGGGCAGACCGTGAAAATCCGTCCGGCCCGGGAATGTTCCATTCTTTACCGCCTGATGGAGCGCCATAAGGGGCCGTTTCCGAAACGGGAGCTGGCCCGCATCTGGCGCGAGCTGATCGCCGCCACCCTGTCCTTCGAAGGCCCGTTTTCCATCGCCGTGCATACCCCGGAGGAATCCGACGGGGAACGCCACGACCGGCGCTGGAGCCTGGCCCGCGACCAGTACGGCTCGTTCACGCCCGCCACCGGCTACACCAGCGCCCGCCGCCTGATCGATGCCATCCGCACGCAGCGGGAATCGGTCGGCGTCCTCGGCGTCCCCGGGCGGAACGAGGCGTCTCCCTGGTGGCCGCATCTGGTCTCCCGGGCGCCGGACACGCCCAGGATCATGAACCGGTTGCCGTTCATCGGCGCGCCCAAGGACCGCACCGCCGAAGATCAGGCCCTGGTGATCTGTCCCATCGTTTCCGAGCCGACCGGCCGCGACCGCACCTATCTGGCCGTCGAAAGCGACGACGAATTGAGCCTGGACAGGCTTTCCACCGCCCTGAGAAACACCGGCATGGAGCCCGTGTTCACCACCTCCTGGCGGGACCCGGAAGCCCCGTCCCGTTATCTCTGCCTGGCCGAAGTGGAGGGCTTCGTCAGCGATGAAGACAGGAAAATCTTGCGTCTTGGAGAGGCCCTGGAAGGGGCCGCCGCCTCCATCATGACCATCGGCGGCTACGGACTGCCGCTGAGTCTGGAAGAACTGGAAACCACGAAACCGACGGAAACCGAAGCATCATGAGCGCTCCCATTGCAAAACCCGGTATTCTCGACATCGCCCCCTATGTGGGTGGAGAATCGGACATCCCCGGCGTCGACCGGGTGATCAAACTGGCCTCCAACGAAGGCGCCCTCGGCCCCAGCCCCATGGCCATGGAGGCCTACCGGGCGGAGGCGGAAACCCTGCACCGCTATCCCGACGGCTCGGCGTCGGCCCTGCGCGAGGCCCTGGCCGCCGCCTATGGCCTGGATGCGGCGCGCATCGTCTGCGGCGCCGGATCGGACGAACTGCTCGACATGCTGTGCCGCGCCTACGCCGGGCCCGGCGACGAGGTTCTGTTCACGGAACACGGCTTCCTGATGTATCCCATCGCCGCCATGGGCGCGGGCGCGACTCCGGTCAAGGCGCCGGAAAAGAATTTGCACGCGGACGTGGACGCCCTGATCGAGCGGGCCGGCGAGAAGACCAAGATCGTCTATCTGGCCAACCCCAACAACCCCACCGGCACCTACATTTCCGACGGCGAGGTGCGGCGTTTGCGCGCCGGGCTGCCCGATCATGTGCTGCTGGTGATCGACGCCGCCTACGCCGAATACGTCACCCGCAACGACTACAGCGCCGGGGCCGGGCTGGTCGATGAATGCGACAACGTGGTGATGACCCGCACTTTCTCGAAGATCCACGCCCTCGGCGGAATTCGTCTCGGCTGGGCCTATTGCCCCGACTCCGTCGCCGATGTGCTGAACCGCATTCGCGGGCCCTTTAATGTCGCCACTCCCGCCCAGGCCGCCGGTCTGGCGGCACTCGGCGATGTCGCCTTTACCGACCGGGTCCGGGCCTACACCGCGGAATGGTTCGACTGGACCAAGGAGCAGTTGACGGCCCTCGGCCTCGAGGTGCCGTCGGAAGTCGGCAATTTCCTGCTCGTCCGTTTCCCCGATGCGGCGGACAAAAGCGCCGAGGCCGCCGACGGCTATCTCAAGGCGCGGGGCCTGATCGTCCGCCGCATGGCCGGCTACGGTCTGCCCGATTGCCTGCGCATCACCATCGGCCGGGAAGACGAAATGCGTCCTCTCGTCGACACCCTGCGCGAGTTCCTCGGAAAATGACCGCCCAAGGCCCCCTGTTTCGCCGCGTCGCCCTGCTCGGCATCGGCCTGATCGGCTCTTCCCTGGCCCGCGCCATCAGGAAGCACGGCCTGGCGGATCATATCGCCATCTACACCCGTTCCCCGGACACATTGGACAAGGCGCGGGACCTGGACCTTGGCGACAGCTACACCACGGACCCCCTGCAGGCCGTCGGCGATGCGGACCTGACGGTGGTTTGCGTTCCCATGGGCGCCTATGCCGCCGTCGCCCGAGCCATCGGGCCGGGCCTGAAGCCGGGGGCCATAGTCAGCGATGTCGGTTCGACCAAGCGCTCGGCGATCACCGACATGAAACCGCACCTGCCGGAAGGGGTTCACCTGATTCCCGCCCACCCCGTCGCCGGCACCGCCGAGTCCGGGCCGGAAGCGGGCTACGCCAAGCTGTTCGAGGGGCACTGGTGCATTCTCACCCCGGAAGAGGGCGCCGACGCCGACGCCGTCGATGCCGTCGAGGCCCTGTGGGCGGCCTGCGGCATGATGGTGGAGCGGATGGACGCCGAGCATCACGATCATGTCCTGGCGATCACCTCGCACCTGCCGCAACTGATCTCTTATACCATCGTCGGCACGGTCACCGATTTGCAGGACGATCTGAAAAAGGAAGTGACCAAGTTTTCCGCCGGCGGCTTGCGTGATTTCACCCGTATCGCCGCCTCCGACCCGGTGATGTGGCGGGATGTTTTCATCAAGAACAAGGACGCCGTGCTCGATGTCCTCGGCCGTTTCACGGAGGATCTGACGGCCCTGCAAAGGGCGATCCGGCGGTCCCAGGCGGATATTCTCGAAGACAGCTTCACCCGCACCCGGGAAATTCGCCGCCGGGTCATCGAATTCAAGCAGGATTTCATCGACGTCAAGACGGACGATTAGAACTTTCGCCAGTCCACTTCCGGCACTTGCAACAGTCCGACGGGACCGGCGTAGAGGCGGCGTTCCTGCAGGGTCAGGGGCAGGTTCAGGCTGGCCGGACCGCCGTCGGCGGGCCTGCGGGAGAGCACGCCGAGGACCATCTTTGCCGTCACCGCGTCCCTCGGCTTGACCAATCCCTGTTTCTTCAGGGCGTCGACGGTTTCGAAAAAGCCGGTGATCCGCGCCGTCATGGCGCCGATGGGCTGCAGTCCCGCGTCCAGGGCCAGGGTTCCGTCGGCGCTCAGGCGCAGGGGGCCGTGGCGAAGGGCGAACTCGCCGATTTCCACCGTGCCGCCACCGTCCCGCCAGTTCTCCAGGGACTCGATCAGGGGTCCGCTTTCCAGCCCTCCCCGGAGGTGGGCCTCCGCCGTCAGGCCCTGCACGGTCCGGCTCAGGGGCGAGGCCTGCAGCCACGGCAGGGACAGCTCCCGCGCCGATAGGGACAGGGCCCAGGCGGCGCCGTCGCCGCGCCATGCCGTCGCCTTGCCTTCCGCCACGGCCAGGTCCGTCCGGCCGGGGGGTTCCGGCCGCAGGGACAGGCCGTGCAGGGATAGTTCGAGCCGTTCCATGGCCGAACCGGAGAAACGGGCCGACGCCCGGCCCTCGGTCAGGGTCCCGGCATGGGTGGCCATGCGCCCGGCGAAGGGGAAGGCCAGCATTTGCTGTCCCCAGGTGCGGACTTGTATGGCCTCCCGGCTCCACGGGCGGGCCAGCAGTTGCAGGTGTTCACCCTCCCAGCCCCAGGGCAGGGCGGCGTGGGGCGCGCCGATGCCGGGATTGGCGATATGAAGGCGGATGGCCAGGGGGAAGCCCGAGGATTCCAGGCTGTCGTAACGGACGGTCATGCCGCGGGCGCGCTGCTCTTCGATCCAGGCCAGGACCCGATCCTGAACGCCCACGGCGAGATGCAGCCAGAGACCCGCGTAGGCGAGCGCCAGCAGGGCCAGCAGCAAAGCGGCGAACCAGCCCGCGCGCCGCCGTTTTCCGCCCCGGGGGTTGTCAAAGCGTTTCATGACGGTATTTATAGAGTGTCGGGGGCGAGGCTCCCTAATGTTAATTCTGTGATCGGGGCCCATGACGCCACCCTCGTTTCCCGCCCGGGAGGGCATCTGGATTTTCGGCTACGCCTCCCTGATGTGGCGGCCCGGCTTTCCTTACGTGGAGGCCCACCCGGCGCTTCTGCGCGGCTATCACAGGGCCCTTTGCGTCTGGTCGACGGTGTACCGGGGAACCCCGGAAAGTCCGGGACTGGTGATGGGCCTGGACCGGGGCGGATCGTGCAAGGGCCGGGCCTTCCGCCTCGCCGCCGCTGACGTGCCCGAGGTCATGGCCTACCTGCACGAACGGGAAATGAGCACAAACGTCTACGCCCCGAAATTCCTCGACGTGCGTCTCGACGACGGGCGCACCGTCGCCGCCTACAACTTCATCGTCAGGCGCGATCACGAACAATATACCGGCAAGCTGGGCATCCGCGAGGCGGCGGAAATCGTCGAACGGGCCGTGGGGCCCAGCGGCAGTTCCCTGGAATACCTGGGCAACACCCTGGAGCATCTCGACGAGATGGGCATCGTCGAGGGGCCCTTGCACGACATCTACGCCCTGGCGAAAAACGGAGGCTGACGGGGCGATGATGGAACGATACCCCATGGTCGAGGACCTGATCCCCGCCGCCCGGCGCCGCATCCCCCGCTTCGCCATGGACTTCCTCGAACACGGGTCCAGACACGAATGCCTGCTGGAGCGGAACCGGCGGGTCTTCGACGAGGTCGTCCTCATTCCCCGCTACATGAGTGATTTTCAGGCCCCTGACCTGTCGAAAACCCTGTTCGGGAAAACCCATGCCCTGCCTTTCGGCATCGCCCCGGTGGGGCTGGGCAGCCTGATCTGGCCCGGCGTCGAGGGGCTGAATGCGGAAGCCGCCCGGCTGAACGGCATTCCCATGGTGCTCAGTTGCGTCGCCAGCGCCTCTCTTGAAGACATGGCCGCCGCCGCCGGAGACAGGCTCTGGCTTCAACTCTATCCGCCCCGGGACGAGGCCATCCGTAGCGACCTGATGGAGCGGGCCGTGAAGGCGGGCATCGACGTTCTCATGGTCACGGTCGACGTGCCCAGCCCTGCGCGGCGGGAGCGGGCGCTTCGCAGCGGCCTGTCCATGGCCCCGAAGATCAGCCCCCGCTACCTGTTGCAGGCCGCCGCCCATCCCTTATGGTCGGCGGGCATCTTGCGTCACGGCATGCCGCGATTCGAAAGCTTCCGCCCCTACCTGCCGAAGGGCGCGTCCCTGCAGGAGGCCGCCGCCTTCGTCGCCGGACAGATCCAGCGCCGGGTCACCCTCGACGAGGTCAAGGCCATCCGCGCCGCCTGGCCGGGCAGGCTGGTGGTCAAGGGAATCCTGCACGAAGCCGATGCCGAGGCGGTCCTTGACGCCGGGGCCGACGGCATCCTGGTGTCCAACCACGGCGGCCGTCAAAGCGACGCCGCGCCGCCCAGCCTGACCGCGCTGAAGACCATCCGGGCCGCCGTCGGCGACCGGGTTCCCCTGTTTCTCGACAGCGGCGTCAGGACCGGCCTCGACGTGCTGCGCGGTCTCGCCTCGGGGGCGGATTTCGTCTTCCTGGGCCGTCCCTTCTTTTACGGCGCGGCGGCCCTGGGCGCACGCGGCCCACGGCACGTGGTCGATATCCTGAAGGACGAACTGCTCCACTCCATGCGCCAGGCGGGCATGGGGCAGGATACGCAACTAATCGATATCGAGTGACTCAGCTTCAGAGACGCTATCCGCACTTAGAGTAATCGCAGTTCATGCAAGTGTCGCAGCCTTCCTGGCGGTGCAGGCTGGGCAGGCCGCATTTCGGGCATTGCCTGAGCCTGGGCCCCGCATTGCCGGCAGGGTCGGAGGTCCCGTTATCGGCCTCGGCCGCGCCAAGGGCCACGACCTGCGCCTTCGGCTCCTCGTCGTTGAGGGTGCCGGGGCTTTTCAGGAAGCCGATGGCCATCATGTGCCGCTCGATAACGTCGCCGATGGCCGCCAGCAGGGACGGAATGTAGCGCCCGCCCATCCAGTGGCCGCCACGGGGGTCGAACACGGCCTTCAGTTCCTCGACCACGAAGGAGACGTCGCCGCCGCGCCGGAAGACGGCGGAAATCATCCGCGTCAGGGCGACGGTCCAGGCATAGTGCTCCATGTTCTTGGAATTGATGAAGATCTCGAAGGGCCGGGTGCGGCCGCTGTCGTCGACGATGTCGCTCAGGGTGATGTACATGGCGTGATCGCTTTCCGGCCAGCGCACCTTGTAGGTGGCCCCCTTCAGTTCCTCGGGCCGGTCGAGCGGCTGGTAGAGGCGGGTCACCGGGCCGGCGTCGCCCTGATCGACGGGGGTCGCCGTTTTCAGGGGTTTTTCCAGCGGCAGTTCCGGCTCGTCCGTGGCCGCCTTCTTCTCGCCCTTGACCTCCAGAACCGAACCGGTGACGTCGTTGGGGCGGTAGGTGGTGCAGCCCTTGCAGCCCAGGTCGAAGGCCTGCATGTAGATGTCCTTGAAATCATCGAAGGAGATGCTTTCCGGGCAGTTGATGGTCTTCGAAATGGAGCTGTCGATATATTCCTGCACCGCCGCCTGCATGACCAGATGGTCGTTGGGGGTCAGGGACTGGGCATCGACGAAGGCGTCGGGCAGGGCGGCCTCGGCGCCGAATTCCCGGCGGAACAGGCGGTAGGCGTAATCGCTCACCTCTTCCTCGCGCCGGGTTCCGTCCTGCATCAGGATATGGCGGCTGTACTTGAAGCTGAACACCGGCTCCAGGCCCGAGGACACGTTGTCGGCGAACAGCGAGATGGTTCCCGTCGGCGCGACGGAGGTCAGCAGCGCGTTGCGCACCCCGTGTTCGGCGATGGCGGCACGGACGTCTTCGTCGAGGGCCCGGATGGCCTCGGAGGCGAGATACTTTTCCCGGTCGAAGAGAGGAAACGCCCCCTTCTCGGCGGCCAGGGCGGCGGAACTGAGATAGGCGGCGCGTTGGATCGCCCGCATCCAGCGCCGGGTCAGGGCGACCGCCTGCTCGCCACCGTAACGGGCCCCGCACATGATCAGGGCGTCGGCCAGCCCGGTGACGCCGAGGCCGATGCGCCGCTTCGCCTTGGCCTCGTGTTCCTGTTCGGGCAGGGGGAAGCGGGAAATGTCGATGACGTTGTCCATCATCCTGACCGAGGTCTCGACCAGGGAGGAAAGCGCCCCTTCATCCAGGGCGGCGGCATCGCTGAACGGATCGTTGATCAGCCGGGCCAGATTGACCGACCCCAGCAGACACGCACCATAGGGAGGCAGCGGCTGCTCGCCGCAATTGTGCACATAGAGCCCGTTGGCGTCGAAGGCGTTGATGCCGGGGATTTGCACATCGAAGACATCCTCGCTTTCCTCCATCTCGATGGAACGAATGGCGGTGATGAATCTTTCCCGGTTCGGTCGGCGCCGATAGGCGGACGTCAGGTTCGCCAAACGGTTCGATTTTTCACTGTCTTCAAAGCCGATCCTGTCCCTGTAACGGATGACATTGTCCCGGGAAATCACGAGTTCATGTTGCGCGGCGCAAGAATATGCCTTCATACCGCCCTTGCCGTCGGGCAATAACCTTTCTCCGGCCGGTCTGCGATTGTTGAAGATTTTGCAAACGATCCCCAGGCGCAGCAACATGCGTTGCACCGCCGTCAGGGTTTCCGGATTGGATTGCGCCAGACGGATGCTGACGCCCTTTTCCTGCGTTCCCTGAACGCTTCCATCGGCATCGAACAGGCCACGCAGGAACCCGCGGTAGAAATCAGACGACTCTTGCTCGATGGCCGGGGTGATTGCCTTGTATCCCGGCTTCAATCCGAGGTTCCGGGCGAGGTCTTTGATGGCTACGAGGGACAGGCGGTACTCCCCGCGTCCGGCAATTGGCATCCATCCTTTGAAATCCGAGCGATGGGGCAGGGTTTCCGCCGCCGCCAGCGCCGCTTCCATGACCGCCCGGGGGCCGGGACGTTCTCCTCCGTTGACGGCTTGCTCACCGGGCCACGCGGACAACACCGCCTTGTCCTGTTTCAGCGTGCCGTCGCCGATCAACAACCCCATCAGGTAGCCTTGCTCCGCCGTTAATGCGCCGGGCCAGGACATGTCAAGGCCATGGTCGTGCAGGCGAACCTCGTCGCCGACAGACAATTCTCCCGCCTTCGTCCACGCGTAGTCGATCCGCCAGCGGGTTCGCTGGGTCACCTTCTGAACGGGATGGTCCGGTGTCAATCGCAGAGAATATCCGGCATCGGTCCGCAGGGTAAGGACCGGCTTATGACCGGTTTTGAAAAACCCCTCATCGCCGGAGGGATGCGGCAGGCCATCAATCAGGGCAACGAATTTTCCACCGGTCAGTTGACCGACCCTGCGCGGACCCGATGTCGTCAGAACCCATGTGTCGGCGGTGACACAGGGATTGGTCGCGTTGATCGTCTCGCAATAATTCAGGGGATTGAGCCGGTTGATGCGGTCGATGAAAATCACCCCCGGCTCGGCGTAGGCGTAGGTGGCGCGCATGATCTTGTCCCACAGTTCGCGCGCCGGAAGGCTCTTGTAGACGGCGCCGCCCCAGGTCAGTTCCCAGGGGGCGTCGTCCTTCACCGCCCGCATGAAGTCGTCGCTGACCAGGACCGACAGGTTGAACATGCGCAGGCGGCCCGGCTCCTGCTTGGCCTCGATAAAGGCCTCGATGTCGGGGTGGTCGCAGCGCATCACCGCCATCATGGCGCCGCGCCGCGAGCCTGCGCTCATGATGGTCCGGCACATGGCGTCCCAGACGTCCATGAAGGTGAGCGGGCCGGACGCATCGGCGCCGACGCCGTTGACCGGCGCGCCCTTGGGCCTGAGGGTCGAAAAATCGTAGCCGATGCCGCCACCCTGCTGCATGGTCAGGGCGGCCTCCTTCAAGCTGTCGAAAATACCGGCCATGTCGTCGGGGATGTCGCCCATGACGAAACAATTGAAAAGGGTGACGTTGCGTTCCGCCCCGGCCCCGGAGACGATGCGTCCGGCGGGCAGGAACTTGAAATCCTCCATGGCTTCGTAGAAGCGACGGCTCCACAGGGCCTTGTCCGCCTCCGGCGCCGCCATGGCCCCGGCCAGGCGGGCCCAGGTGTCGGCGATGGTTTTGTCCACAAGCCGCCCGTCCGCCGCCTTGAGGCGGTACTTCATGTCCCAAATGCGTTGCGATACGGAGGCCACCTGAACCATGCCGGTCTTTATCCTTGTGCGAGTTTCCCGCAAGGGCGGCTGGCGGCGCCTGGCCTCGGCGGAGAATGATGAAACATTTCGCAACCCCAATGTTTCGCCCGGGTTTGTTGGGGTCAGCCCTTTAAATCTAAGGCTTTAGGGGGCATCGGTCAATTCGTTTGTTCTCGTTATGTTTTCCCGCAGATTATCCCGTCTCGTCCTCTCTCGCCAAGGCAGGGGCGGTATGGAGTCGGCAATACTTATGCACGGTATCCACAGGCCCGGGATGAATAATTATCCACAATTCCGCCCACAGCCCCGCCCGCTACGTTTATCCCCGGCCGTCGGTCGCCTCGGCGATCAGGCTGTCGGTCTTTTCCTCCACCCGGCGCTCCAGTTCCCTCATGAAGGTCTTGCGGTCCATCCCCGGTTCCATGGGTTTCAGGAATTCGATGACGATGGTGCCGGGCTTCTTGATGAAGGAACGCCGGGCCCAGTAGAGGCCGGAATCGAGGGCGACGGGGACGACGGGGGCGTCGGTCTGCTTGTAGATGGCGGCGATGCCTGGGTGATAGGGCTGCTTGCTGCCGGGGGCGCTGCGGGTGCCCTCGGGAAAAATCACCAGCTGCCGTCCGTCGCCGAGGATCCGGCGGCTGTCGCGGACCATCTGCTTCAGGGCCGAGGCCCCGGCGCTGCGGTCGATGGCGACCATGCCGTCCTTCCTCAGCAGCCAGCCGTAAAAGGGAATATGCAGCAGTTCCTTTTTCAGGACATAGGCCGGGTCGGCGGTAAGGACGAAGAACACCCCCGTATCCCAGGCCGACTGGTGTTTGCTGGCGAACACCGCCGGTCCGTCGGGGATGTTCTGCCGGCCCCGCACCTCGATCGTCAGTCCGGCGAACAGGCGCAGGGACAACACCATCCAGTGCATCCACAGTTCCAGCCCCCTCTTGAGGACGGGCCGGGGGAACGGCAGGGTCAGGGTCAGCAACAGGACGATGGGAATGGAGCTGCCGAAGAACACGGCGTTGAAGATCAGGGATCGGATAAAGGTCATTTTGATGCGGCCTTCGTCATCAACAGGTTTTCAAGGCGATGGCGGAGCCAGGCGAGCAGAAACTTGCTGTACTCGCCGGCGATCAGCGCCGCCGTTCCGGGCCAGGCCCACCATTGTTCCACCTTCACCCGTTCGGAAAACACCGGATGGGCGGTGATGTCGGCGCCGGGCATGGCGTGATGAAACTCCAACAGGCTGCGCGGCATGTGATAGGAACCGGTGATCAGGCGCATGGAGCGGACATTCTCGGCGGCGGCCCATTCGGCGGTTTCCGTGGCGTTGCCCCGGGTATTGGTGGCGGTGCCGATGCCGACCCGGTTTTCCAGTTCGCCCGGATTCTGCCGCAGCAGGGTCAGCAGGGTCCTGACGTCGATGCCCCGGTAGACGCCGGAAATGAACAGGCGCTCCCCTCTGTCCTCGTTAAGAAGACGCATCCCCTCGTCGAGCCGCCCGCTGCCGCCGGTCAGCACGACCAGGGCGTCGGTGCGGTGGAATTCCCGTTCCACGGAGAGCGGGATGGAATCGGCGAATCGGACCAGCCCCGCCAGCCACAGGGCGGCCAGGGCGAGGACCGTCAGGCCCAGGCGCTTGATCAGGCTGCGTCCCCGCCGATGTGACTGAAATCCCGCCATTTAAGTGTCACTCTTCCTCATGTTCAGGGCTCCGGGCCGGATTATAGCATTCGGGCGAGGGTTTTCATCACGGTCAGTCGCGCCGAGATCATGGCGATCAGCGCCACCGCCACGGGCAGGACGCCGAGGATCAGCCAATGCACGGCGGCGAGGGAGAAGTCGGGCAGCAACCCGGCCTGCAGGGAGCGGGCGAGGGAGCCGATCCCCCACAGGGTCGGCAAGGCCAGCAGCAGGCCGATCACGCCGCCCTGCAGGCCCAGCATCAGGGCGCGGGAGGCGAACTGACTGGCGATATAGGAATCCTGCGCGCCGATCAGATGCAGGACCTCGATGGCCTCGTGGTGAATGGCGAGTCCCGTGCGGGTGGCGAAAATCACCGTCGCCGTGGTCGCCAGCGCGATGAAGAACAGCACCGCCAGGGCCAGCGCCTCGACGGTGCGGATCAGGTCGATCAAATGGCCGAGCCAGACCCCGTGGTCGTCGACCACGGCCCCCGGCGCCGCCGCCCGCAAACGGCCTTCCAGGGCCGGAATGTTCAGGTTGGCTCCATCCTTCAGTTCAACCTCGATCAACCGGGGCAGGGGCAGGTCGTCGCCGAAGGCGCCGCGACCCAGCCACGGCTCCAACAGGGCCATGAGCCGGTCCTCGGCGACGATTTCCGCGTGGGCGACCCCGGGGGTGGATTTCAGGATGGCCAGGGCCGTGCGCAGGCGTTTCTCGTCCCGCCGCGTCGCTTCCCTGGCCGCGGCGGTGGCGTTTCCGGCCCCGGGGGAAGGGGCGATCTGCACGGTCATCGCGCCGCTCATGCCCCGGTCCCAGCGTTTGGCGATGTCCTGCAGCACCAGCATGCCGGCCAGGGCGAGGACCGACAGATAGACCATGAAGGCGATCAGCCAGGGCAGAAACCGCCCCAGGGAATCCCGCTCGAGCTGCAGGTCGGAACGGCGGCTAAACATCGCCGGACCCGGCCGCGCCCGGCTGCATTTCCAGGCACCCCTCCTGCAGCCGCAGGCACGGGTGGCCGAGCCGCCGGACCAGGGTCTCGTTGTGGGTGGCGATGACCACCGTCGTCCCCAGTTTGTTGAGTTCGTCGAACAGGTGCATCAGGCGCATGGCCATGAGGTCGTCGACGTTGCCCGTCGGTTCGTCGGCCAGCAGCAGTTTCGGCCGGGCGATCACCGCGCGGGCGATGGCCAGGCGCTGTTGCTGGCCGCCGGACAGGGTCGGCGGGCGGGCCGCCATGTGATCCTGCAAGCCGACCCAGCGCAGCAGTTCCTCCACGTTGCGCTGGATTTCCCCCTTGCGGGTGCCGGCGACGCGCAAGGGCAGGGCGACGTTGTCGAAGGCGGAAAGGTGACGCATCAGGCGGAATTCCTGGAACACGACGCCGACCCGGCGGCGCAGGGCGGGCAGTTCCTTTCGCGGCGTGGTGGCGATGTCGCGGCCGAACAGGGTGATCAGTCCCCGCGACGGTTTCAGGGCCATGTACATCAGGCGCAGCAGCGAGGACTTTCCCGCGCCGCTGGCGCCGAGGAGGAAATGAAAAGAGCCCGGCGGAAGGGAAAACGAAACATCCTGAAGCACTTCCGGCCCCAGCCCGTATCTCAACCCGACATTTTCAAAACGAATCACGCGCCGTTCCCGCCCCGCCACGGCCTTTCCGGCCGCCGAATTTCACTACCATTACATTCGGCGCGCAGAATGCCACGACCGCCGCCGCCCGTCCAGAGCCGGCGGCGGTTTCCACCGCTTGACGTTGGAGTCGTCGAAAGCCTATAAACGACAGGTGTTTAACGCATACTGGCGCTTATGATTATCAGTTGTCCCAACTGTTCGACGTCTTACGAAGTCGATAATGCGGCCCTCGGCAGCCGGGGCAAGCCCGTGCGTTGCTCCAACTGCCGCCATAAATGGCACCAGCTTCCCGTCCAGGCGGCGCCGGCGCAGCCGATGCCGCCGGCGCAACCGGCCCAGCCCACGGGACGGCGGGCGCCGGTCCTGCAAACCGCCATGATCGATCCGGCCGTTCTGCAGGCGCAAATCCAGGCGCAGATGCAGGCCATGGCCGCCGACGGTCAGCTTCAGGAACAGCCGGTTGTCCAGCAGCCCCCCCGGCCGGAACCGGAGCCCGAGCCGGAACCGGAGCCGGAACCCGAGCCTGAACCGGAACCCGAGCCTGAGCCTGAGCCGGAACCCGAACCCGAGCCCGAGCCCGAGCCCGAGCCCGAACCGGAACCCGAAGAGGAATTTCTGTCCCAGGAAGAACTCGACGACATGTTCGGCGACGAACCGGAGCCGGAGTCCATCGGATCACTGATGGACGATGATCTCGACGACGAACCCAGTCCCGTCAATTTGGACGATATTCCCGACCCGGACCCGATCCCCGAATCCCTGCTGTCCATGGACGATTCGGACGACGCGGACGAAGACGGTGGGGCGCCGGTGAAAAAGAAAGGCGGCAAGAAGCTGTTCCTGATTATCGGCGGCATCGTCCTGGCCTTGCTCATTGCCGTCCTGGCGGCGGGTTTCTTCGCCCGCGGGACGATCCAGGAGATGCTGCCCGGCACCAAGTCCCTCTACCAGATGGTCGGCCTCGCCGACACCCTGGGCAGCGGCCTCGCCATCGAGGATGTCCAGTCCCAGCATGGGACGGAAGGGGAAATCGACGTCCTGCACATCAGCGGCGTCATCGTCAACGTCTCGGACATGCCCCGTCCGGTGCCGCTGATCCGCATCTCCCTGTTCAATGCCGACGACGAGGAGGTGCAGTTCCTGGACCTGGAACCGGATCAGCCGGAAGTTCCGGCCGGCGACAAGATGGGATTCAAGGGCACCATCATGGACCCGGCGGCAGCGGCGAGGCGCATGGAAGTGACCTTCACCGAACGTCCGAAACAGGACGGCGGCGGGAATTAGGCCTCTTCCGGATTGTTGGAAAGCCAGGCGGGTAACGATTCCAGGCCGATCAGGTCCTCCACCTCGAAACGGCGGCGGATGACCGAATAATCACCACCCCGGACCATCACCTCGGGCACCAGGGCGCGGGTGTTGTAGCTGGACGCCATGGCGGCCCCATAGGCCCCCGCCGTGCGTATGGCCAGCAGATCCCCCGCGGCCAGGGGGGGCAGCTTGCGTTCCGTGCAGAAGGTGTCGCCGGTTTCACAAATGGGCCCGACCACGTCGTAGGGGCGCTCCCCGCCGCCGTCCGTGGCCTCTTTGACGGGAACGATGTCGTGGAAGGCGTCGTAGAGGGAAGGCCGGGTCAGATCGTTCATGGCCGCGTCGACGATGACGAAGCTGCGCGTCGCCCCTTCCTTGACATAGATCACCCGGGTCACCAGAACACCGGCGTTGCCGGCGATGACCCGGCCCGGCTCGAACAGAATGCGCCCCGGAAAATCGGCGAAGACCTGGCGGACGATGTCGGCGTAGTCCCGGGGCCCGGCGAGCGGCTCGTCGCTGTCGCCGTAGGGAATGCCGAGGCCGCCGCCGAGGTCGAGCCGTTCCACGTCCAGGCCGTCGGCCCGCAGCATGGCGACGACGTCGCGCAGGCGAATATAGGCGTCCCGGAAGGGCGCCGTCTCGGTCAGTTGCGAGCCGATGTGCACCGCCAGGCCGACCGGACGGATGCCGTCCATGGCGGCGGCCTTGCGGTAAACCTCGTGGGCCCGGGTCCATTCGATGCCGAACTTGTTTTCCGCCTTGCCGGTGGAAATCTTGGCGTGGGTCTGGGCGTCCACGTCCGGATTGACCCGGAAGCCGACCTCGGCCACCCGTCCCTGGGAAACGGCAACGGCGTTCAGGGTTTCCAGTTCCGCCTCTGACTCGATGTTGATTTGCAGGATTCCGGCCTCGAGGGCGTCGGAGAGTTCCCGTTCCGTCTTGCCGACGCCGGAAAAGACGATCTTGTCGGCGGGAACCCCCGCGGCCAGGGCGCGTTTCAATTCACCGCCGGACACCACGTCGGCCCCGGCCCCGAGACGGGCCAGGGTACGGACCACGGCGATGTTGGAATTGGCCTTGACGGAAAAACAGATCAGCGTGTCCATGCCGTCGAAGGCGTCGTTGAAGGCATTGAAATGGCGTTCCAGAGTGGCCGTGGAATAGGCGTAGAAGGGGGTTCCCACCGCCTCCGCCATGTCGCCCAGGGGCACGTCCTCGGCCAGCAGCACACCGTCCCGGTATTGAAAATGGTCCATTCCGTGTCCCTTTATTCGGCGGGGTAACTGCGCGGGTATTGGGTCTCGTCGGTCCGTTCCGGCGACCCCTTGCGCCCGCAGGCGGCCAGCGGTGAAGCCAGGGCGACGATCAGGGTCAGCGCCAGCAGGCGGGCGAAGAAGCAATGAGTGCGGGTCGTCATGTCAAATACCTTTCCCTGGCGGCGGCGGCGGCGGCGGCGACGTTGGCGGGGGCGGTGCCCCCTTCGCTGGTCCGGCTGGCGACGGAATTATCGACCCCGAGCACGGCGAAAATATCTTCCGTGATGGCCGCCTCCACCGATTGCATGTCGGCGAGGCTCAGGTCCTCCAGGTCGCATCCCCTGTCTTCCGCCATTTTCACCAGCCGTCCGGTGATGTGGTGGGCCCGGCGGAAAGGAATACCGGCGGCCCGCACCAGCCAGTCGGCAAGATCGGTGGCGGTGGTGAAGCCCCGGCCCGCGTCGGCCTTCATCCGTTCGGTGTCGAATACCGCCTGCTCCATCATCCCGGCCAGGGCGGCGACGCACAGCGCCAGGGTGTCGGCGGCGTCGAACACCGGCTCCTTGTCCTCCTGCATGTCCTTGCCGTAGGCCAGGGGAAGCCCCTTGAGGGCGACCAGCATGGCGTTCAGCGAACCGATCACCCGGCCCGCCTTGCCGCGCACCAGTTCGGCGGCGTCGGGGTTGCGCTTTTGCGGCATGATGGAACTGCCGGAAGAGAACTGATCCGACATTCTGATATAGCCGAATTGCGGTGCGCTCCAGAGGACGATCTCCTCGGCCATGCGCGACAGGTGCACCGCCAGCAGGGACCCGGCGGCGAGAAATTCGAGGGCGAAATCCCGGTCGGAGACCGCGTCCAGGGAATTGCTTGCCGGCCCGTCGAAGCCGAGGGCGGCGGCGGTCATCCGCCGGTCGATGGGAAAGGACGTCCCGGCCAGGGCGGCGGCGCCGAGGGGGCATTCGTTCAGCCGTTTCCGGCAATCCTCGAAACGGCCCCGGTCGCGCCCGAACATCTCCACGTAGGCCAGCATGTGATGGCCCAGGGTGACCGGCTGGGCCGTTTGCAGATGGGTGAAGCCGGGCATCACCGAGCCGCCGTGGTCCTCGGCGATGGTGATCAGCACCCGCTGCAGGTCCTTAAGGCCGCCGTCCAGTCCGTCGATGGCTTGGCGCACCCAGAGCTTGAAGTCCGTCGCCACCTGATCGTTGCGCGAGCGGGCCGTGTGCAACCGTCCCGCCGCCTCGCCGATCAGTTCCGTCAGGCGGTTTTCCACGTTCATGTGGATGTCTTCGAGGGCGGCGGTGAACTCAAACTTGCCGCCTTCGATCTCGCCCAGAACGGTGTCGAGGCCGCCGACAATGGCTTCCACGTCGTCAGTGGACAAAATACCCTGGCGGCCCAGCATTTCCGCATGGGCCTTCGAGCCTTCGATATCCTGGGCGTACAGCCGCTTGTCGAAATCGATGGAGGCGTTGATGGCCTCCATCAGCGCCGACGGGCCGGCCTCGAACCGGCCGCCCCAGATGGTGCTGGACTTGGACGATTCTCCGCTCACCGCTGGACCCCGCCTTGAAAATGAGTTAAATCGAATGCGATCATGATCTGTCGTTCCTGCAAATTTCCGTCCGCCCTTTTCCGTCTGCCGGTGGCTTTTCTGGCGGCGTTGACGGTGATTGTCTCCATATCTTCGCATCATGCAAGGGCCGAGGCGGCCAATTGCCAAAATCCGGGTCATGGGATGGAAAAATTCCAGCCGGAAACGCCGCCGCGCCCTTCGCCAGTGTACCCTTTTTTCGACGCCGAGGGAGGGGAATTGACCATTGCCGATTTCAAGGGGCAAGGGGTGGTGCTGAACTTCTGGGCCACCTGGTGCGCCCCCTGTATCCGGGAAATGCCGTCCCTGGTCCGCCTGAAGGAGGCCGTCGCCGGGGACGGCATAACGGTTCTCGCCCTCGCCGAAGACCGGAAGGGGGCGAAAAAGGTCATCCCCTTTTTCAAGAAACAGGGCATTACCGGGCTCGACGTGCTGATCGACAAACGGGGCAAGGTGGCCCGGAAATCCGGCGTCCGGGGGCTGCCGGTCACCATTCTTATCGACGCCGAGGGCATGGAACGGGGCCGGGTGATCGGCACCGCCGAGTGGGACACCCCCGACGCCATCGATTTCGTGCGCCGTTGCATCGGCCCGAAGGCGCCCTGAAGCCGCGCCCATGCCCGTCCGGCCCATTTCCCTTTTCGCCTTGTTGCTCCTGTCCGCCGCCTGCGCCCCGCAGCCGGTGACATGGCATAAGGCCAACGCAAGCGCCGAGGACCTGCGCCAAGCCCTGGCGCAATGCCGGGCCTACGCCATGCGGGACGCGGAAAGGAACATCCTCGAGACCAGGACCTATTCCAGCAGGGGCGGCTTTGGCGGCCAAAGCACCTACCAGCGGAACATGGATGCCTACAGGGCGAAAAAGGACAGCGCCGACCTGCTCGGCCGGTGCATGCGCCTGAACGGCTTCAGCAGGGGCCGTTAGACCGTCAGGCGATAAATCCGGTGTGGTGTCCTGCAGAAAATCGCACCCTTGTGTTTTTCGATCTGGCGTAGAGAGCGTGTCGGAAACCGAAATGGGTTCGTAAGGAAAAAAATGGTGGTGGACGCAGTCTGGAGCGAACTCGTCTCCCTGGTTTTCAGGGAAAATACAGGGAATTTTCCCAATTTCGGGCCATATTTCGACCAGCGTTCGGTTTATGCTCCCAGAAAACTGGGATTTGTTTAGGAAATCCCCACATCTAGCCGAAGCGGTTCGGCGTCACATCGGGGCGATGACGGGACCACACGGGGGCGCACGCCGGCCTCGCCGCCACCGCGGCGGTCAGCCTTTCCACCTTGGGCACGTTTTCAGGCCGCCATGCATCCTGCTGGGCCCAGCGACTGAGGACGGCAATGTATAGGTCCGTAAGACAGAAGCCGGACTCGGTAAGCGTTTCCCCGGATGGGGTGAGCAGGGCGGGAACCTTGCGCTGAGGGTTGATCGAGGCATAATCCTCGCCGCGCTGGGCTTCGGCCTCCAGGTCCACGTCGCGTACCTGAAAGTCCGCGCCGATCTCCGCCAGCGCCATCTCCACGGCCAAGGACCCGGAGCGCCTGTGCCCATAAAGAATGTAGGTCATGTCCAGGTGTCCTTTCTCTCCAGGATTGCCCCCGGCATTTAAAAACTCGGGGGCGTTATCGTCCACACTTCCTGAGAATCCAGGCCATCATTCTATGCCAGGGCCACACGCCGTGTCATAAACCGTTTCAAGCCGGCGTGCGCCAGGGCGCGGGCTGCGGCTTCATCCACTTCCCGGATATTGTTGGCGGCCCGTGCGGGCGTGATGAGGTCTTCCCCCAAGGCTTCGACATCCGTTGCACGACAATATTGAGCCAGAAGGTCGCCGAGGCCCAAACCATCGAGCCATCGGTCGATGGTTTCCGGCAACTCGTTCACCGGGCACCCCATGCCGGCCGCGATCGGCGCCAAACGCAAGGGGTCTGCCTCGAGATTATACCGGGCGATCCGTCCCAGGGTGAATGAACAGGCAATCCCGTGAGGCATGCCGAAACGGGCGGTGAAGGGATAAGAAATGGAATGGGCGAGAGCCGAATTGGTCGTCCCCATGGCCAAACCGGCATAGGTTGCCGCGAACTGCACCTGACGCCGCGCCTCCATATCCGAAGGGCTGTCCAGGACAACGGGCAGATGCTTCATGAGCATGGCGATGGACAGTGTCGCCATGCTGTCCGAGATCGGCGTGTTGTTCACGTTCCAGACCGACTCCATGGCATGGCTGAGCGCATCCAGCCCGGACGACAAGGTCACCTTTCGAGGCATGGACACACACAATTCCGGGTCAAGCACGCCGTATCTTGGGTAAAGCATGGGATGATGAAGGGAATACTTTTCGCCCGAGCCTCCCCAAATCGTCGCCCAGGGCGTGACTTCCGATCCCGTGCCGGATGTGGTCGGGACGCAGGCAAGGGGCGCCGGCAGGAATTCCTCGTCGTCGAGCGGGGTTCCGTTCTGCAAGTGGGAGAGAAAGCGCTCTTCGTCCATCCCGATGGCTCGATACGCGAGCAGCCCCTTCGCGCAGTCGATCACACTGCCGCCGCCGATGGCGACCACGAGATCGACCGCGGGAAGTTGCGGCGCCAGGTTGGTGATATCTGAAATTTTCGGGTTTTCCGGGACGGAATGAAGGACGGCCTCGGGCTTTCCCGCCTCGGCGATGAGGGCTTTGATCAAACCGCGCCGCACCCACCCGTCCGTGGTGACGACCGCCCACGTCTTTCCGCAGACGAGAGAGGCGATCGTGTTATTACAGGAATCCCTTGAAAACAATTCCGTCGGGCAATGGAAGGAACGCGCTAAAACCAATTTTTTCTCCGGTTACGAGAGAACGCCGTCTCAGGGACACAATAAAGCCGGACACTCTGGGAGTGTCCAGCTTTGATGCGGAGTAATGGTCTGCTCGGGACTCGAACTCAGAACCCGAGACCATTTAATCATTTGATTTCGTTAATTTATTTGACATCCGTTTGGTGACGTGCCGGTTTAAGGGTGGATTGCCTATTCTTTTTCCTGAAAAAATTCAGCTTTGACGTATCCGTATGAAGGAGCAGTGACAATGATAAAATTAGGCAAATATACGTGATTATGTTATTATTACGTATATTACGTAATTTGGGTTTAAATCATGCCTTTGACACTCAACATTGACCCACCGCACGTAACGGCCATCAAGCAACACGCCAAGAAAACAGGCGTCAGCGCATCGCGCCTCGTCACCCGTTTCATTGATGGGCTGTCGACGGAAACGCCGCCGCCCTCACTCGGGGCAACAATAAGAGAACTGCGCGCCCATCGCGACAACCTGACCGGCAAGGGAATCCTAAACATCGCCGTCTTTGGTTCTGTCGCCCGGGGAGAGGAAAAGCCGGGCAGCGACATTGATCTTCTGGTCAAGACTTCCGATGACATGGACGCCTTTCGCCTGGCAGGCGTCAAAGCTGACATACAAGAAATTCTCGGTGCGCCCGTTGAGATCGTCACGCTAAGGGAATTCAATGACAGTTTCGATCGATCCGTCCAAGAGGAGGTCGTCATTGCCTACTGACAGACCGTTCCAACGCATCCACGACATTCTGATGAATATTGCGTCCATTGAGGAGTACACAAAAAAACTCAATCGACAAACCTTCTCCGACAACCGGATGGCTGTCGATGCCGTTGAACGGTGCCTGGAACGGATTGCGGAAGCGGCTCGGAAACTTGGGGATCAATTCGACGCCGCCGTGCCGGATGACGTTGATCTTCACGCCGTCCGCCAATTCGGCAGCGTCTTGCGTCACGATTACGACGCCGTAGACACGGACATCATATGGAATGTCTTAATAAAGAAACTGCCGAAATTGAAAGCGGCTTTCATAACCCTTCAAAAACACTACCCTTTGCCGAAAAAAGAAACGGACGCCAGTTTCGACCCTTTTTAAGGCAACAAAGTTACCACCATTTCGTAAGAACTACCTACGGCTCTTTGTAGATCGCGTTGAGGTCGATGATGAGGAAGTTCGAATTTTCGGCCCCAAGAACGCTTTGGTTCAAGGCCTTATGGAAACAAAAAAGCCGGACACTCAAGGAGTGCCCAGCTTTGATACGGAGTGGTGGGCCCGGCAGGACTCGAACCTGCAACCAGACCGTTATGAGCGGCCGGCTCTAACCAATTGAGCTACGGGCCCGGAGGGGGTGAGCCTTTCCCGGGTTAATAATCGAGGAAGCTTCTCAGCTTGCGCGAGCGGCTGGGGTGTTTCAGCTTGCGCAGGGCCTTGGCCTCGATCTGGCGGATGCGTTCGCGGGTGACCGAAAACTGCTGGCCCACTTCCTCGAGGGTGTGGTCCGTGTTCATGCCGATGCCGAAACGCATGCGCAGCACCCTCTCCTCACGCGCCGTCAGGCTGGCCAGCACCCTTGTGGTGGTCTCGCGCAGGTTGGCCTGAATGGCCGCGTCGAGGGGCTGCACGGCGTTCTTGTCCTCGATGAAATCGCCGAGATGGCTGTCTTCCTCGTCGCCGATGGGGGTTTCCAGGCTGATCGGTTCCTTGGCGATTTTCAGCACCTTGCGCACTTTTTCCAACGGCATGGAAAGCTTGATCGCCAGTTCCTCCGGCGTCGGCTCGCGGCCGATTTCGTGCAGCATCTGGCGCGAGGTGCGGACCAGCTTGTTGATGGTCTCGATCATATGCACGGGAATGCGGATGGTGCGCGCCTGGTCGGCGATGGATCGCGTGATCGCCTGCCTGATCCACCAGGTGGCGTAGGTGGAGAACTTGTAGCCCCGGCGGTATTCGAACTTGTCCACCGCCTTCATCAGGCCGATGTTGCCTTCCTGGATCAGGTCGAGGAACTGCAGTCCCCGGTTGGTGTACTTCTTGGCGATGGAAATCACCAGGCGCAGGTTGGCCTCGATCATCTCCTTCTTCGCCTTGGCCGATTCCCGCTCCCCCTTCTGGACGACGGCGACGATGCGGCGGAACTCGCCGACCGGCAGGCCGGCCTCGTTGGAGATGTCGCCGATCTGCCGGCGGACTTCCTTGACGTCCTCGCCGTAGCGGGTGACGAAACGCTCCCAGGCCTTGCCCGGCAGCTTTTCCACCTTCTTCAGCCAGCGCGGATCCAGTTCGTGGCCGTGATACTGTTCGAGGAAATCCTCGCGCTTGACCTTCGCCGTCACCGCCATGCGCAGAAGCTTGCCCTCGAAGCCCAGCAACTGGCGGTTAAGGCCGTACAGATGCTCGACAAGCTGCTCGATGCGGGCGTTGTTGAGATGCACGCCTTCCATCAGTTCGACCAGTTCATGGCGCAGTTTGCCGTAGCGCTTTTCCTGCGCCGGCTTGATGGTCTCACCGGCGGAGAAGGCTTCCATGCGCTGCAGTTGCAGGCGGTGCAGCTTCTTGTAGGTCTTGGCGATCACCTCGAAGGTTTCAATCACCTCCGGCATCAGCTTGGCTTCCAGCGCCGCCAGGGACAGATTGACCTCTTCATCGGCGTCGGCGTCGGCATCCCCGTCGCCGTCTTCCCCGTCGCCGCCCTCTTCCTTGTCCGCCTCGCCTTCATCGTCCGCGGTTTCCTCCGAGGCCTCTTCCCCGGATTCCTCTTCCCGGTCCTCGTCCTCGCCGACGTTGCGGCTGGGCTGGCCCGGGCCGCCGCCATGGGTGGCATCCAGGTCGATGATGTCGCGCAGGAGCATTTTCTCTTCGAGCAGGGCGTCGTGCCATTCGACGATGGCGCGGATGGTCAACGGGTTCTCGCAAATGCCGCCGATCATCATCTCGCGGCCCGCCTCGATGCGCTTGGCGATGGCGATTTCCCCCTCGCGGGACAACAGCTCGACCGATCCCATTTCCCTGAGATACATGCGCACCGGATCGTCGGTGCGCCCAAGGTCGCTTTCATCGACGTTGCCGCTGGTCTTTTCCTCTTCGACCTCCTCGGGTTCGTCCTTGGCGGCCTCCTCGTTTTCCTCGTTGTCGACCACGTTGATGCCCATCTCGGAAAGCTGGGTCATGGTGTCTTCGATTTGTTCCGAGGAAACCTGCTCCGGCGGCAGGGCCGTATTCAGTTCGTCATAGGTGACGAAGCCCCGCTCCTTGCCCTTGGCCAGCATTTTCTTGACCGCCGCCCCCAGGGTATCGAGAAGCGGGCTGTCGGTGGTTTCTTCCTGCCGGGTCGGTTTTTCCGCGGCGGCGGTCGATTTAGTCGCCATCACTACCTTCTTAAAATCACGTCTCCCGGACGCCGCTCAACCCCTCGGGGGGGCGTCATCGGGATGCTTCCATTCACTCCGCTGGCTCAGTGCTTGCCGGACCGTCCGCCCGCACCCCGCCCTCGATTTTCCTCGACGCCCTTCGACGCCTCCAGCTTCTGCTCGGACAACATATTGAATCGACTGAAGTTTTCAGACGACATGTCCTCGATCAAGCGCTGGCTTTCCTGTTTAATCTCGACCCCCAAGTCCGCGTTCCGGTAAAGAGCGAAAATTTCTTCCCAACCTTCCAGCGCCGTCTCCACATCCGTATCCGGCCTGGCGAAAAAAGCATTGATGAAGAAGCTTGGCCCCCAAACCAGGTCAAGGATGTCCGCATAACCAGTCTCCTTGAGGTGGCGTCTTATCCCTTCGGAGTCAAGGCCCGGTTCCCCGGCCAAGGTCTTTAAAACTTCCTGACGTAGATTGTCAAGGCCGGGAGCCGAAAATGAAACGGTTCCAAGGCGTTCGCCGACCGCGTCGTAAAGGTCCGGATGGCCGAGCAGGGTGGCAATGAGAATGCGTTCATGCAGGGCGTGGGCATCGACCCTGGCCGCCGAAACGGCGCCGGCGCCGATGGCCGACACGGGAGTCTTGGCCGCCCCCCCGCCACGGCCCCGGCCCTGGCCGCCCAGGGCCCACAGGCGGTCCTTGAAATCCCGGGAAAAGAACGACCGCACCGTGGGATCGTCGATCTGCCGGGCGTAGTCCTCCAACGCCTTGTTCACCGACGCCCGCTGTTCCGGGGTTTTCGGAACCCGCCCGCCGGTGGCCATGCGCCACAGCACCTCGGACAGGGGTTCGGCCTTTTCGATGACGGCGGCCATGGCCTGTCTGCCCCTGGCGGCGATCAGGCTGTCCGGGTCCTCGCCGGGGGGCAGGGTGGCGAAACGCAGGCCATGACCGGATTTCAGCAGGGGCAGGGCCCGTTCGGCGGCCCGGGCCTGGGCCCGCGCCCCGGCGGCGTCGCCGTCGAAGCAAAGCACCGGTTCGCGCACGGTTTTCCACAGCTCGGCGATCTGCTCCTCGGTCAGGGCCGTGCCCAGGGGGGCGACCGCGTTCTCGAACCCGGCGCGGCTGAGGGCGATGACGTCCATATAGCCCTCGGTGACGATCACCGTGCCCTGCTCCCGGGTCTTCCGCGCCGCCTTCTGCATGTTGTAGAGGACCTGCCCTTTATGAAACAGCGGGGTTTCCGGCGAATTCAGGTACTTGGCCAGTTTCTTGTCCCCGCCGGCCAGGATGCGGCCGCCGAAGGCGATGACCCGGCCCCGCCGGTCGGCGATGGGGAACATCACCCGGCCGCGGAAACGCTCAAAGGGATCCCGGCCGGGCTCGTCGGGCTGGATCAGCAGGCCGGCCTCGATCATCTGCCGGTCGGTGATGTCGCCCCGCCGCAGCGCCGCCTTCAGCATCCCGCGCCCGTCCGGGGCGAAGCCGATGCGAAAGGCCGAGAGCGTCGAGTCGTCCAGCCCCCGGTCCCTCAGGTAGGCCAGGGCCCCGGCCCCCTCGGGCATGCGCAGGGCCCTTTGGAAAAAAGCGGTGGCCGCCTCCATCACGTCGTAGAGGTCCTGGCGGCGGCGGGCCCGTTCCCGTTGCTCCGGGCTGTCGACAGGGATCTCCATGCCCGCTTCCTGGGCCAGCCGCTCGACCGCTTCGGGAAAGCTCAATCCGTCCATGTTCATGACGAAGTCGATGGCGCTGCCATGGGCGCCACAACCGAAACAATGATAGAAACCCTTCTCCTCGTTAAGGGTGAAGGACGGGGTCTTTTCCTTGTGAAACGGACACAGGCCGGAATGTTCGTGGCCCTTGCGGACCAGACGCACGCGCTTGCCGACCAGATCGGCAAGGCCGACGCGAAGACGCAACTCGTCTAGAAACTGGGGCGTAAAGGCCATGCTCAGGCGTTCCCGGCGCGAAAACCACTGCTGATCACTTTATATAGAGAGCCGCCGCCCCGTCCAATCACCGAGACGGAGCATTTATCCACCGACTTATGCACAAACGGCGGCGGATTGCCCCCCGTATCAGGACAGGCGGGATTTCACCTGGGCGCTGGCCTTGGAAAAGTCCATCTGCCCGGCGAAGCGCCCCTTCAGTTGCCCCATCACCTTGCCCATGTCCTTGAGCGAGGTGGCGCCGACATCGCGGACCGCCTCCTCGATGGCGTTCATGACGGCGCTGTCGTCCATCTGCTCGGGCAGGAAGTCCTGGATGACGTCGATTTCGGCGGCCTCCTGCTGGGCCAGTTCGGCGCGGCCGCCTTTTTCATACATTTCAACACTTTCCCGCCGCTGCTTAATCATCGATTGCAGCATGGAGAGGATTTCGTCGTCGGAAATTCCATCGCAGTTGCCCTTGGCCCGGGCGGCGATGTCCCGATCCTTCAGGGCCGCCATGATCAGGCGAATGGTGGCGACGGTGTGCGTTTCCTTCGACTTCATGGACGTCTTCAAGGCGTCGCTTAAGCGGCTGCGCAGCATGAAATAAGTTCCTGTTATAAATAGGGAGGCAAGACGTTACAGAAAACCGGCCCGAAATGCAATCACTTGGTTACGAATAAAGCGTTGAAAATAAAGCTTCTTTTTTCCACCTACAGGGGCTTGACGTTGCCGGGTGTTTTGCTTAAACACACGCAACTCCAAAAAATGAAGGACGCCGGATTGCCATGTCCGAGGCCGAAGCCGCATCGATGACGACCCACGACGCCCGGCCTCCGGGAGTCAATGCGGCCGTTGTTCTCGAGGACGGCCGGGTTTTCTGGGGCCGGGGCGCCGGCGTCGAGGGCGTCGCCCTCGGCGAAGTCTGCTTCAACACCTCGCTGACCGGCTATCAGGAAATCCTCACCGACCCCAGCTACGCCGGGCAGATCATCACCTTCACCTTCCCCCACATCGGCAATGTGGGCGTCAACGATGAAGATGTCGAGACCGGGACCCCCGCCGTGCGCGGCTGCATCCTGCGCGAAGACATCACCGACCCGGCCAACTGGCGAGCCGCCGAGCACCTGGACGCCTGGCTGAAAAAGAATCAGCTCGTCACCGTCACCGGCGTCGATACCCGCCGCCTGACCCGGCGCATCCGCGACGGCGGGGCGCCCAGGGGTACCCTGATCCACCTGCCCGATTCGTCCGAAGACATCGACGTCGCCGCCCTCAGGGAAATGGCGCTGTCGTGGCCCGGCCTGGAAGGCATGGACCTGGCCAAGGAAGTAAGCTGCACCCAGACCTATTCCTGGGACCAGGCGGAATGGTCCATCGGCGAAGGTTACGCCACCCAAAGCGATCCCGAGCACCATGTGGTGGCGGTGGATTTCGGGGCCAAGAAGAACATCCTGCGCTGCCTCGCCGCTGCCGGCTGCAGGGTCACCGTGGTTCCCGGCGACACCACCGCCGAGGACATCCTCGCCCACGAACCCGACGGCGTCTTCCTGTCCAACGGCCCCGGCGACCCGGCGGCCACCGGCGCTTACGCCGTGCCGATGATCCGTGCCGTCATTGACGCCGGTATCCCCACCTTCGGCATCTGCCTCGGCCATCAGATGCTGTCCCTGGCCATGGGGGCGAAAACCCACAAGATGCACATGGGCCATCGGGGCGCCAACCACCCGGTCAAGGACCTGGAAACCGGGCGGGTGGAAATCACCTCGCAGAACCACGGCTTCGTGGTCGATCGCGACAGCCTGCCCGCCGGCATCACCGAAACCCACACCTCGCTTTTCGACGGCACCCTGGAAGGCATCCGCGTCGACGGCAAACCGGCGTTTTCCGTGCAGCACCACCCGGAAGCCTCGCCCGGACCGCAGGACAGCCATTACCTGTTCCGGCGCTTCGTCGAGATGATCGAGCGGGTGAGAAATGGCCAGCCATAGACCATCTGTAGATTTCGAATTCGTAGAGCAGGCTATCTAAATAGCGTCATGCATACCCGCCCTGCCACGCTCTCCAACACCTCATCCCCGCTGTTCCACCGTTTTTCGACACAGAGAACACAGAGGGGACACAGAGAGCACGGAGGAAGAACAGGTGCGCTTCGCGCGTTAATCATAACCCCCCGGCATGGGATGGCGAGGTTTTGAGGAGGAAACGGGCGCTCTCAGTGGTCTCTGTGAGACTCGGTGGTCTCTGTGTCTCATTCCCCTCGTCAAAACCGATCCATGCTCGCGGAATGGAAAAGCCGCCCCGCCACCCTCTCCAAAACCTCATCCCCGTTGTTCCACCGTTTTTCGACACAGAGAACACAGAGGGGGCACAGAGAGCACGGAGGAAGAACAGGTGCGCTTCGCGCGTTATCCATAACCCCCCGGCATGGGATGGCGAGGTCTTGAAGAGGAAACGGGCGCTCTCAGTGGTCTCTGTGGGACTCGGTGGTCTCTGTGTCTCATTCCCCTGGTCGAAACCGATCCATGCTCGCGGAATGGAAAAGCCGCCCCGCCACCCTCTCCAAAACCTCATCGCCGTTGTTCCACCGTTTTTCGACACAGAGAGCACAGAGGGGACACGGAGAGCACGGAGGAAGAACAGGTGCGCTTCGCGCGTTATCCATAGCCCCCCGGCATGGGATGGCGAGGTCTTGAAGATGAAACGGGTGGTCTCAGTGGTCTCTGTGGGACTCGGTGGTCTCTGTGTCTCATTCCCCCGGTCGAAACCGCCCCATGCCCGCGGAATGGAGACGTTTCATGGAGCGTGATCCCCTGTCGGAAACCGTGATCGGCTGCGGCATCGAAGTGCACAGGGCGCTGGGGCCCGGATTATTGGAATCCGTCTATGAAGAATGCCTGTGCCACGAGCTTCATGCCAACAATATTTCATTTACCCGGCAGGTTGCGGTTCCCGTAATCTACAAGAACGTCAAACTGGAAACCGGTTTCCGGGCGGACATCATCGTCGAAGACGAGTTGCTTCTCGAGATCAAATCGGTCGAACGCCTCCTTCCCGTTCACGAAGCCCAAGTGCTGACCTATCTTAAATTCAGCGGCATCGGCAAAGGACTTCTCTTGAACTTCAATACCAAGGTGCTAAAAGACGGCATCAAGAGATTTGTGAACTGACCCATGCCCAAAAGAACCGACATCCAGTCCATCATGATCATCGGCGCCGGTCCCATCGTTATCGGCCAGGCCTGCGAGTTCGACTATTCCGGCGCCCAGGCCTGCAAGGCGTTGCGCGAGGAAGGCTACCGGGTGATCCTGGTCAATTCCAACCCGGCCACCATCATGACCGATCCGGCCATGGCCGACGCCACCTACATCGAACCGATCACGGTGGAGATGCTGGAAAAGATCATCGCCCGGGAAAAGCCCGACGCGGTGCTGCCGACCATGGGCGGACAGACGGCGCTTAACGCGGCCATGGACCTGGAGGCCGCAGGCGTCCTCGAAAAACACGGCGTCGAGCTGATCGGCGCCAAGTCCGACGTCATCGCCAAGGCGGAAGACCGCCAGCAGTTCCGCGACGCCATGGAGAAAATCGGCCTGGAATGCCCGAAAAGCCGGGTCGTCAACGACATGGCCTCGGCCCGGGAGGCCATGGCCGAAATCGGCCTGCCGGTGATCATCCGCCCGTCGTTTACCCTCGGCGGCATCGGTGGCGGCATCGCCTACAACAAGGCGGAATTCGAGGACATCGTCCACGGCGGCCTGGATGCCTCACCGGTGACGGAAGTGCTGATCGAGGAGTCGGTGCTGGGCTGGAAGGAATACGAGATGGAGGTGGTCCGCGACAACGCCGACAACTGCATCATCATCTGTTCCATCGAGAATATCGACCCCATGGGGGTGCACACCGGCGACAGCATCACCGTCGCCCCGGCCCTGACGCTGACCGACAAAGAATACCAGATCATGCGCAACGCCTCCATCGCCTGTCTGCGCGAGATCGGCGTCGACACCGGGGGCTCGAACGTGCAGTTCGCCGTCAACCCGGACAACGGGCGGCTGATCGTCATCGAAATGAATCCTCGGGTGTCCCGTTCGTCGGCCCTGGCCTCGAAGGCGACCGGCTTCCCCATCGCCAAGGTCGCGGCCAAGCTGGCCATCGGCTACACCCTGGACGAATTGATGAACGACATCACCGGCGTGACGCCGGCCAGCTTCGAGCCGACCATCGACTACGTGGTCACCAAGATCCCCCGTTTCACCTTCGAGAAATTCCCCGGCACGGACCCGCTGCTGACCACGGCCATGAAGTCCGTCGGCGAGGCCATGGCCATCGGGCGGACCTTCGCCGAATCCCTGCAAAAGGGCCTGCGCTCCATGGAAACCGGCCTGACCGGCCTGAACGAAGTGGAGATCGAGGGCGCCGAAAGCGGCCACAAGAACATGGTCAAGGCGGCCCTGAGCGTACCCAGCCCGGACCGGATTCTGGTCATCGCCCAGGCCTTCCGCCACGGCCTGACGGTGGACGAGGTCCAATCCGCCTCCCGCTACGACCCCTGGTTCCTGCGCCAGATCGAAGCCATCGTCGCCGCCGAGGAGAAAGTCCGCGCCGAGGGGCTGCCGAAGGACGCCCCGGCGCTGCTGAAACTGAAACAGATGGGCTTTTCCGACGCCCGACTGGGACAGCTTCTCGGTGGGACCGAGGCAGACATCGCCCGCATCCGCCATACCCTGAACGTTCACCCGGTCTACAAGCGGGTCGATACCTGCGCCGCCGAGTTCCCGTCGAAGACCCCCTATATGTATTCCACCTACGAAGGCGACGGCGTCAATGCGCCGGAATGTGAGGCGGAGCCGTCCGGGCGCAAGAAGGTCGTCATCCTCGGCGGCGGCCCCAACCGCATCGGCCAGGGCATCGAATTCGACTACTGCTGCGTCCACGCCGCCTATTCGGTCAAGGAAGCGGGCCATGAGGCGATCATGGTCAACTGCAACCCGGAAACCGTCTCAACCGATTACGATACTTCGGACCGGCTCTATTTCGAGCCGTTGACCGCCGAAGACGTCATCGAGTTGATCCGGGTCGAGCAATCGAAGGGAGAGCTTCTCGGCGTCATCGTGCAACTGGGCGGGCAGACGCCCCTGAAGCTGAGCCAGGCCCTGGAAGCCGCCGGCATCCCCATTCTCGGCACCTCGCCGGACGCCATCGACCTGGCCGAGGACCGGGAACGCTTCCAGGCCCTGCTGCATGAGCTGGGCCTGCGCCAGCCGGCCAACGGCATCACCCGCTCGATCGAGGAATCCGTCGCCGTCGCCGACGAGATCGGCTTCCCCCTGGTCGTCCGGCCGTCCTATGTGCTGGGCGGGCGGGCCATGGAAATCGTCCACGACCACGCCTCCCTGAACCGCTACATGACCACCGCGGTCAAGGTCTCCGGCGACAGCCCGGTGCTGCTCGACAGCTACCTGCAGGACGCCATCGAGGTCGACGTGGACGCCCTCGCCGACGGCGAGCAGGTCTTCGTCGCCGGCATCATGCAGCATATCGAGGAAGCGGGCATCCACTCCGGCGACAGCGCCTGCTCCCTGCCGCCCTACTCCCTGAGCGAGGAGGTGATCGCCGAAATCGAGCGTCAGACCACGGCTTTGGCCCTGGCGCTCAAGGTCGGCGGCCTGATGAACGTGCAGTTCGCCGTCAAGGGGGACGACATCTACATCCTCGAGGTCAATCCCCGGGCCAGCCGCACCGTGCCCTTCGTCGCCAAGGCGACGGGCATCCCCATCGCCAAGATCGCCGCCCGGGTCATGGCCGGCGAAAAGCTGGCCGACTTCGACCTGTCCAACACCGCCCTGCAAAAGCACGTGGCGGTCAAGGAAGCGGTGTTCCCGTTCCAGCGTTTCCCCGGCGTCGACATCATCCTCGGCCCGGAAATGAAATCCACCGGCGAGGTCATGGGCCTGGACAAGGACTACAAGCGAGCCTTCGCCAAGTCCCAGTTGGGCGCGTCCATGAGCATCCCCGACGGCGGCACCGTCTTCATTTCCGTCAAGGACAAGGACAAGGCGGTGGCGGCGCAATTGGCCCGGCGGCTGTCGGACTACGGCTTCAAGCTACTCGCCACGGAAGGCACGTCGGACTATCTGACGGCCCAGGGCCTGGCCGTCGAACAAGTCAACAAGGTGATGGAGGGCCGTCCGCACTGCGCTGACGCCATCATCTCGGGCGAGGTGCAACTGGTCATCAACACCACCGCCGGGGCCCAGGCCATCGAGGACAGCTTCCCCATCCGCCGTTCCGCCCTGGTCAACAACGTGCCCTATTACACCACCATGACCGGGGCCGCGGCGGCTGTCGGGGCCATCGAATCCCTCGGCGACGGCGGACTTGAAGTCGCGCCCCTACAGTCCTATTTTAAACCCTCGTTTTAGCCTGCATTCTTATTGAATTGTCGGCGCGGCCGCCGAAGGGCGGCGGTCGCGGATTGAAGTTTCGTTTCCCATGACCTGATAAAAGAAGACCGAAACCATGGAAAAACTACCGATGACCCGCGAAGGGGTCGCCGCCCTGGAAGAAGAGCAGCGCCGCCTGCAGGAAGAAGAGCGCCCGGCGATCATTCAGGCCATCGCCGCCGCCCGCGAGCACGGCGATCTGTCGGAAAACGCCGAATATCACGCCGCCCGGGAACGCCAGAGCTTCGTCGAGGGCCGCCTGGCGGAATTGAAGTCGATCATCTCCCTGGCCGAGATCATCGATCCGAAGACCCTGTCCGGTGACGTGGTCCGCTTCGGCGCCACCGTCGAACTGGCCGACGAGGAAACCGATGCGGAATCCACCTACCAGATCGTCGGCACCCACGAGGCGGACATCAACAAGGGACGGCTTTCGGTCACCGCCCCCCTCGCCCGCGCCCTGATCGGAAAATCCCTGGGCGACAGCGTCGAGGTGGTCAGCCCCGGCGGCTCCAAGTTCTACGAAATCATCAAGGTCGACTACAAATAGACCGTCGTGCGCCTCCTGCCGACGGCCCGGCCCGCCTGTTAGGGCAAACCGGACCGCCGGGTTGGGCGACACGTCCCGACGGAGGCAAACGGGCCGTCAGGGGTCGAGCCTGCGGATACCCGGGCCCTCCCGCGTGGGAAAGACCTTAGGGAATCCGGTTCGTCGCGCTTCATTTCAGGCGTCCGTGTTCACCTGCCGACCCAGATTCCCATGGGAATCCGCATCGGCCCCGCCGTCTTCGGAGCCCTCCCCGTCCGGGGGAGCTTGCGCTTGTGCTTTGGATAAAGCCGCCGCCGCCACTTTCTCGCTTTTCAGAGTCCGCTTCAGGGTCTCAACCGCGAGATTGAAACTCACCGGCGGGGCAGCCGGCATGACCGTCATTCTGACCTCCTTTCGCCATTTCTGTGCGCATGTCCGGCATTCGGCCGGACCCGTGACGTTCTGCCACGAAGGCGGAGTATGGCACAGGGCGCCGAAAAAGGGAATCCCCTTCTTAAACAAGGTTTTCCCTGCTATATAATCTTTCATAATCATCCGTAACAAAACGGAGAGGGAGGGGACCGTCCATGACGGGAGAAGACCAGTCGGGCAACCGGCCCGGAGACGTTTCACCGGCGGCGGGCACACGGGAGCGCACGTTCCTGGGCGGCCTGTCCTTGGGCGCCCGTTCCTCTCTGTTCGCCCTCCTCGGCGTCGCCCTGTTCGCCGCCGCCGCCGTCGGCCTTCAGTATGCCGACCGCACCCTTGAAGAGGCCGACGCCCGGTTTCTCGCCGCCGTCGAGCTGCAGTCCCTGACATCCGGGGTCGAGCGGGATATCTGGCGGATCAGGTCGGAAATGGAATCCCTGCCCCTGAACGCCGGGGCCGACGACGCCGGGACGGCGGCCATTCAGGAGCATCTGGCCTTCGCCGACGGCCTGGGCGCCCGTCTCGACCGCCTCTACCGGCATCCCGCCGCCACGGCGGTTTCCGAACAGGTCTCGACCCTGCGCGAGGCGGTGGCCCAGTATGCGGAACAGTTCCGCCAGGCCGGTGATCAGGCGGCGGAGGCCGCCGGTGAACTGACGGCCCGGGAAAACGCCTTCCGCCAGGCCATGCGCGACATCGGCAAGACCCTGGCCGGGGGAACGGTGCTGAGCCTGGACGAAACCCTGCGCTCCCTGCGGGCGGCGGCCCGGGCCTTCATGGACGGCGGCGGCGGCGCGGACCTGGCGATGATCCACACCCACCGCAAGGAATTCGCTCAATTGCTGACCTCGGTCCCCCTCGACGGCGAGATGAAAACGGCCCTGGAGGAGGACCTGGCCCGCTTTCAAAGCGCCCTTGGCACCTATGCGGAACCGCGCCTGCTCGCCGACCGGCGGCGCGGCCGGGTCGACGAAATCCTCTCCTACATGACCCCCGGCATGGACGCCATCACCGGGTACGCCGACGGTAACCTGAGCCAGCAGGGGGACGGCCGCCGGGCGCTGCGCGGGCAGTATCGGCTATTCATCGGCGGCGGAGTCGCCGGTGCGATCCTGCTGCTGT
This sequence comes from uncultured Thalassospiraceae bacterium, assembly GCA_964344645.1. Classification (GTDB taxonomy): domain Bacteria; phylum Pseudomonadota; class Alphaproteobacteria; order Rhodospirillales; family JABHCV01; genus JACNJU01. The sequence goes on from CAYFOJ010000001.1 coordinate 241,492, forward strand.
TGCTTGGCGGACTGGTGATCCTGCGATCCGTCGCCCGGCCCCTGACCAGCGCCGCCGGGGCGGCGCGGTCGCTGAGCGCCGGAGACACCGACATCGCCGTCAGCGGCCTCGCCAACGAGGATGAAACCGGCGACATCGCCCGCGCCTTCTGGGCCCTGAAGACCCGTCTCGCCGGCGTCAACGAACTTCAGGAGGCGATGAAGAAGGCCAAGGCCGACGCCGAGAGGGGGCATGCGGCCAGCGCCGAGGCGGAATGGCTGCGCCGGGACCTGGAATCCATGAAGGTGGAAGCCGACAAGGGCCGGGAAGCCCTGGCCGAGGTGGCCCTGCTGAGGAAAATCGTCGACGCCACGGCGGATTCGGTCGGGAACCACCAGGCCACGCCGGGCCACCCGGAGGCCGCGCCCCCGGCCGCCGCCGCCGCAAAGACGACGGACGGCGCCGGAGACCTCCCCCTCGACACCATCTCATCGATCAGCCGCAAGGTGGCCCAATCTTCGGAAACCGTCACCGCCGCCGCCGACGAGGCCGAGCGCACCGGCGCCCTGATCCGCAACCTGACCGACGCTGCCGACCGAATCGACGCCATCGAGGAACTGATATCCCATATCGGCGAACAGGCGGACATGTTGGTCGTCGCCCCGCCGCCGGGAGGGATGGACAGGAACCTGGTGTTGCTGAAGGGCGACGGCGACAACAGCGGCGCCTTCAAGCCCGACGCCATCGGCCGGCGTTTCGACGCCATCCGCTCCGCCGCCGGTCAGGCCAACTGGGCGGTCCGCGACATCGCCGCCCTGGTCCGGGAATCCAAGGACGTCGCCCTGGAAATCGCCCGGCTGTCGTCGGCGGAAGCCCTCGAGGTGACGACGGACCTGCTGCAGCAGTCGGAAAATCTTCGCGGCATGCTCGACAAGCTGGTCAACAGGATGCAGGACCAGATCGCCGCCGGAGAGCCCACGACGCCGAAGCGGGACGACGGCCCGACCCCGGCCTGACGGGGCCCAGGTCTACTTGCGAAGGACCTCGACGCCGGGCAGCTTCTTGCCTTCCATCCATTCCAGGAACGCGCCGCCCGCGGTGGAGACATAGGAGAAATCCTCGCTCACCCCGGCGTGGGCCAGAGCGGCGACCGTATCGCCGCCACCGGCGACGCTGAGCAGCTTGCCCTCTTTCGACAACCGCGCCGCTTCCGCCGCCACCGCGTTGGTTCCGGCGTCGAAGGGGGGGATTTCGAAGGCGCCGAAGGGACCGTTCCAGACCAGGGTCTTGCAGGTTTGCAACTTGGCCGAAACGTCGGCGACCGAGGCCGGTCCCACATCCAGCATCATGGCGTCGGCCGGAATGGCGTCGAGGGAAACGGTTTCGCAGTCGGCCCCTTCCTTGAATTCCCGGGCGACGACGGCGTCCTTGGGCAGGACGATGTCGCAGCCCGCCTGTTCCGCCGTCTTCAGAATGTCCCTGGCCGCATCCGCCATGTCCTTCTCGCACAGGGAATTGCCGACATTGACGCCCTGGGCGTAGAGGAAGGTGTTGGCCATGCCGCCGCCGATGATCAGCACATCGACCTTCTTCGACAGGTTCCCCAGCACTTCCATTTTCGTCGACACCTTGGCCCCGCCGACGACGGCGGCCACCGGGGGGGCGGGATTTTCCAGGGCGTTGGCCAGGGACTCCACCTCCACCTGCATCAGGCGTCCGGCGGCGGACGGCAACAGGTGGGCCAGGCCTTCCGTCGAGGCGTGCGCCCGGTGCGAACAGGAAAAGGCGTCGCTGACGTAAACGTCGCCCAGATTGGACAGCTTGACCGTAAACGCCTTGTCGTTGGCTTCCTCGTCGGCGTGGAAGCGCAGGTTCTCGAGCATTACGATATCCCCGTCCTGCATGGCGGCGATGGTCTGTTCGGCGCTATCGCCCACCGTGTCCGTGGCGAAGGCCACGGGCAGGCCGCAGGAAACGGAGAGCGCCTTGGCCACCGGGGCCAGGGACATTTCGGGGACGACCTGTCCCTTCGGCCTGCCGAAGTGGGAAATGACGATCACCCGCGCCCCTTTGTTGGACAATTCGTTCAGGGTCGGCACGGTGCGGTCGATGCGGGTGGTGTCGGTGACCCGGCCGTCCTGCATGGGGACATTCAGATCGGCCCGGACGAGCACGCGTTTTCCGGCGACATCAAGGTCGTCGATGGTCTTGAACTGAGACATGGCTGAAGTCCTCTTGTTGAAAAAAAGCTGGCGCTGTTATCCGTATTGCGGAGACGAAAAGCAACACCCCTTGGGGTGGGATTAGCCGGCGGGCAGTTTCAGGCGGGCGGCGAGGCCGCCCAGGGGGGAATGGGCCAGTTCCAATTTGCCGTCGTAGAGTTCGGCCACGTCGCGGACGATGGACAGGCCCAGGCCGCTGCCCGGCGTCTTCTCATCCAGTCGCCGTCCCCGGTCGATGACCTCCGACAGGGCCGTTTCCGGAATGCCCGGCCCGTCGTCCTCCACGCTCAACAGCAGCCAGACCCCCTCCTGGCGGCCCTGCACCCGGACCCGCGAGGACGCCCATTTGCAGGCGTTGTCCATCAGGTTGCCCAGCATTTCCTCCAGGTCCTGGCGTTCGCCCTGAAAAAACAGGCCCTCGTTGCCGTGCAGTTCGATGTCCAACCCCTTGTCCTCGTGGATGCGTTGCAGGGTCCGTTTCAGGGCCAGGGTGGTCTCCTCCAATTCCGCCCGCACGCCGAGGACGCCCCGGGAGCCCGCCGCCCGCGCCTTCGACAGATGCCGGTTGATCTGATCGCGCATCAGCGCGGTTTCGTTCAGGATCACTTCCGCCGCCTTGCCGTCGATGTGGCCGGCCTCGTTGCGCAGCACCGCCAGGGGGGTTTTCAGGGCATGGGCCAGGTTGCCCGCCTGGGTGCGGGTCCGTTCGAGAATTTCCGCGTTGTGATCGAGCATGCCGTTCAGTTCATCGGCCAGGGGCTCGATTTCGGCGGCGAAGGGGCCGACCATGCGGGTCGCCCGCCCGGCCCGGACCTGGGCCAGTTCCTCGCGCATCTGGATCAGCGGCCGGATGCCGTAGCGAATCTGGAAAAACGCCGCGCCGATCAATCCGAGCCCCAGCACCGACAGGGCCATGGCGAGAATGCCGGCGAATTCCCGGGTCGCCTCTTCAATGTCGGCGGCCGGTCCGGCGACCAGAATGGTCAGCGGCGAGACGGCGTCGGGCAGGGTGTAGGACCGGGCCATGGCCCGGAGCGGGGCCTGTCTCGGCCCTTCGACGTAAAAGGCCACCTCCCGGTCCATGGACAATTGATCCGGCTCGGCGATGCGCTGATCCCAGAGGGAACGGGAGCGGTCGATCAGTTCGCCCTCGACGAGGATTTCCCAGTACCAGCCCGACAGGGGACGGTTGAAGCGGGGTTCCACGGGATGGCGGGTCAGCCCCACCTTGCCGTCCGGGGCGACGTCGGCCAGCGCCAGCAGTTCTTCGAGTTGGTCGTGCACTTCGCCGTCGAAGCTGATTTCAACGTGGTTGCGGAACATTTCCGTCAGCACGAAGCCGGTGATCAGCAGGGCGAGGGCGATCCACAGGGTCGCGCCCAACATCAGCCGGCGGTTGACGGAACGCCCGGTCATTCGTCCCGGCTTTCGGACGCGGACAGGGAATAGCCCCGGCCACGGTGGGTCTGGATGACATCGGCGCCCAGCTTCTTGCGCAGGCGGCCGACGAAAACCTCGATGGTGTTGGAATCCCGGTCGAAGTCCTGGTCGTAGATGTGTTCCGTCAATTCCGTCCGCGACACCACCTTGTCCAGATGATGCATCATGTAGGACAGCACCTTCAATTCGTTGGCGGTCAGGGTCACCGGCATGCCGTCCTTGGTGACCTTGCCGCTGCGGGTGTCGAGCTGCACCGAACCACAGTCGATGACCGGCGAGGCGAGACCGGCGGAACGGCGGATCAGGGCCCGGAGGCGGGCCAGCAGCTCTTCCATGTTAAAGGGCTTGGTGACGTAATCGTCCGCCCCCTTGTCGAAGCCCGAAACCTTCTCGCTCCAGGTTTCCCTGGCCGTCAGGATCAACACCGGCATGGAGTGGCCTTCCGCCCGCCAGCGGTCGAGGACGGTCAGGCCGTCCACCTTCGGCAGGCCCAGGTCCAGCACCACCGCGTCGTAAGGTTCGGTGGAGCCGAGAAATTCCCCTTCCTCGCCGTCGTGGGCGGTATCGATGGTGTAGCCGGCCTCCTCCAGCGCCTTGCCGATCTGCCGGGCCAGTTCCACATCGTCTTCGACGACCAAAACCCTCATGGCTCCCGTTCCTCCTTCTTTGGCGGCTCGTTCTTCCGCGCCTGTTCCTCGCCGTATCCCCTGACCCGGATCAGTTCGGCGTTACGGGCGTCCAGAAGCAACTCCAGGAGATTGCCCTGGGGGGTCAGCAGCTTGATTTCATAGAGGAAGCCCCCGTCGAGCCCGTAGTCCTCGTCGTGTTCCAGGCCTTCGTCTTCCTCGCTCTCCAGTTCCACCTCGATGATGGAACCGTGATAGAGGTATTCCACCCGTTCCAGAATCAGGGCCAGGGGGACGATATCGCCGCTTTCCACCGCCGCCCGGGCTCGTTCCTGGTCGGAGATATCGTCGGCCTGCGGCGCTTTCGACGACAAAACAAGGGCCAGTCCGGCGCAAAGAATATGGCGGAGGGCGCTCTTCACCTAAAACAGCCCCCAGACTGCGGTGGCGGAAACGGCGATGGCCAGGGCCGTGCGCCACCAGCCGACGGTGACGACATCGCCGCCACGGACACCGGCGGGCAGGACCTTGAGGCCGGTCCACATGGCCCGGGGCAGGTTCTCCCCGGCCATCAGGCCATGGACGACGACCCCGGCGATATGGACGCCGACGAGAAACGCCATCACTCCGGCCAGGCCTTCATGGACTTCCCCCATGGCGTCGGACAGCCACGGCGACACCAGCCCGGCCAGGGGCGCGGCATAGCCGTCGTCGGTGACCAAAAGCCCGTTGAAAGAGGTCAGGGCCAGCCCGGCCAACAGGGCCAGGATCATCCAGCCGCCGACCGGGTTGTGGCCGACGCTGTGCGCCGGATTGAAGGCCAGCAGGCCTTTTCCGTAGGCGCGCACCCGGGCCCAGCCGCGGACGAAGTCGGTGAAGCGGGCGTGGCGGGAACCGATAAAGCCCCAGATCACCCGGAACAGGATCATCCCCAGCATGGCCGTGCCGGTCATCACATGAATTTGGAAAAGGGCGCCGTCGGCCTCCGCGGAAATCCAGGCGACGGCGAACAGCACGGCCAGCCCCCAGTGGAAGACCCGGGTCGGCAGATCCCAGACCCGAACGGCCCTGTATTCCTCTTGTTCGGCCATGGCGTGTTTTCTCCTGACGCAGCCCTCGGGCGATGGTAATCGCAGAAAGCTGAACCGTTCCTGAACTGCGACCTCACCTTCCGTTCACCTAGATGATACTATTAATAGGCTGAATTATGAAAGGAAGCCGTCGCCATGACCGATAAAGGCGAACACGTTCATACGGTGAAGGTCTGGGACCTGCCGACCCGGGTCTTCCACTGGGGGCTGGCCGTGCTGGTGGCGGCCGGGCTGATCACCGGTTTCCTGTCGCCGGAATGGTGGATGGGGGTGCATCTGTGGGCCGGATACGGCACGGTCCTGCTGGTCGTCTTCCGTCTCGTCTGGGGGGTATTCGGCTCGGAATATTCGCGCCTGGAAACCTTTACCTTCACGCCGAGGGAAATCCTCGCCCATTTGCGCGAGCTCATCTTCCTGCGCCCGGTCCATTACATCGGCCACAATCCGGCGGGGGCGCTGATGATTTTCGCCCTGATCTTCATTCTGTCCGGCATCACCCTCAGCGGCCTGCTGGTGCTGGGCGGCGAGGAAAACCAGGGCCCCCTGGCCGGGGCCGCCAGTTACCGGGTCGGCGACATGGCCGCCGACATTCATGAATCCCTGACCCTGATCCTGATGCTGCTGGTGGCGCTGCATGTCATCGGCGTGATCCTGGAAATCCGCATCAGCGGCGTCAATCTGGTCCGCGCCATGATCGACGGCAAGAAACCGATCGACGACGCCATCGCCCCTCCGGCGCCGCGTCCGGCGCGGCCTCTTGCCGCCTTCACCGCCATGACCGCCTTCGCCCTGGTCGCGGGCTCCCTGTTATGGGCTTTTTCGACCATGCCGCCGTCCGGCCTGATCGCCATGCCGGAACACGAGGACTTCCGGAGCGAATGCGGCGACTGCCACGAGGTCTATCATCCCAGCCTTTTGCCCAGGGCCTCATGGAAAGCAATGATGGACGGCCTTGAGGATCATTTCGGCGAGGACGCCAGCCTGATGCCGGAAACGGCGGCGGCCATCGCCGGCCATTTGTCTGCCTACGGGTCCGAGGCCTGGGATACGGAAGCCGCCAACCGCTTCCGCACGGTTTCCCCCGACGCCCCCTACCAGATCAGCGCCACCCCTTATTGGGTCCGCAAACACCAAGACATCAAAGACGCGGTCTTCAAGCGCAAGGGCGTCGGCGGCAAATCCCGTTGCCTGTCCTGCCACAAGGACGCGGAAAGCGGCCGCTTCGACGACCAGAACATCGACATTCCCAAACAATGAACCGTTACGGAGAGAGAGCATGAAATCCCTGATCCTGACACTCACCCTCGCCCTCGCCGGCCTTGCCGCCGCCGGGGCCATGGCCAATCCGGCCCGGGACGCCATCGTCGCCGACTTCGCCGCCCAGGCGAAGGCCGCCGATGAGGCCTTCACCGGGTTTTCCCGCGAGCGGGGCGCGGCGCTCTTCACCGCCCGGCACATGAGCGGCAAGCCGGAAACCCCGTCCTGCACCACCTGCCATGGCGACACCCCCTTCAGCACCGGTCAGACCCGCGCCGGGAAAATCATCGAGCCCATGGCGGTGTCGAAAAAGGCCGACCGCTACACGGACCCGAAAAAGGTGGCGAAATGGTTTTACCGCAACTGCCGTAGCGTCCTCGGGCGGGAATGCACGGCCCTGGAAAAGGGCGATTATCTGACCTTCATGATCTCCCGCTGATCACTATTCGGGAAGATAGCGTTCGGACCAGCCGTGGCCGACCACCCCGGAGGCGGTCATGGCGTCGATTTCCTCCCGCCCGTAGCCCAGCCGTTGCAGGATTTCCACCGTATGGGCGCCGTATTTCGGCATCGGCCCGGGGATGGTGATCTTCCCCTTTTCCGGCCGCACCGCATTCGGCGCGACCAGGTCGCACCAGCGGCCCATGGGATGAAGGTCGTGGCGGATGACCCGGAAACTGGCCTTGTTGAGGTCCACATCGCCGCCGCTCTCCCGTTGCAGGGCCTTGTCCCGGGTCTCCATCAGGGAGGCCAGGGGCGTCACCGCCGACGCGCCGCCGGAAAAGGCCTGCCGCCAATATTCCACATCGCGCAGACGGAACCGTTCCGACAGGGCCTCGCCAAGGTCCTGTTCCGGCACGTCCGCCAGATCGCGCAATTCCGCCACCCCCGCCAGGGCGTTGCCCCGTTCCTTCGGGGCGGCGAAGAACATCCAGCCGTCCCGGGCCCGGTAGCAGTGATAGAACGGCCCCCAGCCGAGGGCCTCGCGCCCGGACGGTTCATCGAAAGGCGCGCGGCCCGGATAATCGTACATGAACAGGGCCTGGATCAGGTTGCCGGCCCCGGCCAGGGACGCCCGGGCGACGCCGCCCAGGCCGGTTTCCCGCAGCCGCTGCAGGGCCCCGCCGAGGGCGACGCAGGCGCAATAACCGGTGAGCACGTCGATGGTGCCGAAATGGGCGTGTTCCTCCGGCGTTTCCATGCCGCCGCCGAAGCGCAGCATCACCCCGGTCGCCGCCTGGGCCAGATCGTCATAGCCGAGATGGTCCGATTTCGGCCCCCGCCGTGGGCCGCCGAAGGCGTCCAGTTGAACCAGGATCAGGCGCGGGTTGATGGCGCGAAGCCGTTCCGGTGAAAGGCCCAGCCGGTCCCGTTGCTGGTCCGTGCCGTTGACGGTAATGACGTCGCTCTCGCCGATCAGCCGGTCGAGCACCTGCCGCCCGCCCTCGGTGGAAAGGTCGAGCAGAATGCTTTTCTTCCCCCGCTGGGCGTGCAGGCCGAAAACCGTGGTGTTCCACGGGTCCACCGAGGGTTCCACAGGCTGCACCAGGGTGACCTCGGCGCCGAAGCGGGCCAGGGTGGAGCCGATGGTCGGCCCGGCGATGACGTTGGTCAGGTCGAGCACCCTGAGGCCGTCCAGCCAGCCGTCCTTTCCGTCGGCCCCGGCGGGGCGGGGCTCTTCCGCCAGAATGTCGGCAAGCCCCGAAAGGGCGTGGCGGCTGTTTTTGTGCATGGCCTCCGGGTCCCCCTCCAACCAGGCCACGTTGCCCATCTGCCGCATGCGGCCCCGCTCCGGGTCCTGCACGTCGAGGATCAGCCCCGAGGCCAGGGCGTGGGGGTCCGACAGCCATTCCTCCGTCGTCCGCTGCATGGTCGCCGGAGCCTTGGCGGCGCCGAACAGCGCTTCCCATTCAGCGGCCGGTTTTTGCAGAAAAGCCTCCTTCATAGCCTCGGCGATGCGTTGCCGGTCCGCCGGGCCCACCGGATAATTTCTGAGCGACCAGGAGGCGGGCCAATCCTCCGTATCCAGATAGGCGCTGAAGTCCGGCAGGGTTTCCAGCAAACTCTCAAGGCCGAGGACCTGCAGCACTCGCCGGGGATGACTGGCGACACTGCCCGACACCACATAGAAGCCCCGTCCGTCCCGGCACGGATAGGTGCGGTAGAAGGGATCGAGGAATTCCGACAGCTCCGGGAAGCTCAGGTCCATGGGCAGGCCCGCCGCCTGCCGCCGGTCCAGTTCCACCTCCCGAGGCGACTTGTAGCGCTCGGGATACTCCTCGATGCGCTGGCAGTTGTAGACCAGGCCTTCGAGCAGGGCCGAGGCCAGCGGCACCTCGATAACGTCGCCGCCGTTGCGTTCCCGGGCCGAAAGCGCGAACAGAACGGCCATGGCGCCGAAGGCGGACCCGTAGGCGGAGGCCAGCGACAGCGGCGTAAAGGACGGGTTCACCCCCATCAGGCGGCGATTCAGGCCCATGTCCGTGAACTGCCCGGTGCGGGCGGCGATGACCGCCTCCCAGGCGGGCAGATGGGCCAATTCCGGGTCCCCGGAGGCGAAACCGGGCAGGGACAGATAGACCAGTTGCGGATTTTCCCTCCGCAGGTCTTCCGGGCCGAGACCGAGGCGAGCTATCACCCCGGGGCGGAAGTTTTCGATCACCACGTCGCTGCGGCGGGCCAGTTCCCGCGCCGTTTGCCGCCCTTCGGGAGATTTCAAATCAAGGACGAGGGTGCGCTTGCCCCGGGACAGCATGTCCGTCGCCGGGCCCCGCATGGGCCGCCCTCCCGGCGGGATGACGCTGATCACCTCCGCCCCCATGTCCGCCAGCATCATGCCGACCAGGGGGCCGGCCAGATAGTGGCCGAAGTCGAGAACCCGGATGTGGGACAGGGGACGGGTGTTCATGGCTTCTCCTAATGCCAGATGTCCGGCAGGGACTCTTTTTTCTTCGCCATGAAGGCCTTCAGTTCCTCGTCGACGGCGGCGTCCAGGGCCGGGGCCCGATAGTCCGCCAGCATCCGTTTCCAGTGCCGGTTGGCGCGGATCACCGCATCCTCGCCGCCGCCGTCGCGCCAGTTCTCGAAGCTTTGCGTGTCGGCCAGCCGGTTTTCGAAAAAGGCGCTCCGGTAATGCCTCATGGTGTGATCGCAGCCGAAGAAATGCGTGCCCGGTTCGACCTGGCGGAAGGCGTCCATGGCGAAGGCCTCGTCGTCCAGGTCGAGCCCGCCCAGGAACGTATGCATGGCCCCGAGATACTCCGCATCCAGCACCAGCTTTTCATAGCCGACCGTCAGGGCCCCTTCCAGCCAGCCGGCGGCGTGCAGGACGAAGTTGGCCCCGCACAGGACCGAGGTGTAGAGGGAATTCACCGTTTCCTGCATGGCCTGGGCGTCGGCGATCTTGGAACTGGTGAAGCCGCCGCTGCAGCGCACGGGCAGGCCGACCCGCCGGGCCAGTTGCGCCGCCATGTACGAGCCCAGAGCCGGTTCCGGGGTGCCGAAGGTGGGGGTCCCCTGACGCAGATCGACGGAGGTGACGAAGTTACCGAAAATGCTCGGCGAGCCGGGCCGTTCCAACTGGCCGAGGGCGCAGCCGACGAGGACTTCCGCATAGGCCTGGGCGACCGCCCCGGCCATGGTCACCGGCCCGGTCGCCCCGCCGAGCACGAAAGGCACCACCACCGGGCACTGGTTGGCCCGGGCGTAGGCGCGGAGCGCCCCGGACATGGCCTGATCGTAGACCAGGGGCGAATTCATGTTGATGTTGCCCATGATGACGCAGTGTTCGTCGACGAATTGTTCGCCGAAGACGATGCGCGCCATGTCGATGGAATCCTCCGCCCGCTCCGGCGCGGTGACCGAGCCCATGAACGGCTTGTCGGACCACTTCAAATGGGCGTAGACCATGTCCAGATGGCGCTTGTTCACCGGCGCGTCCACGGGCTCGCAGACGGTGCCCCCGGAGTGATGCAGCCAGGGGGACTGGTAGGTCAATTTCACCAGATTCTCGAAATCCGCAAGGCTGCCGTAACGGCGGCCCCGGTCCAGGTCCCTGACGAAGGGCATGCCGTAGGCGGGGGCGAAGACCACGTTGTCGCCACCCAACTCGACGGACCGGGCCGGATTGCGGGCGTGCTGGGTGAAGGTCTTGGGCGCACTGGCGGCGATGATGCTCCGCAGCAGTCCCGGCTCGAAGCGCACCCGTTCGCCGTGCACATCGGCGCCGGCGTCCTTCCACAGTCTCAGGGCCTCCGCATCGCCCCGGAATTCGACGCCGATCTCCCGGAGAAGCTCCTCCGCCCGCCGTTCCACCCGGTCCAGACCGGCCTCGCCGACCAGTTCATAGACCGGAATTCGCCGCTTCGTCCCGGCCAGAATCGCCGGGGACTCCGGCGCCACGGGGTTCCGCTTCCCCCGCCTGCCCCGGCGAACCGGGGACGCCGTTATCAAGGACATGACACACCTCACAAACAGCCTCAGCCTGTCCCGATCCTGTCACGGACCGGACCGCGCCGCGCCGCTGAATGCGACCCGATTGTCCTGAATTCGACCCTCAGGTCAGGGCGTCGAGGGCGCCCAGGATGTCGTCGCGAATGTCCCCATAGTCCTCCAGCCCGACGGACAGGCGGATCAGCCCGTCCGTGAAACCGTGTCTTTCCCGCTCTTCCGGGGCATAGGTGGCGTGGGTCATGCTCGCCGGATGCTGGACCAGGGTTTCCGGGTCCCCCAGGCTGACCGCCCTGGTGGCCAGGGACAGCCCGTCCATGAACCGCCGTCCCGCCTCCAGGCCGCCCTTCAGTTCCAGGGAGATCATGCCGCCGAACCGCCTCATCTGACGCCGGGCCAGATCATGGAAGGGCGAAGACTCGAGCCCGGGAAAATGGACCACCGCCACCGCCGGGTGGTTCTCCAGTTCATGGGCCAGGCCGTAGGCGGAGTCGCAGTGGCGTTCCATGCGCAGGGCCAGGGTCTTGAGCCCCCGCAACATCAAAAACGCATCGAAGCTTGAGATCGCCGCCCCGTTCAATTCCTTGATGCCGGTAAAGCGGATTTCCTCGACGGCCTCCCTGCCGCCGATGACGGCCCCGGCCAGCAGGTCTCCGTGTCCGCCCAGATACTTGGTCGCCGAATGCACCACCAGATCCGCCCCCAGTTCGAGGGGCCGCTGCAGATAGGGGGTGCAATAGGTGTTGTCGACGATGAAGGTGGTTTGGAATTTCCGGCAGATGTCGGCCACCCGGGCGATGTCGATCAGGCGCATGTTGGGGTTGGCCGGTGTTTCGCAATAGACGATCCGGGTCTTTTCGTTGATCGCCCCGGACAGTTGCGCCGGGTCGGACATGTCGATGAAACGGACGCGGATTCCGAATCGTCCCGCATGATGACGGAGCAGGGAGAAGGTGCAGCCGTACAGGGTCTTATCCGCGATCACCTCGTCGCCCGCCGACAGAAGGGTCCAGAACACGGCGGTGATGGCCCCCATTCCGGAACTGGTCGCCAGGGCCGCCTCGCCGCCCTCCAGCTCCGCCAGGCGCCGCTCCAGCACGGCGACGCCGGGATTGCCGACCCGGTGATAGATATAGCCCTCCGCATCCCCGGAAAAGCGTTCGCTGCCCTCGTCGGAACTGGGGAAGGCGAAGGTGGAGGAAAAATAAACGGGCGGATTGAGCGCCCCCTGATGATCCAAGGGATCGTGGCCGTGGTGAATGGCGCGGGTGGCGAACCCCGCTACGCCGTGCTTGCCGTCGGGACCTGTCATGATCGTGCTCCTTTCCCCGATCATAGAAAAATATAGGCATGCACTGTATGCAATAATTTGATATATTCCGATTAATGAGCATTTATTATCTAAATTCTTGTCAATTTTTAGAGATATCCTTCAAATGAAGCTTGATCCTTTCGACAGAAAAATCATTGCAGAGCTGCAAATCGACGGCCGCCAGACCAATCTGGCCCTGGCGGAAAAAATCGGCCTGTCGCCAACCCCCTGCTTGCGGCGGGTGCGCCGGCTGGAGGAAAAGGGCCTGATCACGGGCTACACGGTGGCCATCGACCGGAAAAAGGCCGGGCTGGGACTAACCGTGTTCGTCGGCATTCGCGTCGAACGCCATCAGGACGCCGCCGCCACCCGGTTCGTCGATACGGTCACGGCCTGGCCGGAGGTCATCGCCTGCCATCTGGTCTCCGGCGAATCCGACTATCTGCTGGAAGTCGTCGCCGCCGACATGGAGGACTACGAAAGCAACGTCCTGAAACGCCTGCTCAACATCGAAAGCGTCCGCGACGTCCGCTCCAACTTCGCCATGCGCTCCCACAAGACCAACGGCGGCCTGCCCCTATAGGAGGTCACGCGCCGATTCTGCTTTTCAGGAGACGGAATTTCGGGGTAAGCAGGATGGGATACCGCCCCGGCGGTTCACATCCGTGTGGGGGAGCCAGGATATGACCGAATCCACGTCAAACACCCGACCGAGCGGAAACCGCCCGGTCTGGCACTTCACGCCCAACCTGCCCCTGGCCATGGCGCCCTATTTCGATTGGCCGCCGAAACCCGCCGCCGCCCTGGCCTATTACCTGAAAAGCTGGTCGCCCCTGACCACCCGCGCCCTGATGCTGGTGGTGGCCCTGGCCTGCTGGCAATGGTTCACCCCCGACCCGGCCCGGGCGGGGGAAGGGGGGATCGGCTGGATCGGCGAAATCTGGCTGCGCAACGCCATCCTGCTGTTCACCGTCGCCGGCGGCCTGCACCTGTGGCTCTACACCTGGCGGCGGCAGGGCGACGAGGAACATTACGACCTGCGGCCCATGGGCCGGAATTCGCGGACTTTTACCTTCCGCACCCAGGTCTGGGACAACATGCTGTGGTCTTTCGTCGCCCTGCAGTTCTGGACCTTCTGGGAATGCCTGATGTACCTGGCCTGGGCGGAGGGCTGGGCCGTGCGCATGGATTTCGGGCAATCCCCGGTCTGGTTTATCGTCCTCATCCTGCTGATCCCCGTCTGGGCCGGGGTGCACTTCTATTTCCTGCACCGGCTGTTGCACGTGGGGCCCTTTTACCGCCACGTTCATGCCTGGCATCACCGCAACGTCAACACCGGGCCCTGGTCGGGCCTGGCCATGCATCCGGTGGAGAGTTTCTTCCTCATGTTCGACACCATGATATTCTTCCTCGTCCCGGCCCATCCCGTGCACGTGATTTATCTTCTGCTGCATCACGGCATCGGCGCGCCGGTCAGTCATGCCGGATACGAGAACCTGAAGGCAGGGCCGCTCAGGATTCCCCTCGGCGACTTCTTCCACCAATTGCATCACAAATATTTCGAATGCAACTACGGCACCCTGGAAACCCCGTGGGAACGGCGCTTCAACAGCTTCCACGACGGCACGCCGGAAGGGGGCCGGGCGATCCGGGCAATAAAGCGGCGCTCTGGCGCCTAGGGAAGCTTGGCGGCGCGGGCGGCGGCGTCATCGGCTTTCGCCGTTTCCCCGAGGACCCGATAGGCCTTCTCCAAACGCAGCCAGCCGTCCTTGTCGCCGGGGTTGTCCTTGAGCCGGTCGGCCAGGCGCTGGACCATGGAACGGATCATCTCGTCACGGTCTCCCTGAGATAAGCCCATGGCCGCCTTGACGTCCTCGGTGGTCGGGCCCGGGCCTTCGGCGGCCGCGCCCTTTTTCAGTTCCGCCGCCAGGGCCCGCGCGCCCGGGCTCGGTTCGACGGTGGCCGGGTCGATGCCCGACTGCTCGGCGGCGCGGGCGATTTGCCGGTCGAGCACCGGCATCCACGGGGCATCGGGGGGCGACAGCAGGGCGAGGTCGATCCAGTGCCTCAGGGCGGCGCGGACATCCCCCTTCTGGGCCCGGTAAAGGCCCAGGTAATAGCGCGCCTTGGGGCTCAGGGCGTCCAGCGCGAGGGCCTTCTCGAACAGCCCACGGGCCTGTTCGCCGACTTCTGAATCGCCGGCCAGGGTCAGGGTCTCGCCGTAATTGACCAGAATGTCCGGGTCGTCGGGGGAAAGCCGGTAGGCCTCGCCATAGGCGGCGACCGCCTCGCCGTAGCGTTCCTGGGTCAGGTAGGTGCGCGCCAGCAGCCGCCAGCCGCGCAGGTCGTCGGGATTGGCCTGCAGGTGCTTGGCCAGTTTCGCCGTCGCCTCGAGCATCTCCCGGTCCTGTTCCGTCTGCTGGGCGAGGGCCTGGGCCCGGCGTTCCGCCAGCGGCTGATCAGGATGGCCCGGCTGGCCCAGGGCCAGATAGGTGAGGACGCCGCCCAGGGGAACCAACAGGGCGATGGCGGCGGCCAGCCCCCGGTTCGAGGCGGCGGAAACACCGGCTTCCGCCGTTTCGGCGTCGCCGGCGGCGGCCAGCATGCGGCGCTTGATCTCCGTGCGGGCGGCCTCGCCCTGGTCGGCGCTCAGCAGGCCCCGCTCCAGATCGGCGTCGATTTCCAGGAGTTGGTCCTTGTAGACGTTGATGTCATAGGCCTCGCGGGGGGCCACGCCTGCGCCCTCGCGGCGCAGCAGGGGACGCAGCAGCAAGACCAGCACGACGACGACGAGAAAGGCGGCCAGCCCCCATAATTGTAATGCATCGGCGTTCATGGCTTAGTCTTCATCCTTCATCAGGGTGTCCAGCCGTCGGCGTTCCTCATCGCTCAGGCCCGCCGGAGCGGTTTCCCCCTCCGCCGCCGGACCGCGTCGGCGGCGGTAGGAGACGATCAGGACCAGCACGCCAATGCCGACGATCAGCGCCGGTCCGAACCAGAGGACATAGGTGGACTGCTTGAAGGGCGGGTCGAGCAGGACGAAATCCCCGTAGCGGGAGACCATGTAATCGAGCACCTGCTGGTTGCTGTCGCCGGCGACCAGGCGTTCGCGCACCAGGATGCGCATGTCGCGGGCCAGTTCGGCGTTGGAATCGTCGATGGACTGGTTCTGGCAGACGACACAGCGCAGGTCCTTGGAGACCTCCCGCGCCCGCTGTTCCAGGACCGGATTGTCGAGAATCTCGCCGGGCTCCACCGCGCCCGCGGAAGACAGGCTTAGCAGCAGCAGGAGTATGCTCAAGATCCCTTTCATTGCTTGCGAAGCTCCTGCACCAGCGGCCACAGGCTGCGCTCCCAAATGTCCGGGGTGATCGGGCCCACATGCTTGTAGCGGATGAACCCGCGCCGGTCGACGAAGAAGGTCTCCGGCGCCCCGGTGACGCCGAAGGCGATGGCCGCCTTGCTGTCCGGGTCGTCGCCGATGAGGGTATAGGGGTCTCCCCGTTCGGCCAGCCATCGCGGCCCGGCGTCCGCATCGCGCTCGCGCCAGTCGATGCCGTGGATGGGCACCAGGCCCTTGCGGCTGATCTCCATCAGCATGTCGTGTTCGGCCAGGCAGGAAACGCACCAGGAACCGAAGACGTTGACCAGGCTGACTTGGCCTTTCAGGTCCTCGCTGGAAAAGCCCCGGTCCCGGCCCTTGATCGGCTTCAGGTCGAAGGGCGGCACCTTCTGGTCGATCAGCACCGAAGGCATGTCGCGGGGGTTGAGCTGCAGGCCGACGGCGAAGTAACCGGCGAGAATCAGGAAGACGCCGAGGGGCAGCAGGTACAACAGGCGCTTCATCGTTCTCAGGCCCCCGTCGTCTTGGCGCGGGTCGCCGTCCGCCGGGCCGGGGCGCCGATGCGGTAGCGGCGGTCGGAAATGCTCACCGCCCCGCCCAGCACCATGACCAGCGAACCCACCCACATCCAGGCGACCAGCGGATTGAAGTAGAGACGGGTGACGAACCCGCCCTCGTCCCCTTCCGGGTCGCCGATGACGGCATAAAGGTCGCCCAGGAACAGGGAGTGGATGGCGGCCTCGGTGGTCGGCATCTGGCGCACCGGATAATTGCGTTTTTCCGCCGTCAGGACGGCCACGTCCTCGCCGCCCCGGCTCACCGTGAAGCGGCCCTCGATGACGCTGTAGTTGGGCCCCTGACCCTGCCGCGCGCCTTCGAAGGTGTAGTCGTAACCCGACACGGTGACCGTTTCACCGGGCTTCATCACCTGGATGCTTTCCACCTTCCAGCCGCCGGCCCCGGCCATGCCGGCGATGGCGACGGCCATGCCCAGATGCGCCAGGGTCATGCCCCAGGCGGCGCGGGGCTGGCGCAGCAGGCGGGCGAGACCACCGGCGCGGAACAGTTTCACCCGTTCCGCCAGCTCCACCAAAGTCGATGTGAACAGCCACGCCGCAAGGGCCAGGCCGACGATGCCGAGGAACGGTCCGTCCCCCATCAGCGCCAGGATGGCGGCGGTGGCGAGGCCGGTGAGGATGAACGCCACTTTCAGGCGCAGGGACACCTGAACGATATCGGAACGCTTCCACGACAGCACCGGGCCGAAGCCCATGGCCACGAACATGGGGAAGGTCAGGGGCACGAAGACGGCGTTGAAGAAGGGCGCGCCGACGGACACCTTGGCGCCGCCGACCGCATCGAGAAACAGAGGATAGAGAGTGCCGAGAAGGACCACGCCGCAGCCCGTCGACATCACCAGATTGTTCAGCAGCAGGCCGCCTTCCCGCGAGATCGGCTTGAACACGCCGGTGCTTTTCAGGGCCGGCGCGCGCACGGCGAACAGGGCCAGGGAACCGCCGATGACGATCATCAGCAACAGCAGGATGAAGACGCCCCGTTCCGGGTCGGTGGCGAAGGCGTGTACCGAGGTCAGCACGCCGGAACGCACCAGGAAGGTACCCAGCAGGCTCATGGAAAAGGCCAGGATGGCGAGGAAAATGGTCCAGGTCTTCATGGTGTCGCGCTTTTCGACCACGATGGCCGAATGCAGCAGCGCCGTTCCCGCCAGCCAGGGCATGAACGAGGCGTTTTCCACCGGGTCCCAGAACCACCAGCCGCCCCAACCCAGTTCGTAGTAGGCCCACCAGGACCCAAGCGCGATGCCGACGGTCAGGAAGGCCCAGGCGGCCAAGGTCCAGGGCCGGACCCAGCGGGCCCAGGCGGCATCGACCCGGCCCTCGATAAGGGCGGCGATGGCGAAGGAAAAGGCCATGGAAAAGCCGACATAGCCGAGATAGAGAAACGGCGGGTGAAAGGCGAGGCCGGGGTCCTGCAGCAGCGGGTTCATGTCGCGGCCGTCGGCAGCGACGGGGAAGGCCCGCTCGAAGGGATTCGAGGTCAGCAGCATGAACAGGTAGAAGCCGATGGAAACCATGGCCTGCACCCCCAGCACCCGGGCCCTGAGCGTCGGCGGCAGGTTACCGCCGAACAGGGCCACGGCGGAGCCGAACACGGCCAGGATCAGCACCCACAACAGCAGCGAGCCCTCGTGATTGCCCCAGACGCCGGAGACCTTATACAGCATGGGCTTGAGGGAATGGGAGTTCTGCACCACGTTGAGGACGGAAAAATCCGAAACCACGTGGGAATACGTCAGGCAGCCGAAAGAAAAGGCGATCAGCAGGAACTGGGCGTAGGCGGTGGGCCGGTCGAGCGCCATCCACCGCCCGTCGCCCCGATGCGCGCCGATCATCGGCAGGCTCGCCTGCACCACGGCGACGAACAGGGCCAGCGCCAGGGCGAAATGACCCGCTTCGGCGATCACTGGGCGGGCTCCTTGGTGACGTGTCCCTGTTTTTTCATCTCGTCGGTCATCTCGTCCCATTTGCCCGACTTCTTCAGGGCGTCGGCCACTTCCGGCGGCATGTAATTCTCGTCGTGCTTGGCCAGCACCTCGTCGGCGTTGAAGACGCCCGCCACGTAGGTGCCCTCGGCAACCACCCCCTGGCCCTCGCGGAACAGGTCCGGCAGGATGCCGCGATAGGTCACCTTGACCGAATTGGCCATGTCGGTGATGCGGAACGAGACGACGGCGTCGCCGCGTCGCTTAACGCTGCCTTCCTCCACCAGGCCGCCCAGGCGCAGGCGGCGTTCCGTCGACGACACCTGTTTCTCGACGATGTCCGTCGGGCTGTGGAAGAACACGATGCTTTCCTCGAAGGCGCTCAGAGTCAGCGCCACGGCGGCGGCGATCAGAAGCAGCGCCAGGGCGACGAACGTTAGCCTTTTATGCTTTCTCTTCACCGGTCTCGTCCTTTGTTGTCTTTTCCAGATCGCGGATGGTGGCCTCGTTGCTCCTTAACAGGCGCAGGCTCGCGGCCAGCATGGCGATGAGGACGGCGGCGGTGACCAGATAGCTGGGCCAGACGTAGCCGCCGTAGCCGCCCATGCCGAGGAATTCCATTATGGTGTCCATGTCGCGCCTTCTCCTTTAGCCGTGAACCTGTTTCAGGCGCAGAATGCGGATTTTGTTGCCGACGATCTCGGCCCGTATGCGGACCAGCAGCACCCATAGATAATAGGTCTTGAAGGCCACCGCCATCAGCAGCAAGGGCCACAGCATGGAGCCGTCGATGGACGGGCCGCCCATTTTCATGACGCTGGCCGGCTGATGCAGGGTGTTCCACCAGTCGACGGAAAATTTGATGATCGGCACGTTGACGAAACCGACCAGGACCAGGATCGACGACGCCTTGACGCCCCGGGTCGGATCGTCGAAGGCGTTGACCAGGGCGATGTAGCCGAGATACAGGAACAGCAACACCAGCATGGAGGTCAGGCGGGCGTCCCAAACCCACCAGGTGCCCCACATGGGCTTGCCCCAGAGCGCGCCGGTGAACAGGGCGAGAAAGGTGAAACAGGCGCCCACCGGCGCCGTCGCCTTGGCGGCCACGTCGGCCAGCGGGTGTTTCCAGATCAGCCCGACGGCTGCGGCCACCGCCATGGCCGTGTAGCAGAACAGCGCCATCCACGCCGACGGCACATGCACGTACATGATGCGCACGCTTTCCCCCTGTTGGTAATCGGCGGGGGAGTTGAACAGGCCCAGATACAGGCCTGCGCCGGCGAGGAGTATCGTCGACCAGGCCATCCACGGCTGGACGACAGCGGCGATACGCAGGAAACGGGTCGGATTGGCGAAGCGGTGAAACATGATTTCTCTTATGCCTTGGCTGTCCGGGACCACCTTTTAGCCCCAGATGGATAAAAAGTCACTCACTCGATGGCCTGGCGGACGCCCGCCGCCGCCGCCCACGGGCAAAGGGGCAGGGCGCCGATCAGGAAGGCGCCCAGAATCAGCAGTTGCGCCCGCGCCTCGAAGCCGCTGATGACGGCGTCGACGGCGCTGACGCCGAAGATCAGCACCGGGATATAAAGGGGCAGGATCAGCAGCGCCAGCAGCACCCCGCCGCGCCGGGAGCCCAAGATCAGCGCCGCGCCGACGGCCCCGATCAGGCTCAGGCTCGGCGTGCCCAGGGCGAGGGCGAGGATCAGCATGGCGAAGCCCTCGCCGCTCATGTTCAACAGCACCGCCAGCAGGGGGGCGGCGACGATCAGGGGCAGGCCGGTGGTCAGCCAGTGGGCGGCGATCTTGGCCAGGACCACCACTTCCAGGGCGATCGGCGACAGGCTCAGCAGTTCCAGCGAGCCGTCCTCGTAATCGGTCTGGAACAGGCGTTCCAGGGACAGCATGGACGCCAGCAGCGCCGCCACCCAGATCACCCCGGCGGCGATACGGGCGAGAATGTTCGGTTCCGGGCCGACGCCGAAGGGAAACAGCACCACGGCGAGGACGAAGAACATCACCACCATCATGCTGTCCATGCCCTGACGCATGGCCAGATGCAGGTCCCGCTTGAGTATGTTGAAGAACCCACCCATCAGGCGGCCTCTTCGCCGGGCCGGCGGGCGGAAAAGCGGGCCAGGTCGAGAAGCTGGTAATCATCCAGCTTCATGTCGGAATGGGTGGAAATGACGACCATGCCCCCGGCCTGCCGGTGCCGCTCGATGGTTGCCTCCAGGGCGGCGATGGTCTGCTTGTCCAGCGCCGTCGTCGGCTCGTCGAGCAGCCACAGGGGGGCGGGGGCGGCGAGAATGCGGGCAAGGTGCACCCGGCGTTTCTGACCCGCCGACAGGAACCGCCCGGGCACGTCGGCCAAATGGGCGATGGCGAAGGCCTTCAGGGCCTTTTGCACCCGCCCTTCCGTGCCCCGAAGGGAGGCCCAGAAGGAAACGTTCTCGGCGACGTTGAGGACCGGCTTGACGGCGTCGTGGTGGCCGACGTAATGCAGCCGCCCGCCATGGGCTTCCGGATCCTCCAGGGTATCCTCGTTGTCCCATTTCAAGTCCCCGGCGGCGGGACGCAAAAGCCCGGCCATGAGCCTGAGCAGGCTCGACTTGCCGCTGCCGTTGGGGCCGACCAGGACCAGGGCGCCGCCGTCCTCGAGGGTGAAGTCGAGCCCGGAAAACACGGTCCGCTCACCGCGCACGCAAAGCAGGTTGTCACCTCTAAAAACACTCATGGAAGGTCTGCGGTCCAGATATCGGCGAAAGGGAGGTCAAGGTATCGCAAAACGCGCCCCACGACAAAGGTTTCGGCGGAAAAAAATCGGCCGAACCACAGGGGGGAGCTGAGTTCGGCCGACAAGTTGAGGCAGTCATTTGCCCCTTAGAGGGACCAGAGAGGGGGAATCTCCGGTTATGCGGATTGGGAAACCGCATGAGAAGGATTTAACGCAATCACTATGGCGACTTTATGACCGATAGGCCGGCAATTAAGGCGATTTTGTGATCTCTTGTAACAAAACGTTAACGCAGCACCTGCCGCAGGCTGCAGCCCCGGCGGATGTCTTCGACCGCCTTCATCAGGCGGGCGTCGCAACGGTGGATTTCCGTCTTCACTTCCATGCGCCCCGCCTCGGCGCCGTCTTTCGCCGCCGCCGGCAAGGGGGCGGCCAGGGCCAGGGAAAGGGCGATGCCCGCGAGGGCGGTGGCGAAAGGGGTTTTGCTTTTCATCGGTATCACTCACTTCTGTTCGGGTTTGACTGCGAACAATCTAACCGGCGTCGCCTGAACCGGGAGTGAGGGGGGCGTTCATGGCCCGTTCATGGAAATCCCACGACGGTCTAATCAATCAGCCGGTCCGCGCGCAGGCCCTCGCGCTCCCGATGAATGGGCAGGACACGGCCGTAAAGCTGGCGGGTCCGCTCCGGACTGCCGACCATGCCCGGTTCCTCCACGTATGAGAAGATGGCCACGTAGCGATTGCGTCCGCCGACGACCGGGGTGACCCGGTGCAGGGAATACCGGCCACGGAAGATTTGCAGGTCCCCCGGCATGAGATGCAGGGTCTTCACCCCGGCCCCGGTGCCGTCCAGGACCTCGGCCACCCCCTCGTCGTTTTCGTCTTCCGGCGTGCGCAAATTGGGAGAGTATTCAAACGCGCCGCCCTCAAGGCCGTTCTGAATGGCCAGGGTGACGGTGTAGTTGTTGGTGTCGTAATGCCAGGGAAAGCCCTCGCCTTCCTCGACCATGTTGATGATGACGTCGGCAAGGGGATCGGCGTAACGGTGGAAGTGCTCCTCGTTCAGGGCCGCCTGAATGAAGGCCGGGAACCGGGACCATTCGTAGATTCCCCTGAGAATGCTGTCGGGTCCGAAATGATCGGCGGGGATGAAACCGTTGGAACGGTCGTAGAAGCGCCTCCGGGGATGGCCCTCGGGCAGGGAGGGGTCGTCCTCGGTAAAGTTGATGTTGGTGCGGCAAAAGGAACGATGGGCGAAGGGCGCGACCCGGTCCGCCTCGGCGATCAGTTCGCCGACACGCTCGCCCCTGACGAAGCCGGGAAGAACGGCGCAGCCGTCCCGCGACAAGTCCACCCGGATGCGGTCGATCAGCTGCTGATACTCCAATGTATCCCCATCATCGATGGGATATCGCTCCAGGTCGAGATAATCCCGCGCGTCTACCCAGGGCATGGCCACCTCCTGCAACGTTGAGGCTCCCATGTTTCCGCAAAAATCCCCGATGGGCAACCGAATTCAGGGCCCTTCCACGCTTGGTCCCCTCACACGGGCTGGCGAAGGATCGTCTTCAGCCGCGCCGGTTCCGTCCGCCTGGGGTCGGATAGATAGATTTCGTGATGTTTGCCGCTTGGGGCTTCTCCGTTTTCGGCGATGAAGGCATGCAGGGCGGCGATGGTCGGGGGTTCATCCGCATAGGGGCCCAGATGCAGGATTTGCGCGCAGCGGCCCTCTTCCACTGTCTCCAGGCGCAACCCGTCCAGGGGCCGCTTGAGCTTGCCTTCCGCCTTTTCCCGGGCCGCCTGGAAAACCTCCGCGCCGACCCACTCGGGCTGCATGATCATGGCCGTCCATAGCCAGTCGCTCTTGTCGGCCATGTCCGGTTCGCCGCCTCCCGCCGTCCACCAGAGCCCTTCCAGGGGCATGACCCCGTAATCGACGGCGGTTGCCCCCTTCTTGACGATGAATTTCGCCGCATAGGAGACCGAATACAGGGCCTCGACGGCGGCGGCGTATTCGGGCGCCGTGTTGGGGTCTCCGGCGCCGTCGATCATCAGATAGGTCAACGCAGGCGCCTGGATGAAGACCGGCGCCTTGGCCGGGGCGGTATAGAGGTCTTTGTACTGTTTTTTCAGATCAATTTTCATCATCGTCTCCAAACATCTCCAGGGTTCTTTCGATCCACGCCGATTCCGCCTGCAACTGGCTAAGGCCGAAGTCGAACAGGGCATCGACGAATTGCGGCCGTTCCGGCCCTGCCCGCCGCTTCTCCTCCAGTCGGTCCAGGTGCTCCCGCACGGCCGACCGTCTTTGCCGCAGCGCCCGGATGGCCTCGCCACCCTTGACGCAGGGCCAGTTTGCGAGCCCGAGCAGAACCGACGGGTAGACGGGATGGGGCTCGCCAAGGAAGGCCAGGGTGGTCCGGCGCAGCACTCGCAGTCCGTCCTCGCTCACCCTGTAGGAATTGCGCCTGCCCCGGCCGCCGCCTTCGTCGGGGGCCGGTTCGATGAGGCCGCGGGCCTGCAATTTCTTCAGCACGTAGTAGATGGAGGAAAAGGCCAGTTCGGTCCATTCCCGCATGCCCCTTTCCTCGATCACCTGTTCCAGATCGTAACCGTGGCGGGGCCGCTCGGCGAGCAGGCCGAGGATGGCGTATTCGGATTGGGTCAGGGAGTCGGTCACGGGTCTCGGCCTTATTATTCTAGTGCTGTAATATTATAGTACTAAAATAACAATCGACGTTTGTCAAGTCGCGGGCCCCGCGCCGGGCGGGCCGGATCAGTCGTAGGAGCGTTTGTCTTCGATGACGATGCCGTCGTTGGGCAGGCTGTCCGGCGCGGCGAAGACCACCGCGCCTTTCAGCTTACACACCGATTGCAGGGTTTCGGCGACGGCCGCTTGCAGGGCCTCGCCCCCGTCACCGGCCTCGCAATGCAGGGTCATGGCGTCCCGCCCGTCGACGGTTTCCACCACCAGCCGGGCGCGGCCCAGGTCCGGGTGGCGTTTGCCCACCTCGGCGACCTGTTCCGGATGCACGAACATGCCCTTGATCTTGGTCGTCTGGTCGGCCCGGCCCATCCAGCCTTTCAGGCGCATGTTGGTGCGCCCGCAGGGGCTGGTTCCGGCCATCACCGCCGACAGGTCGCCTGTGGCGAAGCGGACCAGGGGATATTCCTTCGAGAACAGGGTGACGACGACTTCGCCGACCTCGCCTTCCGGCACCGGGTCGCCGGTGCCGGGGCGGACGATTTCGACGATCACCCCTTCATCGACGATCATGCCTTCGGCGGCCTCGGACTCGTAGGCGATCAGGCCCAGGTCGGCGGTGGCGTAGCATTGATAGGCGTTGAGGCCCCGGGCCGCCCATTCGCCGCGCAGCGGCGGCGGAAAGTATTCGCCGCTGACCATGGCCTTCTTGAAGCAGGACGCGTCCTTGCCCGCCTGTTCCGCTTTCTCGAGCAGGATCTTCAGGAACGAGGGGGTGCCCGCGTAGCAGGCGGGCTTCAGGTCGCCGATGACGTCCAGTTGCTGTTCGGTGTTGCCGATCCCGGCGGGAATGACGGCGCAGCCCAGCGCCCGGGCCCCGGAATCCATGATGAAGCCGCCCGGCGTCAGATGATAGGCGAAGGTGTTGTGGACCAGATCGCCGGGGCGGAAGCCGGCGGCGAAAAGGGCCCGCGCCGTGCGGAAGAAATCCTCCGCCTTGCCCTGGGGCTCGTAGATGGGGCCGGGAGACTGGAAAATCCGCTCAAGCCCGCCCGTCGCCATGGCAGCCAGTCCGCCGAAGGGGCGGTCCGCCTTCTGGCGCTCGATCAGGTCCGACTTGCGGGTCAGGGGCAGGGCCGACAGGGCCTCCCTCGAGGTCACCGCCTGCGCGTCCACGTCGGCGAACAGTTGGGCGAAATAGGGCGCGTTGTCCCGGGCGAAGGCCACCTGTTCGGCCAGCGCCGCCATCAACTGCGCCTCGCGCTCGTCCGCCGAGCGGGTCTCCAGGGCGTCGAAATACTCGGTCATCTAGGCCAGCCACCGCTTGCGGCGGCGATAATGCTTGACGTCGCGGAAGCTCTTGCGCCCGCCCGACGACAGGCCGAGGTAGAATTCCTTGACGTCCTCGTTTTCCGACAGGGCCTTGGCGTCGCCTTCCATGACGACGCGGCCGTTCTCCAGGATATAGCCGAAATCCGCGTGCTTCAGGGCGACCATGGTGTTCTGCTCGGCGAGCAGGAAACTGACGCCTTCCTCCTTGTTCAGGGCGTCGACGATCTCGAAGATTTCCTCCACAAGCTGCGGCGCCAGTCCCATGGACGGCTCGTCGAGCAGGATCATCTTCGGGTTGGCCATCAGCGCCCGGCCGACGGCGGTCATCTGCTGTTCGCCGCCCGACGTGTAGCCGGCCTGGCTGGACCGGCGCTCCTTCAGGCGGGGGAAATAATGGTAGACCAGTTCCAGGGACTCCCGGATCGCCGCCGCCCCGTCGGTACGGGTGTAGGCGCCGGTCAACAGGTTTTCCTCGACGGTCAGGTGTTCAAAACAGTGGCGGCCCTCCATCACCTGGACGACCCCCTTTTTCACCAGATCGGACGGCGTCAGCTTATCGACCCGTTCGCCCCGATATTCGATGCTTCCCTTGGTGACGTCGCCGCGCTCCGCCCCCAAAAGATTGGAGATCGCCTTCAGGGTCGTCGACTTGCCGGCCCCGTTGGCTCCGAGGAGGGCGACAACGCCCCCCTCGGGAACCTCCAGGGAAACCCCCTTCAGCACCAGGATCACATGATCGTAAATGACCTCGATGTTATTGACGTTCAGAAGGGAATTCCCGTTTTCAGTCATGATGGTAACCGTTCTCTTATCGATCAGTTACACGAGCGGGGCGAGATGCCCTTCTCGCTGGCGTACTGGGCGGCGTCCTTTTCCATCAGCGGACGAACCACGTCGGTCATGGACGGAATCCAGTCGGTCTTGGTGACCCACTTGGCGCCGTCCCACTGCTGAACCTTGATCGCCGGGTTGGCGCCTTCGTGGTTGTTGCAGCTCACCGACACCGACGGCAGCAGGCCGGTCAGGCCCAACTCGGCGATGCGCTCGTTGCTCAGGTTGAGGTTTTCCAGACCGCCGCGCATATCTTCGCCGGTGATGTCCTTCTTGCCGCTCATCTTCTGCGCCGTGCGGATGGCCTCGGCCACCAGGGCGGCGTTCATCAGGGCGCGGTTGTAGAGCACCTCGCCGACCTTGTCGCCTTTGCCGGCGGCCTTGCCGGCGTCATAGACGTACTTTTTCAGGTCCAGGTAGACCTTGAAGCCCGTGCCGACGCCGTTCATGGCCGCGGCCTTGTAGCCCTTGGCCTTCTGGCCGGCGGCGCGGACGTCGCCTTCGGAACCGGACCACCAGTTGCCGATGAACTTGTCCAGCGGGAACTTCTTGCTGACGGCTTCGTTGATGGCGGTGGAGTTCATGGCGCCCCAGCCCCACATCACGGCGTAGTCCGGACGGGTCTTGCGGATCTGCAGCCAGGTCGACGACTGTTCGGTCATGGACGCCGGCGGCACCGGGTACTTGTCATAGGTGAAGCCCAGTTTCTTGGACAGCACGTCCAGGGTCGGGATCGGCTCCTTGCCGTAGGGGTGATCCAGATAGATATAGGCGATGCGCTTGCCCTTCAGCTTGTCCAGTCCGCCTTCTTCCCGGGCGATGTAGGAAATGACGCTGGTCGCCTGGCTCCAGTAGGAGGTGGGGAAGTTGAAGATGTAGGGGAAGACGCTGCCGACGGCGGCGGAGGTCCGGCCATACCCCATGGAGAACACGGGGATCTTGTCGGCGGTGGCCTTTTCGATCAGGGCGTAGGTGATGCCCGTGGACCACGGGTTATAGACCAGGGCGTTGTCGCCTTTGGTGCGGTCGTAGCATTCGACGCCGCGGTCGGTCTTGTAGCCGGTTTCGCATTCGCTGACGCGAACCTTCAGGCCGCCGATGCCGCCGTCACGCTCGTTGAGCATGGTGAAATAATCGGAAAAACCGTCGGCCAGCGGAATGCCGCCGACGGCGTAGGGGCCGGTCCGGTAGACGGTGGCCGGCACGTGCAGGTCGGCGGCCTCGGCCACCGTGGCCGCAACCGTGCCGCCGGCGACGGCGATGCCGACGGCTGCGAGCGAAAATTTCTTCAGGATATTCATCCCTGTTTCCTCCTCTGTTGTTTTGCCTCTCCGTGATTGTTTACCGGAGAGACCTCCTTATAATCGACATTCCCGACTTTGAAAGATGCGGGGAACACCGGACGAATAGTCTTCTTTACCAATCGAAGTGCGGGCATCCGCCCCCCAAAGTCAATGGGGGAACGGCCACAACCTCAATTTTTCCTTACCGATCGACCACAGCCGCGCCAGTCCGTGCGGCTCGACGATCAGGAAGAAGATGATCAGGGCGCCGAACACCATGATTTCGATGTGCGCCAGCACGTCGGTGGCGATGACCAGCCCGAACCAGCCGGGGGCGTTGTTCAGGAAAATCGGCACCAGGGTGACGAACACCGCGCCGATGAACGAGCCCATGATGGAACCGAGCCCGCCGATGATGATCATGAACAGGATCGAGAACGAGCGGTTGATGTCGAAGGCCGTCGGCTCGACCATGGAAATGTAGCAGAACGACCACAGCGCCCCCGCAACCCCGCAGTAGAACGAGGAGACGGCGAACGCCGACAGCTTCGCCTGCAGCGGCTTAATGCCGATGATCTCGGCGGCGATGTCCATGTCGCGGATGGCCATCCATTGCCGCCCGACATGGGACCGCACCAGGTTTTTCGCCACCACGGCCAGCACCACGGCCACGCCGAGGACGAAGAGATAGCGGGCCATGGACGAGGCCTCGGCGCCGGTCACGGCGATGCCGAAAAGCTCGCGCGCCGGCATGGTCGGAACCCCCGAGATGGAATAGTTGACGAACCACGGTACCCGGGTGAACAGCCACAATAAAAAGAACTGCGCCGCCAGGGTGGCGACGGCTAGGTAAAAGCCCTTGATGCGCAGGGACGGAATGCCGAAGACCATGCCGATCAGGGCGGCGCTGGCGCCGGCCAGCAGGATCACGGCGATGATGTTCATGTCGGGGAAGGCGGTGGCCACCTTATAGCCCATGTAGGCGCCCGCCGCCATGAAGCCGCCGGTGCCCAGGCTGAGCTGGCCGGCGTAGCCGGTCAGGATGTTCAGGCCGAGGGCGGCGATGGACAGGATCAGCACCGGCACCAGGATGGTGCCGAACCAGTAGTCGTTGCCGATGAAGGGCACGGCGAAAAACATGAAGGCGATCAGGCCGCCGACGGCGATCCGGTCCTGGAGGATCGGAAAGACCTGCTGGTCGGCCCGATAGCTGGTCTTGAACTGACCTGTTTCCCGGTAAAACATGTGCCTAGACCCTCTCGATAATCTTTTCGCCGAACAGGCCTTGCGGCCTGAACACCAGGAACACCAGGGCCAGGATGTAGGCGAACCATTCCTCGATGGCGCCGCCGAAGGCCGGGCCCCAGTAGATTTCGCCGACCTTTTCGCCGACGCCGATGATCAGGCCGCCGATGATGGCCCCCGGCACCGAGGTGAAGCCGCCCAGGATCAACACCGGAAGCGCCTTCAGGGCGATGATCGACAGGCTGAACTGAACCCCCAGCTTGGCGCCCCACATGATGCCCGCGACCAGGGCGACGAAACCGGCCACGGCCCAGACGATGATCCAGATGTGATTGAGCGGAATGCCGACGCTGAGCGCCGCCTGGTGATCGTCGGCGACCGCCCTGAGAGCGCGGCCGACCCGGGTGTACTGGAAGAACATGGCGAGGGTCCCGACCAGCAAGGCGGCGCAGACGGCGGCGACCACGTCGGCCTGCTGGATCATCACATCGCCCAGGAACCAGACGTCGTCGGGAATGCCGATATTCAGCGGCCTGACGTCGGCGCCCCAGATCATCTCGCCCAGACCCTCCAGGAAATAAGCGATGCCGATGGTGGCCATGAACAGGATGATATGCTCCTGGTTGACCAGATGCCTGAGCACCACCCGCTCGATGGCGAAGGCCACCACCACCATGATGATCATGGTCAGGATAAAGGCCAGCCAGATGGGCACCCCGGCATCGATCAGCCCGGCGAAATTGAGCGCCGCGAACAGCACCATGATGCCCTGGGCGAAGTTGAAAACGCCCGACGCCTTGAAGATCAGCACGAAGCCGAGCGCCACCAGCGAATACATGACGCCGGTCATCAGGCCGCCGATGACCACCTCGGCAAAGAACATGGGTCCGGAGGCGATGTCCAGGAAGGGGGCGACGGTAATGGCGTACAGAAAATCCATGATTAGCCCTTTTCTCCGTTGCTGCCGGTGCGCTTAATCATGGGCGACCCCCAGATAGGCATCGATGACTTCCTGATTGGCGCGGACCTCGTCCGGCGGCCCGTCGGCCAGCTTGCGGCCGTAGTCGAGGACTACGACGTGGTCGGAAATGTCCATGACCACGCCCATGTCGTGTTCGATGAGGACGATGGTGGTGCCGAACTCGTCGTTCACTTCGAGAATGAAGCGGCTCATGTCCTCTTTTTCTTCCAGGTTCATGCCCGCCATGGGCTCGTCGAGCAGCAGCAGCTTCGGTTCGGCGGCCAGCGCCCGGCCCAGTTCCACCCGTTTCTGCAGGCCGTAAGGCAGGCGGCCGACGGGGGTCTTGCGGATATGTTCGATTTCCAGGAAATCGATAATCTTTTCGACGAACTCCCGGTGTTCCAGTTCCTCCGCCCGGGCCGGTCCCACATGCAGGGCCTGCCAGAACAGGTTCTTGTGCATCATCGTGTTGCGGCCGGTCATGATGTTGTCCAGTGTCGACATCCCCTTGAACAGGGCGATGTTCTGGAACGTGCGGGCGATGCCCTGCCGGGCCGCCTGGTGGGGCTTCATCTGGCGCCGGGTCTCGCCCAGATAGGTAATGGTTCCCTGCTGGGGATGATAAAAGCCGTTGATGACGTTGAGCATGGAGCTCTTGCCCGCCCCGTTGGGGCCGATGATAGCGAGAATCTGACCCTCGCGAACGGCGAAGCTGATGTTGGAGAGGGCATGCACGCCGCCGAAGGACAGGGAAATGTCCTCGACGCTGAGCATCACCTCGCCGAAGGTGCGTTGCTGGGCGGCGTCCATTATCCGGCCTCCCTGACGGCCGCGGCGGCGTTGATCGCCGCCCGGCGAATTTTCAGATCGGCCTTGATGACCCCCTTGCGGCCGTCCTCGAACGTCACCTCGGCTTCGACGGCGATCCGGTCCTTATCGGAATACAGGGCCTCGATCAGGTCGGTGTAGCGTTCGGAAATGAACTTGCGGCGCACCTTGCGGGTGCGGGTCAGTTCGCCGTCGTCCGCATCCAGTTCCTTGTGCAGGATCAGGTAGCGGTGAATCTGGGAACCGGACAGGTGCTCGTCCGTGGCCAGGTCGGCGTTGACCTTTTCGACACATTCCTGGATCAGGTCGTAGACCTCGTCCCGGCCGGCCAGGTCGGTGTAGCCGGAATAAGCCAGATTGTGCCGTTCGGCCCAGTTGCCGACGGCCTCAAGATCAATGTTGATGAACGCCGCCACATTGTCCCTTTCATTGCCGAAGGCCACCGCCTCCTTGACGAAGGGGAAAAACTTGAGCTTGTTTTCCAGGTACTTGGGCGCGAACATCGAGCCGTCGTTCAACTTGCCGACATCCTTCGCCCGGTCGATGATCCTGAGATGCCCGTCCGGGTCGAAGTAGCCGGCATCGCCGGTGTGGACCCAGCCGTCCGCGGTTTTCGTTTCCGCCGTCGCCTCTTCGTTTTTGTAGTAGCCGACGAAGACGCCCGGGCTTTTGAACATGACCTCGCCGTTGTCCTCGATGCGGATGTCCACATCCAGGGCCGGCTTGCCGACGGTATCCGCCCGCACCTCGCCGTTGGGCTGGGTGGTGATGAACACGGAGGCCTCGGTGGAGCCATAAAGCTGTTTGATGTTGATGCCGAGCGAGCGGTAGAAATCGAAAATTTCCGGCCCGATGGCCTCGCCCGCCGTATAGGCGACGCGAATGCGGGAAAACCCGAGGACATTCTTCAAGGGCCCGTAGATCAGGATGTCGCCCAGCTTGTAGCGCAGGCGTTCGCTCAGCGGAACCGTCTCGCCGTCGAGAATGCGGGTGCCGACCCGTTTCGCCACATCCATGAAATAGTTGAACATTTTCCGCTTGAACGGGGCCGCGTCCTCCATCCTGATGGTGACGGTGGTGAGAATGTTCTCGAAAATCCGCGGCGGCGCGAAGAAATAGGTCGGGCCGATTTCCCTCAGGTCGGTGAGAACCGTCTCGCTGGATTCCGGGCAACTGACGCAGAAGCCCGCGGCGTAGGTCTGGCTCAGGGAAAACACGTTGTCGCCGACCCAGGCCATGGGCAGGTAGGCCAGCGCCTCTTCGTTTTCGTCCAGCCCGTCGGCGGCGACCCCGTTGCGGGCGGTGACGATCAGGTTGTCATAGCTCAGCATGACGCCCTTGGGCTTGCCGGTGGTGCCCGAGGTGTAGAGCATGATGGCAACGTCGGCGCCCTTGCCGGCGGCGATCTTCTCCTCGGCGAAGCCCGGATGTTCGGCGTCGTACTGTCGGCCCTTTTCCTGCACTTCCTCGATGAAATGGATGAACGGCTGGTCGTAATCGCGCATGCCGCGCGGGTCCTTGTAGATGATCAGTTCCAGCTTCGGACAGCGGTCCATGATCTCCAGCAGTTTGTCGACCTGTTCCTGGTCCTCGGCGATGGCGAAGCGGGCGTCGGCGTGCTCGAGGACGAACTGCATTTCATCGGCCACCGAGTCCTGATAGACCGGCACCGGAACGCCGCCGTTGAACTGCGCCGCGACCATGGCCCAGTAGAGCTGTGGGCGGTTGTCGCCGATGATCGCCAGCCGGTCGCCGCTTTCAAAGCCGTAAGCCGCCAGACCGCAGGCGAAGGCCCGAATTTCCTTCTCGGCCTCGCTCCAGGTCCAGGTTTGCCAGATGCCGAAATCCTTTTCGCGAATGGCCGGCCTGGAGCCGAACTTGCGCGCGTTTTCGACCAGTAATTTGGGGAAAGTATCGAGGTCGCTAATGGTTTTCGTGCCTCCGCAGATCAATGAAGTTCCCACATGCCCCCGCCCCGGAATTCTTTTCGCCCCGGTGACGCCGTTCGGACACAGGCCGCACTCAGCCGCAAGACGCGGGCAAAGTCAAGGGGAAGTTTACGTAAACGTCAACTTCTCGGGCGCTTTTGTGCAAAGCAAGGCTATGTAAGCGTTTACTTGGCGAACAGCTCCTTTCGGATCTCTTCCGGCAGGGGGAACCAGCGCAGGGTTTCCGCTTCTTCGTCCAGGGTGTCGGCGGGGCCGTCGGGGGTCGAGTCCTCGGCCTTTTCCAGGATGGCGCGGGCGTCTTGCAGATGGCCGCCGAGGGCCTCCTCGCCGACACTGCCGCCGGACGGCCCGCCGCCGCCGAGGAAATCGACGCCGTCCAGCCCGAGGGGCGGACCGTCGGCGGCATCCCGGTGCCGCCAGAGGCCGGACTTCGCATCAAAGCGGTAAAGCGGCAGCAGTTTCCAACCGGCGTCCGCGATCAGGTTGACCGCCTCGATGATATAATCGGCGACGGTGTCGGAGAAAAAGTAGTTGAAGCCGACCCGGACCCAGCCCGGCTTGATGCCGTTGCAGCCGTGGACGATGCTTTCCTCGAAGGCGCGGGACTGGTCCAGGTCGATATGCAGCAACCGGTGGCCGTAGGGCCCGGCGCAGGAACAGCCGCCCCGGGCCTGGATGCCGAACAGGTCGTTCAGCAGGGCAACGACGAAATCGTGATGCAGGTTCTGCTTGCCGTGGCGGATGACGAAGGAAATGATCGACAGCCGCGGCAGCTCCGGGTTGCCGAGGACGTGAATATTGGCATTGCCGGTCCAGGCGTCCAGCGCCCGCCGCACGAAGGCCTCCTCGCGCCGTTCGATCACCTCGGCCCCGACCGTGTCCTTGAGGTGAAAAGCGAGGCCGGCGCGGATGCTTTCGACAATGGCCGGGGTGCCGCCTTCCTCCCGGTGCTCGGCGTCGTCGATGTAGACATGCTCCACCGGGTTGACGTAACTGACCGTGCCGCCGCCGGGCCGGGCCGGGACCCGGTTGCCCATCAGCTTCTTGCGCACCACCAGCAGGCCCGGCGACCCGGGTCCGCCGACGAATTTATGGGGCGACAGGAACAGGGCGTCCATGGCCGGCTGCGCCCCCTTGCCGGTGGCGTCGATGCCGAGATAGGGCGCGGCGGCGGCGTAGTCCCAGAACGACAGCGCCCCGTGGGCGTGCAGCAGGGCGGAAATCCCCTCCATGTCGGAAATGATGCCGGTGACGTTGGAAGCCGCCGAGAAACTGCCGATCTTCCGTTCCCGGTCGCCATAGACGAGAAGCTGTTTCCTCAGGTGCTCCAGGTCGATGCGTCCGTCGGCGTCCTCGCGGATCGGTACCACGTCGGCGATGGTCTCCCGCCACGGCAACTCATTGGAATGATGTTCGTAGGGGCCGATGAAGACCACCGGGCGCTGGTCTTCCGGAATGGATTTGGAAAACCCGTAGCGGGCGTCCAGGTCGGCGGGGATGCGGATGTTGAGGATATCGATCAGGCGATTGACCGCGCCCGTCGCCCCGGAGCCGCAGAAAATCACCGCATAGTCCTCGTCGGCCCCGAGGGACGAGCGGATCAGCGCCCGCGCCTGCTCCCGGTAGTGGGTGGTCTGCAGTCCGGTCAGCGAGGTTTCCGTATGGGTGTTGGCGTAGGTGGGCAGCACCCGGTCGCGGATGAAATCCTCGATGAAGTCGAGCGCCCGGCCCGACGCGGTGTAATCCGCATAGACCATGCGCCGGGGACCGAAGGGACCGTCGATCAACCGGTCGTCGCCGATCACCGAGGTTCGGATTTTTTCCAGTAAGGCTTCTTGTTCCATGATGTCCTCACCCTTTCAAGAGGCCCCATCCTATCGGCGGCGGACGGGAAATAAAAGAGAACTCACCGCCATGTGATTGGCCCCGGGCGGCCCGATGGGCTATTCAGGGGGGACCATGTTGAGACGCCTCCTGCTTTGCGCCGCCGTTTTCCTGGGCGGTGGTTTTCATGCCGCCGCCGAGAGCGCACACCCGTTGACCGTGGTCGAGCTGTTCACCTCCCAGGGCTGCGCCTCCTGCCCGCCCGCCGACGCGCATCTGGGCGAATTGTCCCGGCTGCCCGAAAGCGAAGGTATCCTGGCCCTCTCTTTCCATGTGGATTACTGGAATAATCTCGGCTGGTCCGATCCCTGGTCCAGCGCCGAGAACACCCGCCGCCAGCGCGCCTACGCCAAGGCCATGAAGCAGCGTTACGTCTACACACCGCAAATGGTGGTCCAGGGCCGCCTGCACGCCACCGGTTCCGACCGAAACGCCGTGCGCGGCCATATTGAAGCCGCCCGCGCCCTGCCCCGGATCGCCGTGACAGCGGCGGCGGGGGACGGCGGCACGGTGGTCGACCTGCCCGCCGCCCCCGGCCGGGTGCAGGCGGTGATCTACATGGTGGTTTACGACCGGCGGCTGGAAACCGCCGTCGAACGGGGGGAAAACGCCGGCAAGACCATGACCAACTACAACGTGGTCAAACGCCTGACCCGCCTCGCCTCCTGGAACGGGGGCGGCATCCGCCTGTCCGTTCCGCCCCTGAACGGCGGCGACGGCGGCGCCGTCCTCGTCCAGTCCCGCCAGACCGGCGCCATTCTCGGCGCGGCCCGCCTGCCAACGCACTAACCATGTCCGAAAATGGCCAGTTCTTTCGGCCATCGGGCATATAATCCCCCCATGAACACGGATTCGAAACTTTGCTACCGGGCGGTGAAAAGCCGCGATGCGCGCTTCGACGGGCGATTTTTCACCGGCGTCGTCTCCACCGGCATCTTCTGCCGTCCGGTTTGTCCGGCGCCGACGCCGAAGGCGGAGAACTGTCAATTCTTCGCCGACGCCGCCGCCGCCATGAACGCCGGCTTCAGGCCCTGCTTGCGCTGCCGTCCCGAAGCCGCCCCCGGCAGCCCGGCCTGGAACGGCGTTTCGACAACGGTCAACCGGGCCATGCGCCTGATCGGCGAAGGAGCGCTCGACGACGGCGGTTCCGTCGCCGCCCTGGCCGACCGGCTGGGTATGGGCGAGCGGCATCTGCGCCGCCTGTTCCTGGAACACGTGGGCGTCGGCCCGAAGGCGGTGGCGCAAACCCGCCGGGTGCTGTTCGCGAAAAAGCTGATCGGCGAAACCAACCTGTCCCTGACCGACATCGCGCTTGCCGCCGGCTTCGGCTCGATCCGCCGCTTCAATGCGACGTTCCTGGAAATCTATGGCCGCCCGCCACGGGAGCTCAGGCGGCTCGAAGGGGAAGAGGCGGGCGCGGCGGACGTCCCCCTGCAACTGAAATTGGCCGTGCGCCCGCCCTATGACTGGCCGGGGATTGTCGGTTTTTTCAAAAGCCGGGCGATTCCCGGCGTCGAGGACGTGGGCGAGGGCCATTACCGGCGCGGCCTGCACTTCGACGGCCGGGGCGGCTGGCTGGAGGTCCGGCCCGACGGCGCTGGACGGCATCTCAGGGTCAGCGTCCGCCTCGACGACACCCGGCATCTGAAGACGGTGATGGAACGCTGCCGCCGCCTGTTCGACACGGACGCGGACCGGGACGCCATCAACGCCCATCTGGGACGGGACCCGGTTCTCGCCGCAGCCGTCGAACGACACCCGGGGCTGCGCCTGCCCGGAGGCTGGGAGCCCTTCGAGATCGCCGTCCGCGCGGTGCTGGGCCAGCAGGTCAGCGTCGCCGCCGCCCGCACCTTCGCCGGACGCCTCTGCGAGGCCTGGGGCGCGCCCCTGAAAGGAACGCCGCCGAGGGGCCTGAGCCGTCTGTTCCCGACGCCGCAAGCCCTCGCCCGAGCCCGGGACCTGACCGTCATCGGCCTGACCCGGCGGCGGGCGGAGACCCTGCACGGCCTGGCGAAGGCCTTCGCCGACGGCTCCCTCGACCTGGAGCAGGCGCAAGATCTTGCCGACTTGGAGACCCGCCTGACCACCCTGCCCGGCATCGGCCCGTGGACCGCCCGCTATATCGCCATGCGGGCCTTCAGCGAACCGGACGCCTTCCCCAGCGGCGACCTGGGCCTGCTCCGGGCCATGCGGACGGAGAACCCGGAGATGACAGCCCGTGAACTGGACAGGCGGGCGGAAGGATGGCGGCCCTGGCGTGCCTACGCCGCCCTGCACCTGTGGTCCCTGCCGCCCGCCGCCACAAAGGATGGAACATCATGAAACTGTTGCTCGACACCCTGACCACCCCCTTGGGCGACATGACCGCCGCCTTTGAGGGCGATATCCTGCGGCTGTTGGAATTCAGCGACGGGGAAGAGCGAATCGAACGCCATTTAAAGCGCTGGCACGGCGGTTTCGAGACGGCCCGGGCGACCGCCCCACAGGGTTTGCAGGACCGCCTGAACGCCTATTTCAGGGGCGATAAAGATCCCTTCCGAGGCCTCGAGGCGGACCCCGTGGGGACGCCGTTTCAACGCGCCGTCTGGCGTCTGCTGCGAACCATCCCCCGTGGCCGCACCCTGTCCTATGGGGAATTGGCGGAAAAGCTGGGCCGCCCCGGCGCGGCCCGCGCCGTCGGCGCCGCCAATGGACGCAACCCCATCGCCATCATCATTCCCTGCCACCGAGTCATCGGCGGCGACGGTACGCTCACCGGCTACGCCGGTGGACTGGAACGCAAACGCAAACTTCTCGAATTGGAGGCCGCCCCATGAGCGCCCTGCAAATGACCGGGCGGCTGTGGCTGCTGCTCATCGTCCTCTCCGTTCTCTGGGGCGGCTCGTTCTTTTTCGCCGAGGTGGCGCTCAAGGAACTGGAGCCGCTGACCATCGTCTTCGGACGGGTCTCCCTCGCCGCCCTGGCCCTGATCGGCTTCGTCTATCTGAGCGGTGAGCGGATGCCGGGCGGGTTGAAGGCCTGGGGGCCGTTCTTCATCATGGGCGGGCTTAACAACCTGATCCCGTTTTCGCTCATCGTCTGGGGCCAGACCCACATCGACAGCGGCCTGGCGTCGGTCCTCAACGCCACCACCCCCCTGTTCACCGTGGCCCTGGCCCACCTGTTGACGGCGGATGAGAAGTTGTCCGCCAACAAGGGCCTCGGCATCGTCTGCGGCATCGTCGGCGTCGCCGTGCTGATCGGTCCCGACGCCCTGGACGGCCTGGGCGGACAAGTCTGGGGCAAGGTCGCCGTCCTGGCGGGCGCCGTTTCCTACGCCTTCGCCGGAATTTACGGTCGCCGCCTCGGCCACCTGCCCACCTCCGTCGCCGCCGCCGGGATGCTGAGTGGCTCCAGCGTCATGATGCTGCCGCTGGTGATGATGGTGGGAACGCCCATGGCCGCCGCCACCGCCGGGGCCTCGACACTGCTGTCCGTCGCCGGTCTCGCCCTGCTGAGCACGGCGCTCGCCTACATGATCTATTTTCACATTCTGGCCCGGGCGGGGGCGACCAACCTGCTGCTGGTGACGTTCCTGATCCCGGTCAGCGCCCTCGCCCTCGGCATTCTCGTGCTGGGGGAGCGGCTGAGCCCCGCCGCCGCCCTGGGCATGGGGCTGATCTTCATCGGCCTCGCCGCCGTCGACGGGCGGCTGTTGAAAAAACTCAGCCGCCGCAGCACTTCTTGAATTTCTTGCCCGACCCGCAAGGGCAGGGATCGTTGCGGCCGACCTTTTCCACCCGGCGCTGTTCCGGCTTCGGGTTGATTTCGCCGCCGACGCAATACCAGCGGCCATCCTCGAAGCGGAAGGCCGAACGTTCGTGGTGAATACCGGACTGATCGCCGAGCTTGTATTTGGCGACGAATTCCACCTCGCCGGCCGCGTCCCCTTCCCGGCCCTGTTCCGTGGCGCGGATTTCAAGGCCCTGCCATTTCATGTCGGCGGGCGGGTTGTCCTCGGCCTCTTCCTCGTCCCGGCTTTCCGGGGCCAGGGTCTCAAGCAAATAGGCGTGATTGCCCAGGGTGTGGGCGACGTAGCGCGACCGCATCAGGGCTTCCGCCGTCGGCGCCGCCTCGCCGCCGATATAAGGACCGCAACAGGCGTCGAAGAGTTGGCCGGAACCGCAGGGACAAGTCTCCATCACACCAGCCCCCGTTCCATCATGGCGCTCATGCGGCGGGCGAATTCCGCCGCGTCCGGCAGGGCCTCGCCCTCGACAAGCCGAGCCTGATCAAGCAGCAGGAAGGCGGCGTCCTTGATCTCGTCGGACGCCCCCTTGCCGTCCTTAGCCATGGCGGCCAGCTTGCCGATGAGGGCGTGATCGGGGTTGATTTCGAGAATGCGCGGCGTCGTCTCGCCCAATTGCTTGTGCTGCTTGAGCATCCGTTCCAGGTGAATGTCCATGTCCCCCTCGCCGGAGACCAGGCAGACCGGGCTGTCGGTCAGGCGCTCTGAGACGGCCACGTCCTTGACCGCCTCGCCCAGGGCCACCTTCAGGGCGGCGATGAGCTCGTCCATGCCGGCGGCGGGTTTCTTGTCTTCCTTCTTGTCGTCGGCGCCGTCCTTGCCGTCGTCCTTGATGGCGTCCAGGTCGACGCCGCCCCGGGTGACGGACTTGAACTCCTTGTCCTCGAACTTGCCGACGGCGGGCAGCCAGAATTCGTCCACCGGGTCGGTCATCAGCAACACCTCGACCCCGCGCTTCCTGAAGCCTTCCAGTTGCGGGCTCTGGCGCACCATGTCGAGATTTTCGCCGGTAATGTAATAGATGGCGTCCTGGCCTTCCTTCATGTCGGCGACGATATCGGCCAGGCTGCGCAGGCCGTCGGACTCGGTGGTGCGGAAACGGGCGATGGGGAGAATCTTGTCCCGGTTGGCGAAGTCCTCGTAGATGCCCTCCTTCAGCACGGCGCCGAAGTTGTTCCAGAATTCGGCGTATTCCTCGGGCTTCTTTTCCGCCTTCTTCTTCAGTTCGCCGAGCACCCGCTTGACCAGGCCGGACTGGATTTTCGCCAGTCTCGGGTCATGCTGGAACATTTCCCGGCTGATGTTCAGGGGCAGGTCCTCGGAATCGACGACGCCGCGCAGGAAGCGCAGATAGGGCGGCAGCAGGCCCTCGCAGTCGTCGGTGATGAAGACCCGGTTGACGTACAGCTTGACGTGGCTCTTGCGTTCCGGCGTGAACAGGTCGAGGGGCGGCATGGAGGGAATGAACAGCAGGTTGGTGTAGCTGAGCACGCCCTCGACCCGGTTGTGCAGGGTCATCCAAGGCTCGTCGAAGGCATGGCCGACGTGGTGGTAGAACTCCTTGTACTGCTCGGCGTCGATCTCGCTTTTCTGCAGGGTCCAAAGGGCGGAGGCGGAATTCAGGGTTTCCTCCGTCTCCCCGTCCTGGAAGACGATGGGAATGCCGATGTGGTCGGAATGGGACTTGACCACATGGCCGAGGCGCGTCTGTTCCAGATAGTCCTGTTCGTCCTTTTTCAGATGCAGGGTCACCGTCGTGCCGCGGCTGTCGCGCTCGGCGGCCTCGATGGTGAATTCGCCGCGCCCGTCGGAACTCCACAGCCAGGCCTTGTCCTCGCCCGCCCTGCGGCTCAGCACGTCGACCCGGTCGGCGACCATGAACGAGGAATAGAAGCCGACGCCGAACTGGCCGATCAGGGAAACCCCGTCCTTGTCGCCCGCCGCCGCCTGGGCGAGGAAGGCCTCGGTGCCCGACTTGGCGATGGTGCCCAGGGTCTCGGCCAGCTCGTCGTGGGACATGCCGATGCCGTTGTCGGCGACCGACAGGGTCTTCGCCTCCTTGTCGACGGTGAGGCGGATTTTGAAATCCCCGTCGCCGTCGATCAGCGAGGCGTCGGTGAGGGCGGCGTAACGCAGCTTGTCGCAGGCGTCCGACGCATTGGAGGCCAACTCGCGCAGGAAGATTTCCTTCTGGCTGTACAGGGAGTGAGCGACGATATCGAGAAGCTTGCTGACTTCCGCCTGAAATGTGAACTTTTCCTTGGCCATGACGTCCTGAATTTCCTTAAGTCCTGGGTTAAGCCGAAAATGACGCCGGGGAGATATGTGCGACATGCCACGAAATCGCAAGCCCCCATTTGCATTATCTTGGCCCCGGGACTCGCGGACGGGGGCAAACCTGCCCATATAGAAGAGAGAAGGGACAACACGAATGCAAATCTCCCCCGCCCCTCCCCGCAAGCCGGACTTTTCAAACATCGATCAGGAGGATTCCATGCAAAAGGCGCTGCAAGTCGCTTTCCACGGGATGGACCATTCCCAGGCCCTGGAAGAGAGGATTTTCGAGGAATTCGGAAAACTTGAAAAATTCCACGGCAACATCACCGACTGCCGGGTCACCGTCGAAGCCCCGCACCGTCATCACCGCAAGGGCCGCCTGTACGATATCTCCATCAATCTGGCCGTGCCCGGCGGTGGCCTGACGGCGAGAACCGGCGGTTCCGCCAACCCGGCCCATGAAGACCCCCACATCGCGCTACGCGACGCCTTTCAGACCGTCACCCGGCAATTGAAGGACTTGAGCGACCGGCGCCAGGCGCACCGGGGGTAGCCTTTTGCAACAGGACGACGCCCGCGAACGGCTGCTGGCGGAAATCGAGCGCGACGCCCGGGAAACGGAAAGCTTCACCGGGCGGCGGCGCTTTTCCGATGCGGTGATGGCGGCCATGGCGGCGGTGCCCCGGCACCTGTTCGTCAGGCCCGGCGACGAAGCCTTCGCCTACATCAACCGGCCCAGGGAGATCGGTTACGGGCAGACCATCTCGCAGCCCTACATCGTCGCCGTCATGACCGACCTGCTGGACCTGGAGGCGACGGACCGGGTGCTGGAAATCGGCACCGGCTGCGGCTATCAGACCGCCGTGCTGGCCCGGATCGCGGCCCGGGTCTATTCCGTCGAGACCGTCAAACCCCTGGCGGAACAGGCCCGGCGGCGGCTCGGGGAATTGGGCTACGACACCGTCCGGGTGCGCCATGGGGACGGCCATGAAGGCTGGCCGGAGGAAGCCCCCTTCGACGCCGTCATCGTCACCGCCGCACCGGAACGCATCCCGGCAGCCCTGTGCGATCAATTGAAGCCCGGCGGGCGCATGGTCGTCCCCGTCGGCGCGCGGTTCGGCCCCCAGGTCCTGAAACGGGGGGTCAAGGGAGAGGACGGCAAGGTCCGTTTCCGTTCCACCCTTCCGGTGGCTTTCGTTCCCATGGTAAAAGCAACGCCATGAACAACAAGCCGCCCCGCATCACCGCCGTCCTTGGGCCGACCAACACGGGCAAGACCCATTTCGCCATGGAACGCCTGCTGGCGCACCGCTCCGGCATCATCGGCTTTCCCCTGCGTCTGCTGGCGCGGGAGAACTACGAACGCGCCGCCGCCGCCAAGGGCGTGGAAAAGGTCGCCCTGATCACGGGCGAGGAAAAGATTATCCCGCCGGGGGCGCGCTATTTCCTCTGCACCGTGGAATCCATGCCGCTGGACAAGCCCGTCGCCTTCCTCGCCGTCGATGAGATTCAGATGTGCGCCGACGGGGAACGGGGCCACGTCTTCACCGCACGCCTGCTGCATGCCCGGGGCGAAGAGGAAACCATGTTCCTGGGCGCCGAGACCATTCGTCCGCTGCTGCGCCGGCTGCTGCCCGACGCCCAGTTCGAACAGCGCCCCCGCTTTTCCACCCTCGGCTACAGCGGCGAGAAGAAGATCAACCGGCTGGCCCCGAAAAGCGCCGTCGTCGCCTTTTCCGCCACCGACGTCTACGCCATCGCCGAACAGCTTCGCCGCCACCGGGGCGGGGCGGCGGTGGTCATGGGGGCCTTGAGCCCGCGCACCCGCAACGCCCAGGTGGGCATGTATCAGGCGGGCGAGGTCTCCCATCTGGTCGCCACCGACGCCATCGGCATGGGCCTGAACATGGACGTGGATCATGTCGCCTTCGCCGCCACCCGCAAATTCGACGGCCGCCGCCCGCGCGCCCTCTCCGCGCCGGAGCTGGCCCAGATCGCCGGACGGGCCGGGCGGCACATGAACGACGGCACCTTCGGCGTCACCGCCGGGGCCGAACCCCTGGACCCGGAACTGGTGGACGACATCGAACAGCACCGCTTCCGCCCCGTCAAACTGCTCTCGTGGCGCAACACGGACCTGGACCTGAGCTCCCTCGACGCCCTGAAAGGCTCTCTCGCCGCGCCGCCGCCCCT
This sequence comes from uncultured Thalassospiraceae bacterium, assembly GCA_964344645.1. Classification (GTDB taxonomy): domain Bacteria; phylum Pseudomonadota; class Alphaproteobacteria; order Rhodospirillales; family JABHCV01; genus JACNJU01. The sequence goes on from CAYFOJ010000001.1 coordinate 283,730, forward strand.
GCCCGGACTGGTCCGCGCCGCCCCGGCGGACGACGAGGCCGTGCTCGACCTGCTGGCCACCGACAAGGCCGTCGCCGAGCGGGCCCGGGACCCCGGCGGCGTCGCCCTGCTGTGGGAGGTCTGCCAGGTTCCCGATTTCCGCAAGGTGATGAGCGACGCTCACGCCGGACTGCTGAGCCGCCTGTTCACCCATCTAACGGCGGCGGGTGGCGGCGGCAAACTGCCCGCCGACTGGATCGGCGAGCACGTGAAGCGAATCGACCGCCTGGACGGCGACATCGAAACCCTGACCGGGCGGCTGGCCAACATCCGCACCTGGACCTACATCGCCCACCGGGGCGACTGGCTGGAGGACGCGGGCCACTGGCAGGAGAGGACCCGGGACATCGAGGACAGGCTGTCGGACGCCCTGCACCAACGCCTGACCCAGCGCTTCGTCGATCAACGCACGGCGGTCCTGATCCGCCGTCTCGACGATCCCGCCGACATGCTGGCCGCCGTCGGCCGGGACGGGACCGTCACCGTCGAAGGCCACGCCATCGGACGGCTCGACGGCTTTCGCTTCCTCGCCGACGAGACGGGAAAAGAGTCCGGACGTTCCCTCCTGCAAGCGGCGCGGCGGGCCCTGGGCCCGGAAACCCGGCGGCGCCTCAAGGCCCTGGAAGAGGCCCCCGACGACGCCATCACCATGGGCGGCGCGGGCCGCATCCGGTTCGCCGGCGGCGAGATCGCCCGCCTCGTGCGCGGGACCGGCATGCTGGAGCCGGACATCGATCCGCTGGCCTCGGACCTGCTCGACGGGGCGGCGCGGGAACGCATCGCCCGGCGGCTGAAAGCCTGGCTGGGCCGACGCCTGGACCATAGCCTGAAACCCCTGATGACGGCCCGCCGGGCGGAGCTGGACGGGGCGGCGCGGGGCCTGGTCTTCCAATTGACGGAGCATTTCGGCTCTCTTTCCAGGGAGGCGGCGAGGGATCAACTCGAGGCGCTGAGCAAGGAGGACCGCAAACGCTTGCGGGCCCTGGGGTTGATGATCGGACGCGCCGGGGTTTTCCTGCCCGGGTTGCTGAAGCCCGCCCCGGTCGGTGATCTGGGACTCCTCTGGGCCCTTTGGCACGGGGTGGCCGAACCACCCGAACCGCCCCACCCGGGGCGGGTGTCCCTGCCCGTCGAGGACTTTCCCGCCGGTTATCTTCAGGCCGTCGGCTATCGGCCCGCGGGACGGCTGGCCGTGCGCCTGGATATCCTGGAGCGGATCGCCGCCCTGGCCTGGAACAAGGGCCGCAAGGCGCCCTTCGCCGCCGACGCCCAGTTCCTTTCCCTGGCCGGATGCGGCCCCGATGACCTGCCGACGATCCTGAGGCAGGTGGGCTTCCGCAAATGCGGCGAAAGCGAAGCAGGCGTGCTCTACGCCCCCGCCCGTAAGCGCCCGAAACCGGCGCGGAGCGGGAAGACGGCCAAAAGCAAGCCCAGGAAACCGCCCCGGCGGGAAAAACCCGTTGACCCGGATTCCCCCTTCGCCGTGCTGAAAGAACTGGTCGTGAGGCGATGAACGGCGGCAGTTTGCGCATCGACAAGTGGCTGTGGCACGCCCGCTTTTTCAAGAGCCGGACCCTGGCCTCGAAACTGTGCGCCTCGGGCAAGCTGCGCCGCAACAGCGAATTGATCGGCAAAGCCCATGCGACCCTGAAGGAAGGCGACGTGCTGACTTTCCCGAAGGAAAAAGACGTGCGGGTCGTCAGGGTGCTCGCCCTGGGGGTCCGGCGCGGCCCGGCGAGCGAGGCGGCGGCCCTTTACGAGGACCTGCAGCCGCCCCAACCCCGGACCGGCAAAACCGCCGCCGAGGACGCCGGTATCGCCGTGCGCGAGGCCGGAAGCGGACGACCGACCAAGGCCCAGCGGCGGGCCACCGATCGCCTGCGCGGCAACGATTAACCCCTCCCTTCGAACAAGGATCCCCCATGGAACTGTTGACCGACCCGCATATCTGGATCTCCCTGCTGACCTTGACGATCATGGAAATCGTCCTCGGCATCGACAACCTGATCTTCATCGCCGTGCTGGTCGACCGCCTGCCGCCGGAACAGCGGGACAAGGCCCGGCGCATCGGCATCGGTTTGGCCCTGATCTCCCGCCTGCTGCTGCTGAGCCTGCTGTCCTGGGTCATCGGACTGACCGAGCCCCTGTTCAGCGTCTTCGATCACCCGGTTTCAATCCGCGACGCCATCCTCATCGGCGGCGGCCTGTTCCTGCTGACCAAGGCGACCCGGGAAATCCACGAGGGCATCGAGGGCGACGGCGAGGCGGGCCCGAAAAAGGGCGTGCACGCCGCCTTCGGGGCGGTGATTGTGCAGATCACCCTGCTCGACATCATCTTTTCCATCGACTCCGTCATCACCGCCGTCGGCATGGTCGACGAGCTGATCGTCATGTCGACGGCGGTCATCCTCGCCGTCATCGTCATGCTCATCGCCTCCGGCCCGGTGGCGGATTTCGTCTCCCGCCATCCGACGATCAAGATGCTGGCCTTCAGTTTCCTGCTGCTGATCGGCACCACCCTGGTCGCCGACGGGGTCGGGTTCCACATTCCGAAGGGCTATCTCTACGCCGCCATGGCCTTTTCCGCCTTCGTGGAATTTCTCAACACCCTGGCCCGCAGGCGGCGCAGGCGGGCTAGTTCCGCCTGATAATAACCGACTGGTTGTTGGCGGGCATGGCCACGGTCTCGGCATGGACCAGGCCATGGGCCGCCGCCTCTGCGGCGACGTCGGCCAGGTCCCTGATCCCCCAGTCCGGGTTGCGGCCCTTCAGGCTCTCGTCGAAGGCCCGGTTGCTGTCCGCCGTGTGTTCGCCGCCGATCCGGTAAGGGCCGTAAAGATAGAGCAGGCCGCCCGGCGGCAGGGTCCGCGCCGCGCCCGCCATCAGCGCCCGGGTCGCCGCCCAGGGGGAAATATGCACCATGTTGATGCAGACCACCACATCGGCGGCGGCCACCGGCCAGGGGTCGTCGACAACGTCGAGGGCCACCGGGGCAAGCAGAT
>CAYFOJ010000002.1:0-220056 GCA_964344645.1 uncultured Thalassospiraceae bacterium
TCCGAGCCCTGAGGCGAAAAATCAGCCTCAAGAAGCCAGGAAGAACCGGGAACCGAAAGAAAATCTCCCGATACTGCCTGTAATACGGTGACGTCCCCGACGGCATCGGGAATCGCGAACGTCGGCGATGAAGGCATCTGCGTCACAACCAGATATTCCCCCGGTGTCCCGCCCGGGAAACCCATTCCCGTTTCACCGCGTAAGACGGGCCACGTAACCGTCACGCCAACCCCGGAACATCAACACGAAAGCCCAACCACTCCGGGCATAAGCGTCATCAAGACGGCTGTCTAAAGAGACAATATTGGTAGCCGGAAACCCACGAAAGATAAATACCAACATATGAGTATGGGGGGCTGGGCAATGTCCGATCAATCGAAGCGTCGCGGCAGCAGGCCGGAGTGGAACCAGGAGACGAAGCTGTAAATGCTGAACACGGGCACGCCCGTGCTGTTGGATATGTCCCGGGCATAGGGCACCATGTTGGTGCATTCGAGGACGATGGCCCCGGTGTCGGGGAAAGCGGAGACCAGCCGGTGGGCGGCGTCGAGCAGGTCCCGGCGGGCCAAGTCCGTATCCAGTTCCATTTCGTCGTCGAGAATGACGCGGCTGAATTCCCGGCCTGCGTCGGTGCCGACGATGGGGGTGTCCAGGGGAACGCCGGCGGCCCGAAGGTGAGCCGGCGTCAGGGTGGATTCCGATATGGTCAGAATTCCAACCCGCTTGTCCGGGGGCAGCAGGGTCTGGACCATCGGCACCTGCATCAGGGACGAGGTCGCCACCGGCACCTTGAGCGCCTCGGCCAACCGGTCCTGAAACAGGGCCAGGAAACCGCAATTGGTCGTCACGCCGTCGACGCCGTCGGCGACCAGTTCCCGCCCGGCTTCAAGGAAATTCTCCAACAGCCCTTCCGCCCCCTTGCGCACGACCAGGTCGGGAGACGCCCCGCGGACGACTTTATAGAGAACCGGGAACGGCCAGGTGCCCGCATGACCAATATCTCCGGGGATGCGGGGGAACCGGGTCTCGAGCATGAGGATGCCGACGGAGGCGCCATAAACGGTCTTGCCCCCCCTGACCTTGCTGTCTGATGTGCTGTTATGGGTCATTGTTCAATTCTAGTCGACGATGCGAAGCCGGGAATGGCTTTCCTTGATGGCGGACGTGATCTGATCGAGACGCCTGGAAATGTGGGCCTCCATCCTTTGCGCGGCCAGGTCGGAATCCCGATCCATGATCGCCTTGACGATTTGACGATGTTCATTCTGCGTTTGCTCGCGTTTTGCTTCCATGTTGACCCAGCGGAAATATCGAATTCGAGCGTTGATGTTGTCCAGGTTTTTTTCCATTTCGGCGTTACGGCTAAGCTGCATCACCCTGGTATGGAAATATTCATCCAGTTCGACGAGTTCTTCGCTGCCGCGCCCGTCTTCGCTTGGCCCCGTCCGTTCCAGGAATTCGGCGAGTTCGTCGACTTCCCTTTCCGTCGCCTGCTCGCAGGCGAGACGGACGGCGGCGACCTCCAAGACGGCGCGCAGTTGATAGATTTCAAACATTTCCCGGGGTTTCAACTCGCGGCAAAAAAAGCCGCGGTCCTGCCTGAACACCAGAAACCCTTCGGCCGTCAAACGGTTCAGGGCCTCGCGAAGAGGCGTCCGGCTAGCCCCCAGGCGGCGGGCCAGTTCGACCTCGTTCACCCTTTCCCCGGGCCGGAACTTGAATTGGATGGCCATCTCCTTGACCGCCCGATAAAGGCTTTCCGCCCGACTGGTCTTTTTCTCCGACGACGCCATCGCATGTACCCGGGTTGGGAAAATTGTATATACTTTGTCCATTCTATGAGGCACCTGTTATCGTGGCAACCGAATAAACTCATATTTTTAGCCATTTATTTCATTGACAGCCATTCTTACCGGGTTCAGAATTGTATACAATTTTGATATAGACAGGGAGCCATCGAAATGACGATGACGCCGAGCAACACCCCAAACGGCGCCGAGGCCATGGCCCGCATGCTGCAGGCCCACGGCGTCAGGCACGTGTTCGGCCTCTGCGGCGACACCTCCCTGCCCTTTTACGACGCCCTTTACAGGCTGGATCACGGCATCCGGCATATCCTGACCCGTGACGAAAGATGCGCCGCCTACATGGCCGACGGCTACGCCCGGGTGACCGGCCGGGTCGGCGTCTGCGAGGGCCCCAGCGGCGGCGGCGCCACCTACATCCTGCCGGGGGTCGTCGAGGCCAACGAATCCTCCGTCGCCCTGCTCTCCATCACCTCCGATGTCTCCGTTTCCGCGCAGGGCCGCTTCCCGCTGACGGAACTGGATCAGGCCGCCCTGTTCCGCCCCCTGACCAAGTATAACGGGCTGATCGATCAGGCGGGCCGGCTGCCCGGCATGGTCCGTTCGGCCTTTCGCGCCATGACGACGGGACGCCCCGGGGCGGCCCACCTGGCCTTTCCCCTCGACGTTCAGAGAGCCCCCGTGGACGATGACGACATCTGGGCCCAGCCTGATTTTCAATCCTTTCCCGCCTGGCCCAGCGGGCCCGACGCCAAAGCCGTGGAAGAGGCCGCCGAGGCTATCCTGGGGGCCGACAATCCGATCATCATCTGCGGCGGCGGCATTGTCCTGGCCGGTGGCGAGGCCGCCTTGCAGGCGGTTGCCGAACGATTGAATCTGGTCGTGGCGACCACCGTCAGCGGCCAGGGGAGCCTTCCCGACGGCCATCCCAATCATTTGGGCGTCGTCGGCTCCAACGGCGGCGTCCCGGCGACCCGGGAAGTGGTCGACGCCGCCGACCTGATCGTCTTCGTCGGCTGCCGCGCCGGGTCCGTGACGACGGAACGCTGGCGTTCCCCGGGAAGGGGGGTGAAGGTGGTGCATGTCGACAGCGACCCCATGGCCATTTCCGCCAACTATCGAACGGACGTCGCCGTCGTCGCCGACGCCCGCCTGGCCTTCGAGGCCCTGGACAGGGCGCTGCGGGAGATGGGAACCGATGGCGTCGATTTCGGCGGCGCGGAAACGGTCGCGGCGGCGAGGAAGGTCAAGTTCGCGGCCTTCGGGGAATTGGCCGCCAGCAACGACACGCCGATCAAACCGGAACGGGTGATCGCCGAACTGAACGGCGTTCTGCCGCCGGACGCCGTCGTCGTTGCCGACCCCGGGACCCCGTGCCCATATTTCTCGGCCTTTTACAGATTCCCGCAGGCGGGACGGCATTTCATTTCCAACCGGGCCCACGGCGCCCTCGGCTATTCCCTTTCCGCCGCCGTCGGGGCGCAAATCGGCAGGCCGGAGGCGCGGGTCGTCGCCGCCATGGGCGACGGCAGTTTCGGATTCACCGTGGGGGAACTGGAAACCGTGACCCGATTGAACCTTCCCATCATGTTCATCGTCTTTTCCAACAGCGTTTACGGCTGGATCAAGGCCGGGCAGAAGAGCGGCTTCGGCGAACGATACTATTCCGTCGACTTCGACCGCACGGATCATGCCGCCGTCGCCCGCTCCTTCGGGGTCAAGTCCTGGCGCGTCGAAGCCCCCGAGGATTTACGGGGAACCTTCAGGAAGGCCATGGAACACGACGGCCCGACCCTCATCGACATCATCAGCCAGCCGCTTCAGGATGCAAATGCGCCGGTGAGCGAATGGATTGCCTGACCCGGATTGCCCCATGTCATTGAGAGGACGCCAGCAAGGATCTCAACGCCGTCTTCGTATTTTCCGCGAATTCGACGGCAAGGCGGGACTTCGGCCGCAGGGACGGAAACAGCAGGCCGATATCGTAGGGAATGCGCGTTTCGAAAGGCCTGAACGCCAACCCCTGGCCGGCAAAATCGTTTGCCGTAAAGGGATCGACGATGGAAATACCGACGCCCTCGGCGACAAGACGGCAGTTGGGCGCGAACAGATGGCCCTCCATGTACGGCTCCCAGGGAATGCCCTTCGCCTCAAAGGCCGCCCGCAACTGATAATGCACGGCATGTTCGGGACTGGGCACAAGAAGCTTCTCGCCCAGCAAATCCTCCGGTGCGATACGCTCCCTGGCGGCCAACGGGTGCCCCTCGGGCATGGCGAAAAGACACTCGACCCTGAGAGGCTCGCAGTCGATGGAGGGATTGTCGGCCGGAAGTTCGGCGATCCCAATGTCGAACAACTGGGCCGAAACCCATTCCTTGATCTGGATGCTGCTGCGGGTCTGCAGCGAGATCGTCACCTGCGGACGGCGGCGGACGAAACCGGCGATCACCTTGGGAATGAAATTGGACGACATGGCCGGCAACACGGCGATGCGAAGGGAGCCCGATTTCAGGTCGCGGATGTCCCGGGCGGCGCGAAGGGTGCGGTTGTAGCTGGCAAGCAGGCGTTCCGCATCGTCGAGAAAGGCGAGCGCCTCGCTGGTCGGCTGGAGGCGTCCGCGATGGCGGGTAAACAGCAAAAACCCCAGGGAATCTTCAAGATTGCCGATCAGGCAAGACACCGCGGGCTGGGTCACCCCAAGGGCGACGGACGCCTGTGTCACGGACCCCTCGTTCATGATCGCCCTGAAGGCTTCTATCTGGCGAAGGTTCATGGAAACAAACCCGTAACATGAAATGTGACGACGACAACATCATAAAGTCTCTTTATGTAAAAACAAGATAGAGTAATTGGACTTAATGGAATGATTTCTTCATGATCGCAGCGAATCGAAAAGGCACGACATAAAGGCCATGACAGGGAAAACGAACACTTCGGAAGGCGAAAACGCCAAAATCGCCGTCGTCGGCGCGGGCATCGTCGGCGTCTCGACGGCGTTGCATCTTCAGCGTCTCGGGGCGGACGTGGTCCTGGTCGACCGGCAGGACCCGGGTAGCTCCGATGCGGCGTCCTACGGCAACGGCGGCGTGCTCGCCCGATGCGCCGTCGTGCCGGTGCCGACGCCGGGCATCATGCTGAAGGCCCCGTCCATGCTGTTTTCCAAGGACGGCCCGCTGTTCATCCGCTGGTCCTACATGCCCCGCCTGTTCCCCTGGCTGGTTCCTTATCTGAGGTCGTCGCGGAAGGAAACCGTCGAGCACATCGCCCGCAACCTGGCCCCCCTGCTGATCGACAGTGTCGATGAACACCAGGCCCTGGCCAAGGGGACGAAGGCGGAACGCTGGATACGCCCGTCCGAGTACATGTATCTTTATGAAAGCCGGGAGGCCTTCGAGTCCGATTCCTTCGGTTGGGGCCTGCGCCGGGACAACGGCTTCGAGTGGCATACCCTTGAAGGCGACGCCATTCGAGACTTCGACCCGGCCCTTTCGCCCAAGTACCGCTATGCGGCGGTCCTGAAGGAACACGGCATGATTGCCGACCCGGGCGGTTACGTGCGCGATCTGGCCGAGGCCTTCGCCGACGCCGGCGGGACCTTCGTCCGCGCGGGCGTCAACGACATTGAAACCAAGGACAACGGCGTCATCCTGAAAACCGACGGCGCCGACATCGAGGCCGACAAGGTTGTGATCGCCCTGGGCGCCCGTTCCCAGTCCCTCGCCCGGCGTTTCGGCGCCAACGTGCCGCTGGAAACGGAACGGGGCTATCATCTGGAATTGCTGGAAGCCAGCGTCCGCCCCTCCATCCCCGTCATGGACGCGGCCCGGAAATTCGTCGCCTCACCCATGGACCATGCCTTGCGCCTGGCCGGGGTGGTGGAATTCGGCGGTCTGGAGGCGCCCGAGTCCGCCGCCCCGCCGGACTTGCTGCTACGCGGCGCCCGGGCCATGTTGCCCGGACTGGAATTTTCTTCGAAACGAACCTGGCTGGGGCATCGCCCCGCCCCGGCGGACAGCCTGCCCGTTATCGGCTCGTCCCCGGCAGCGCCCCGGGTTTCTTTCGCATACGGACATCACCATGTCGGCATGACCGCCGGACCGAAGACGGGACGGCTCATCGCCCAGCATGTGATGGGGTTGAAGCTGAATGTTTCACTCGAGGCCTATCGTTGTGACCGATTTGGCTGACGAGGATACCCAATTCACCAACACTGAGCTGATACAAACAGGGAGGAAACCATGATCAGACTTAACATGTTAAAAACCGTCACCGCCGTGGGTGCGGCGCTCTTCATGAGCGGCGCCGCCCATGCCGAAAAGTGGGACATGCCGATGGCGTATTCGGCCACCAACTTCCATTCGGCGACCGGCGCGGAATTCGCCAAGTGCGTGACCACGGGAACCGGCGGGGCGATTGAAATCGTCACCCATCCGTCCGGTTCCCTATTCAAGGGCGCCGACATCAAGCGCGCCATTCAGACCGGCCAGGCCCCCATCGGTGAACGCCTGCTGTCCGGCCACCAGAACGAGAACGCCCTGTTCGGCTTCGACTCGGTGCCTTTCCTGGCCACGTCCTTCGATGATTCGGCCAAGCTGTGGAAGGCGGCGAAACCGACGCTGACGAAAATTCTCGACGACCAGAACCTTGTCCTGCTGTATTCCGTGCCGTGGCCGCCGCAGGGATTGTACTTCAAGAAGGAAGTCAATTCCGTCGCCGACATGAAGGGCATCAAGTTCCGTTCCTACAACACGGCGACGGCGCGTCTGGCCGAACTGTCGGGCATGCTGCCGGTCACCATCGAGGCGGCCGAAATTTCCCAGGCCTTCGCCACCGGCGTGGCGGAATCCATGGTCTCGTCCGGCTCCACCGGTTATGACCGCAAGGTTTGGGAAAGCCTGAGCCATTTCTATGAAGTGGATGCCTGGCTGCCGCGCAACTACGTCATGGTCAACAAGGACGTCTGGAACGGCACCAGCAAGGCCAACCAGAACATCATCCGCGGCTGCGCCGGCCTGGCCGAATACACCGGCCTCTATCGCTCGATCGAATACACCCAGTTCACCCTGAACGGACTGAAGGCGGGCGGCATGACCGTCGGCCCCGCCGGCGACAAGCTGGTTTCCGATCTGAAGGAGATCGGAGTTACGATGACATCCGAATGGATGGACAAGGCCGGAGCCGAAGGCAAAGCCATCGTCGACGCCTTCAAGGCCGCGCAATAGGCCAACCCGGGTGGGGAGGCCGCCACACCGGCCTCCCCCTCCAACCTGTATCCAAGAGGGGGATCGGATATGAAGGAATTCGGAATTTCGCTGCGAAATGGGCTCGACCGCCTCTATTTCGGATGTGGCGTCATCGCCGCCCTGTTTCTGATCGCCATCATTACGTTGATTGTTATTCAGATGCTGGCCCGCTGGACCGGCGAGGTGTTTTCCGGCGCTCCCGATTACGCCGGCTACTGCATGGCCGCCGCATCGTTTTTCGCCTTCGCCCACGCCCTCAACAGGGGGGCGCACATTCGCGTCAGCATGGTGTTGAACCTGGTCGGACCGAAAACCCGGCGGTTTCTGGAAACCTGGTGTTTCGCCATCGCCACCGCCCTCGGCTGGTATTTCGTCTACTACGCCACCAAGGCCACCTACTGGTCCTGGAAGTTCAATGACATCAGCCAGGGGCAGGACGCGACGCCGCTGTGGATCCCGCAAACCTCCATGGTTCTCGGCGGCATCGTCTTCGCCATCGCCCTGACGGACCATCTGGTCCATGTCCTGTTTTCCGGCGACCACCGCATCAAATCCAATGTCATAGAACAGAGCCACGGGGAATAGAACGATGGGGGAATTCGAACTGATCGCCATTTTCCTGTTCATCCTGTTCCTGCTGTTGGGAACGGGGGTCTGGGTCGGCCTGGCGCTGCTCGGCGTCGCCTTCGCCGGCATGGAGCTTTTCACCACCCGCCCCGTGGGCGACACCATGATCACGACCATCTGGAGCGCCTCGTCGTCGTGGACGCTGACGGCCTTGCCGCTGTTTATCTGGATGGGGGAAATTCTTTACCGCACACGATTGTCGGAAGACATGTTCAGGGGCCTGTCGCCTTGGCTGGCCCGCCTTCCGGGCGGGCTCGTGCACACCAACATCGTCGGCTGCACGGTCTTCGCCGCCGTATCGGGCTCGTCGGCGGCGACGCTGACCACGGTCGGGAAAATGTCGATCCCGGAACTGCGCAAGCGGGAATATCCGGAAAACATGATCATCGGCACCCTGACCGGAGCCGCCACCCTGGGGCTGATGATCCCGCCGTCGCTGACGCTCATCGTCTACGGCGTCACCATCAACGAATCCATATCCAAGCTGTTCATGGCCGGCATCCTGCCCGGGCTGGTGCTCGCCGCCATGTTCATGGGCTACGTGGCGATTTATTCAAAAGTCTCGAACAAGTTCAACCCGCTTCCCGAACCGAAAATGGGTCTGGCCGAGAAGATCAAGAACTCCCGCTTCCTGATCCCGGTCATTCTCCTGATCCTGGTCGTCATCGGCTCCATGTACATGGGATACGCCACGGCCACCGAAGCGGCGGCTTTCGGCGTGATCGGATCCCTGACCCTGGCCTACGGGCAAAAGTCCCTGAACTGGAGCACCTTCACCACGAGCCTGATGGGGGCGACGCGCACGTCGGCCATGATCGCCCTGATCCTGGCCGGGGCCTCGTTCCTGTCCCTGTCCATGGGCTTTACCGGACTGCCGAGGGCGCTGGCGGAATGGATCGCCGAAATGGAGCTGAGCCGCTTCCAACTGCTGATGGCGCTGCTGGCGTTTTATATCGTCATCGGCTGTTTCCTCGACGGGATTTCCTCCGTGGTTCTGACCATGGCCGTCGTCGAACCGATGATCCGGCAGGCCGGAATTGACGTCATCTGGTTCGGCATCTTCATCGTCGTCGTCGTCGAAATGGCGCAGATCACCCCGCCCATCGGCTTCAACCTGTTCGTCATGCAGGGCATGACCCATCACGAAATGGGCTATATCTCCAAGGCCGCGATCCCCATGTTCCTGATCATGGTGTTGATGGTGTTCGTGCTGATCATGGCGCCGGAACTGGCGACCTATCTTCCCGACAACATGAGGCAAATCAACTCCTCCTGAGTCCGCATCGGACGATTTAAGACATATCCCCGTCGGGGCAGGATGCGAGGAAAGGCGTCAATGACAAACGAGCACAAGATTATTTCCGGCCAGATTCATGTCGTCGAACTGCCGGTGACAGAGACCCATTCCCACGGCAGCGGCGATGTTTCCGCCATCAAGACGGTGCTGCTGGAACTGACCACCGACAGCGGCATCACCGGTTGGGGGGAGGCCTCGCCCTGGCCCGTGTTCACCGGCACGGCACAGGCCAACGTCGCCGCCCTTCAACACTACATGCTGCCCCGGGTCATGGGGCGAAGCCCCTTCGACGCCGGGGCGCTGATGGAGCAGGCGGACAGAATCATCGTCGGCCACCCGGAGGCCAAGGCCGCCCTGGAAACGGCCCTGCTCGATATTTCCGGCCGGGCCCTCGGCCTGCCGGTTCACAGGCTGCTCGGAGGCGCCCGGCGCGACCGGGTGCCGCTGAGCTTCTCCATCGCCAACCCGGATTTCCAACAGGACCTGGAGAAATTGCAGCGCCTGTACGAAAGCGGGCTCAGGATTTTCAAGTTGAAGACAGGCTTTGACAGCCACCGCTTCGACCTGATGCGTCTGCAGACCCTGCGCGAAAAATACCAGGACACGCTGGACCTGCGCATTGATTACAACCAGGGCATGGCGTCCCATGAGGCCCTGCCGAGGCTTCGGGACATGGAGGGATTCGGGCTGACATTCATCGAACAGCCCGTCCCCCGCGACGACCTGGACACCATGGCCCACCTGGCCCACGTGTTGACGACGCCGCTGATGGCCGATGAATCCGTCTTCAACCCCCGCGAGGCCCTGACCGGCGTCGGCAAGCGGGTGGCCGATATCTTCAGCCTGAAAATCATGAAGAGCGGCGGCCTGCGCCGCGCCCTCGATGTCGCCGCCATCGCCCGGGCCGCCGGCATCGGCGTCTATGGGGGCTGCATGTTTGAAACCGGCATCGCGCACGCCGCCGGGACCCATCTGGTCGCCGCCGTGGCGGACCTGAGCCTAGGATGTGAATTCTACATGGCCAACTATTATCTGAAGGACGACATCCTGAGCGAACCCTTCCCGGCGCGCGACGGTTTTGTCCACGTTCCCATGGCCCCGGGGCTGGGGGTCGAGGTCGACCGTGAACGGGTGAAACACCACGCCCTGCAGAGTGTCGCCGTTTAATGCCTCCCCTGGCCGGAACGTGTTGATATGACCCTGATCCTTGGCGCCATCGGCCGCAGGGCGTCGCTGGTCCTGCTGCTGGGGGTGTTTATCGGCTTTTTCATCCCCGGACTGGGCGAGACCATCGGCGCCGCCCTTCCCTTTCTGGTCGTGCTGTTGCTGACGGTCGCCATGATCCGGGTCGACTTCGCCCATGTCCTGTCCCATATTCGCCGGCCCTCGCGGATCGTCTTGCCGGTGTTCCTCCTGATGGTGCTTCTGCCCGCCCTGGTGCATGGACTGGCGACGGCGCTGGCTCTTCCCCCGTCCCTTCACCTGGTCCTGGTCTTGTTGTCTCTGGCGCCGCCCCTTTCCGCATCCCCCGGCATGGCGGCCATGCTGGGCCTGGACGACGCCCTGGTGCTGACCGTCATGGCCGTCTGCACCCTGACCGTGCCGCTGTTCGCGCCCTTCCTGGCCGTGGACGTGTTTTCCCTTCCCGTCGATTTGGAAATGACGGCCCTGTTGCTCCGTCTGGTGGGAACCGTCGGGATTGCCCTCGTCCTCGCCCTCCTCGCCCGCCGCCTCATCGGCCGCCGCCGGATCGAAGCCAACGCCGACGTTCTCGACGGTATTTCGGCGATCATCATGGTCGTTTTCGCCATTGTCGTCGTCGGCGGCATCGAGTGGCTGGATTTTCAGGACCCGGCGCGGGCCCTCCCCGTGCTGGCTGCGGTGTTCCTGGCCAACTGGGGGGTGCACATGGCCGCGGTTCTCGTCCTGCTCGCCGGGCCGGGGCTGTCGAGGCGGGGCGGCGGCGTCGCCTTGATGGCGGGCAATCGCAACCTGGCCATATTCCTGGCCGTTCTTCCCGCCGAGATCGCCGAATCCCTGTTCCTGTTCCTGGCCCTCTATCAGCTCCCCATCTACCTGACCCCGGCCCTGGCCTCGCCCCTGTACAGCCGGTTGCTGGGTCGAAGAAAAATACTCTAGCGCCGCCGCTGGTCGAGGACGACTCCCTGGGCTGTGAGTTGCTCCAGCTCCGAGTCGGAAAACCCGGCTTCGGCAAGAATTTCCCTGCCGTGTTCCCCAAATTTCGGCGGCGTATGGCGCAGTTCGGAGCGGCTGCGGGAAAACTTGATGGGGTCGCCCCAGCCGCCGTAACCGTCGGCTTGCAGATGCATGCCCCGATGAACCGTGTGGGGGTGGGCCAACATCTGTTGGACATCGAGGACCGGGCCGGCGGGGACGCCGATACCAAGCAGCCGCTCGCAAAACGCCTCGCCGTCGACCTTGGCCAGTTCCCGCTGCAGCTCGCCCCGCAAGGCGTCCGAGTTGCTCAGCCGGTCGCTGTTGTGCAGGAAGCGCGGATCCTCGGGCAGGTCCGGGCGGTTCAGTTCCCGGCAAAGACGCTCGAACGCCCGGTCATTACCCACGGCGAGGAAGATCTCGACGGTTCCCGTGGCGAACTTGTCGTAGGGGCAGATATTGGGATGCGCATTCCCGGTCATGGACGGGACACGACCGGACAGTTGATAATTCGGGATATGCGGATGCAGCAGCGCCACCGCCGTATCGAACAGGGTGATATCGATGAACTGTCCCTCGCCGGAACGGTGGCGTTCCTGCAGGGCCGCGAGGACCGCGATGGCGGCATACAATCCCGTGCCGAGATCAACCAGGGGAATGCCCATTCGCGTAGTGCCGCCCTCGGGTTCTCCATTGATGCTCATGATCCCGGAAAGGGCCTGGATGGCGGCGTCGTACCCGGGCCGTCCCCCGAGAGGACCATCCCCGCCGAAGCCGGAAATGCGGCAGTGGACCAATTCTGGAAAGGCCGGACGCAGGGCTTCATCATATCCCAGGCCCCATTTTTCCAGGGTTCCGGGCTTGTAGTTCTCGATCAGCACGTCGGCCGTGCGCAACAGGCGCAGCAGGACCTCTTTTCCCCCCTCCCGCGTCAGATCCAGGCCCAAGGACCGCTTGTTCCTGTTGACGCCGATAAAATAGGAGGCATCGCCATCCTTGAACGGCGGCCCCCAGTCGCGCACCTCGTCCCCCTGCGGCGGTTCCACCTTGATGATCTCGGCGCCCATGTCGCCCAGGATCTGGGTGCAGTAGGGCCCGCCGAGAACACGGGTCAAATCCACCACCTTCAGGCCGCTCAGGGCGCCCGTTCCAATCTCATTCAACATCAACCCATCGTCCCTCTTACCGGGCCGCCAAACCGGCGGCGAACTTAGGATACACCTCGGCGATTTCATCGATCATCGGTCCCCGGATGATCGAAAGCGCCTCTTCCGGCGGCGGCGCGCATTCCCGTGGCGTGCCGACCACATCGAAGTCAAATCCGGTTTCCCTGCGAATCTCGTCCAGATCGTGACCGGGAAGCAACCGTTCCAGCCGAAACCGCGCCTTTTCGGAATCAAAGGCGAAAATGCAGCGTTCCGTCACCAGTGCGTAGGGACCGCCCCGCCGGTAGACGCCGGGGGGGCTCACCCCCGGGGCGGAGATAAAGTCGACCTTTTTCACCAGACTCCTCAAGGAATGCTCCTGGCGGAAAAGAATGACCCTGGGCACCGTGAAATAGAGATAGGCCGAGCCGAAGGAACCTGGAAACCGGGGTTTCAGCAACGGGTAATTCCCCGGCCCCAGCAGGTTGATGTTCGCCTCGCCGTCGATCTGCACGCCACCGAGGAAGAAGGCGTCGATCCGCCCCTGCCCGACGCAGTCGAACAGTTCCCTGGAACCGTCGGTGAAGCTTGTGTGTTCCTCGCTGCCCAGGATCGATACCCGCAAGTGTCCGGCGGACAGTCTCCGGGCGAGCAGGGCGGCGGCGCCCGGGATCGGCGAAGCGGCGCCGACGGCGACATGGTCGAGCCCCTCCAGCATCCCGGCGATGGCGGCGATCAAATGCTCCTCCAGCCGCACCTCAGCCATTGGCCGCAACTTTCTCTTCATGAGAGCCGAGCCAGTCGTCGACGAAGGCCGCGAACCCTTCTTCCGTCGCCGCCATTTTCGAATAGCGCCGCAGCACGTCCGCGTCCGGGGGGTAGACGCCGAACAGACCGGCCGGGCGAGCGCCGCCGGGGGCTTTCGCCAGGGCCGTGATGTAGAGCGCGGGGATGGTTCCGGCCGCCGTCGCATCGTCGGCGAGGAGGTCTTCCTCCACCACCTCCTCCACGGTGACCAGGCAGGCCCTGGCGGCGTGGGCCATGGTCATCAGTTCCCGGCGGACGCCGACCCAGACATTGCCAGCGCGGTCCGCCTTGGGGGCATGGAACAGGGCGATGTCGGGCGTTATCGCCGGAAGCAGGACGATGGGGTCCCGTTCGCCGAAGGGATTGTCGATCACCTTCCAGTCCTTCCGGTGGGTCAGGAGGTCGCTGCCCAGGATGCCCCTGAGCGGCATGAACGGCGAACCTTTCTCGGCCGCGATCAGGCCCGCATGAATGGCCGGGCAGGTGGAATCCCTGACCGTGACGGCGCCCCGGCTCGCCGCATGGGAAAACCGTGGCGCGGGGCCGTATTCCCCCAGGGTCACCGCCGCCGTTTCCACCGATTCGACAAGACCGGCGCCGATGAGAAGGTCCGCCTGCAGGCCCGCCTGGGGCACGCAAATGAGATCAAGCCCGCCGCGCCCACGGCGCAACAACGCCTTGATGGCGGCGAGGGAGCAGCCGGAATAATCCGGCGCGAGGGCGAGGCTCATTCCTTCCGAAACCCGCCCGGCCAGCTCTTCAACAGACAAGAAAGGCGGCATTTGTTACACGGTCCCCCATCAATCGTTAGCGGCGTTCAAGCCAGCCTCCACCCGGATTTTATGCCACCTGACGGCGACGCTTCAACCACTCAGTCACGACGCCCGGCGATGCAGACCGACAAACCCTCCGGATTAGAAATGCGGCAGGTTTGAGGGCAGGTGGAGAACCACCCGGGCGCCGTCCGGCAGGGTTTCCACATCCAGGGTGCCGCCCAGGGAATTGGCGCGGGTGCGCATGTTTTGCAGGCCGTTTCCGGTTCCGTTGTCCTTCGCGGCAAACGGCGTCCCGCCGGTGTTTTCGACAATCAGGCGGAACATGTCGTTCGACTCGGACAGGCCATGAATGCTGATTTTCCGGGGATTTCCGTGTTTTTGGGCATTGGTCACCGCCTCCTGCAGGATACGCAGGACAAGCAGGGCATTCCCCGGGCCGACCCCCTTGATTTCGGGCAGGGTCGCCATCGACCAGTCGAACTCGATTTTCAAGCGTCGCATCACCGGCTGCAGCCGGTCGCGAAAGGCGGCAAGGACAAAGGGCAGGCCGCTGCTGCCGATATTGAGGGAATGGATGACGATCCGCAGATCCTCCAGGGCTGCCCGCCCGGCGTTCCGAATGTCTTCAACCCGCCCGTTGGAGTCTTCCGCCATGGCGATGATCGACACCAGATGCCCGCCCATGCCGTCATGCAGGTCGTTGATCAGACGGCGGCGTTCGGCATCGATCACGGTCCGCTCGACGGCCTCCCGTTCTTTTTTATAGTAGGCGTCCAGCTCCACCTCCTTGGCCTGAAGGCGCTCGCGTAAATACTCCTCGGTTTTGTCCAATTCATTAAGGCTGATGGCCAGGCGGCGCATCAGGACAATGGTAATGATCGCCAGCAACAGGGGGCGGGTATCGCGGGTGAAAAAGCCGATTCCATCAATATATCCATAAGCCAGGGCGGTATCGTGAAGTAGGTACCAAAGGAACAAGGTCATCGGGCCGAGTATCAAAAAACACTCCAACCTCTTTTCACGGACGCCCCCCCAAACGACAATGCCTATTGCCGCCAGGCTGCCCAGAAACAGGAGGGGAACGGAAAAATAAATCCCGAGCGCCTGCGACGAGGCCGCCCCCGTGGCGATCAGTGCAAGGATCGTGGCCGGAATCAGGAACAGCGCGGCGATCAAGGCCCGGGGCGCCGGCCTGTCAATCATGGCAAGGGCGAAGATGACGAAGATGCAGCCGATGACCGACCACAACAGATAGACATGGGGATAAAGCTGCATGATCCAGGGGATGGCGTCGGAAAAGAGACTCAATTCGACGATGCCGCTAAGGCCGATCAATGCGGTAAGCCAGCCGAAAACCGTTTCCTTCCGGCGATACAAATAGGCGACGAAAAGGCTGATCGCCAGCAGGACCTGCGCGGAATACGACATGGCCCTGAACCGTTCGTTGATAAACACCCGACGCTTGAAATGGGGAACGACGGTTTCTTTCGGGGCGATGTAAAGTTCCGAAAGATAGCTGTGAATGACCGACTCCCTTTTCAGGTGCAGCCGCATGGTGTTGCGTCCGGCTCGCAGATTGGCAACGGTCAAGGCGGACAGCGCGGTTGCCTGAACCAGGGGTCCGGCCCAGCTTTGCCGGGTCTTGCTGTCGAAGACGGTGGCGCCGTTTAGCTGCACCTCCACATGCCGTTTCAGGGCCGGTATGAACAGGTACAGCGGGGCGTCGGGACGGGTGGCGAGTTCAAATTCAACCTCGTAAACACCTGTTTTCGCATCCTTTTCCCTTTCCCCCCAGCGGTGCGGCAAGGAAACGGGAACCGTCACGCCGGCGTCCGGGGTAAAGTGGGCGCCGGTAATCCGGATGCCCCCTTCCGGTGTAGGTAGCATGACCGCGTAGGGAATCGCGCCGAGAAACACAAACACGATAATATAGGCGGCCCAGCCGATGCTTCGTTTAGTCATGTCATTGTTATAATGCCCCGCCGCACCGCTTCATAGACGGTTTGTGAACGGTTGTGCGTCTCCAGTTTACGGTAGATATTTCTGATGTGAACCGGGACCGTATTGCGGGAAATGCCGTAGGTTTCAGCCAGTTCCGCGTAACTCAAGCCCTTGGTGATTCCTTCCAGGATTTCAACCTCACGCTCCGTCAGTTTCTCTTGAAGTTCATCGGATTGATCAAATCCGTCATCGCCGGATAGATGGGGATTGAGGCCCTCGATAATCGTGCGCGCGATGATGGGGGAGACCGGCGAGCCGCCGGCGACCAATTCCTCCAACGCTTCAATCATGTTAAATGCTTCCGCATCCTTGAGCAGGAACCCGGTGGCCCCCGCCTTGATGGCGGCGATAACCGTTTCGTGATCGCCAAGAGCGGAAATGACCATGGCCTCCGCTTGCGGCTGTTTTTCACGCAGATCGACAATGGCCTCTATACCGTTGCCATCGGGCAATTTCAGATCCGTGATCATCAGATCAATCGGCTCGGAGCGGATTTTTTCGAGAGCCTCGCCCAGGCTCGCACAGGCCGCAATCAGGGTCCCGCCCGGCCAGTCCATGAGAATATGCGCCAGGCGCTCGCGGACGGGGGTATCGTCCTCGATCAATAAAATTCTGTGCGGCGCGCCTTTCGATTCACCCATCGGCCGTCCTTCCTGCTTCACATCCCGCTTCCACTAACTCCAGAGTCTTTCCAGGTTTTCCGAAATCTCGCCCAGAGGCCAAAGCCCCTCCACCGCTCCAAGATCCGCAGCCGCCTTGGGCATGCCGAAAACAACACTGCTCTCCTCATCCTGGGCAAAGGTTTTATAACCGCAGCCTTTCATGGTCAGCAAACCCTCGGCGCCGTCCCGTCCCATGCCGGTCAGAAGGAGCCCGACGACGCCATAGCCGTCCAACGCCCGAGATGAATTGAACAGGACATCGGCGGAGGGACAATGCCCGGAAACCATTTCCCGGCCGCCGATGCTCAGCCGCAGTTGGCCACCTGCCGGGCGCAACGAAGCCTGTTTGCCGCCAGGACAGATATAGGCGTTTCCCTCTTCAATGAGTTGCCCGTCGAAGGCTTCCGAAACATGAACGTCGCTGTTGGCGTTTAACCTGTCGGCAAAGGATTTCGTGTACTGGCCCGGCATGTGCTGGACGATGATGATCGGCGGAAAATTCGCCGGCAAGCCCCTCAGGATCGTCATCAATGCCTGCGGGCCGCCCGTCGATGATCCGATCAACAGCAGGCGATTGGCCGGTTGTCGGGCCGGCTTCATTGTCGCGCCCGGCTTTTTCCTCATTTTCGGCTTGTTGACGTGATTGAGGCTCAGGCGGAAGTTGAAGACGGCGGTTTTGCATTTATCCAGCAAATAGAAAACATAGCTGTAGGGGTCTTTGACGATGTTGGCGGAATCATATGTGCCGTGCCAAATGGAACTGCCGATGCTCAACAGTTCAGACAGGTTGTTGCTCAGGGGAACGTTTTCATCGGATATGATGACGACCGGAAACATATGCAGGTTCAAGAATTCGATAAAGTCGCTATCGAGTTCCGTCGACTTTTCCCACCGCATGAAGATGACGTCGAAATCCAACTCGAAGTGTTTTCGGGAAAGGAAGGAATGGGGCGAGGAATCGATAAACGCGAGTTCGAAGAAGCCCACCTGAGAGAAGAGTTCCGCTATGCTTTTTCGAAACAAGGCGGTGGGCTCTATAACGCCAATTCTCAAGGTGTCGGTCTTTTTCATTCGGTCCTTAGATATGTTGATTTGTCGATTAATTCGAGGCGTGGGTCGATGTGGCGCTTTCCGTCGGTCAACCCCAATATCAAGACACCGCCGATTTTCAGATTATCCGTTATTTTCCCAAGCAGTTTCCTCTGATGCTCGCCGTCGAAATAGATCAGTGCATTGCGAAAGAAAATCAGGTCGAACTTCTCTTTGAACCTGAACTCATCATTGAGATTAAGCCAGCGGAACAGAATCTCCGAGCGCAGTTTCTCATGAATGGTGTACTTGTCGGCCCCGGTCTGACGAAAATATTTCTCGGCATTCGCCGCCGTCAGGTTCAAATGCCAGTCCAGGCGGTTCAATTCCCTATGAGTGAATTCGCCCCGGCTCCCCTTCTGCAACGCCGACAGGGAAATGTCGGTGGCCAAAACACCCGCATCGTAATTCCAGTAATCCTCTCCGAAATACTCGAGCATGCTAAAGAGGATGCTGTAGGCCTCGGCGCCGAAGGAACTGGCGGCCGACCAGACCCTTAAATCCAATTCGCCGTTCTTCCGATATTCATCCCGCCATGTCCCGAAAACCTTTTCCTGTAAAATATTGAAATGAACCGGTTCACGGTAAAAAAAGCTGTGGGAATTGAGAAAGATTTCCGCCAACTCAACAAAAAAAAACGTCTCCTTGTTCAGGGAGGCGGCCTCGAATTCGGACCAGTTATTGATTTGTTTCAGTTGGAAATAGCGGGCGGCATTCTTCTTCGCCAATGGAGGCAACGCGTCCGGGCATTCGATGCCGAACCGCTCGTGCAGAATGCGCCTGATGTTCCCGTAGTTCGTTTCAATATCCATTTTATTTTGTGGATAGCGTCCAGATGCCATCCCAACTTTCGGGTTCGTGGAGCATTAAATCCGCACACCTGCTGATCATGATTTCGGAAGGAGTGTTCTTTGCAGACGGTTGCAGGACCTCGAGCGGTTGCGCATTTTGGAATTTGTCGTGGGCAAGCGAGAAGTTTCCTTTCCGATACTCCGCCAATCCTTCTTCATACTCGCCCTTGAGGGTGTGGTGGGCATCCAGGACTTCCGGGCCGAAAGCGAGAATTTCGCCGCAGGAAATGCTGTTCTGCTTGCCCTTGACGACAATGCTGTCGATTTCCCGGTAGATGAATTCCTCCCTGTAATTCTCCAGTATGTTGAGAGTTACGAGATTATTCACCCCATACACCCGGCACGCGCCTTCAAGGCGGGCGGCAATGTTGACGGCATCGCTGATGATGGTCAGTTCAAGGCGCGATTCATCGGCGCCGATATCGCACAAGATGACATCGCCGAAATTGACCCCCATGCGAAGATGTACCGGGTCCTTCATAAACGCCTCGTCGGAACTGTTCAGGTCCGCCAGTTTTTGATTCACCTCGTAAATCGTTGAAATGGCCCTGTTGCCCATTTCCTGGAGATTCTTTTCAAGCCAGAACGCCAGACAGGCATCCCCCATGAATTTGTCCACATCGCCGTCGTGCTTGTTGATAACGTTGGCGACGTTGGAAAATATTTGATTGATCTGGTTGACGACATCCTTGGGCGGGTAATTTTCGCACCGGTTCGTGAAGTTGACGATATCGCTGAAGAAGACGGTCGCCGCTTTCGTCACCGCCCGTCCTTGCCCTTCCGGCGTCGGCAGGATGGTTTTTTCCAAGGCGATCTGCCGCGACGCCTTCGACACGTATCTTTCCAGTTGGGCCCTTTCCTGTTCCTCCTTGCGTTCCGCCAGCACCCGTTCCGACAAGGCGGTCAATCCATCCATGGAAAAGGGTTTGCTCAAATACCCGGAAGCCCCGGCATTCATCGCCATTTTCGAATTGGCGACATTGTGCTTTGAACTAGTGATAATGACCGCCGGGCTGTTGGCCTTGCTTTTAACGGCGTTGAGCGCGTTGAATAAATCCAGAATGGTGCCGCCGCTGGGTTCCAGTTCGGAGATAATCAGTTCGAAATTGTTTTTCTGCGTCAGGTTGATGGCCTCGGGCAGGTTTCGGATACACCTGACATTAAACCCCTGTTTGGTCAGGGATTTCGCCATGACGCCCGAGGTCTTGGCGTTTTTCTCGATGACGAGAATCGACTCCCTGCCGAAATTGGTCCGGTCCAGAACCCGGGAGATCTTGTCGACCAGTTCCTCCAGGTCCACGGGCTTGGTGATGTATTCGTCGACCCCGACCTCGAAGCCCTTGCGCTGATCGCTGGCCGAGCTGAGAGTGCTGGACATAATGATGTAGGTATCGCTGATATCGGGATCTGTCCGGATGTTGTTGCAGGTCTCGTAGCCGTTCATCCGGGGCATTTCGATATCGCTGATGATAAGATTGGGGCGCTCCTTGCGGGCCATTTCCAGGCCCTCGAGGCCGTCGAAGGCCTGGACCACGGTGAAGCCCGCGTTTTCCAGCCCAGGAACGATGCTGCTGTGGACGAGCTTTGAATCGTCAATGAGAAGAATTTTCCTCTGGGATTGTTCGATTTTCCGGCTCTCGGACAGAATCTCCTCGACGGAGATGGGGAACTCCAGGAACAGGTCCGCGATGCGGCCGACATCATCCTTTATCTTGTAGTCACACGAGAGGTAGATAATCTTCAGGGCCTTCCCGAACACGCGCTTCAATCGCGATGAAAGCTCTATGGTTTCGATTTCCGATTGGTCGCTCTGCAACACCAGGATGGTGGACTGGTTTTCCGCCAGCAGTTCGGGCAGTTTCTCTTTTTCGATGAAGACGATGTCTTCATCGTCATAGGCGGATGTGGTCTCCAGATATTTCTTGAAGAGGGGGTTTTCCACACAGAAGTAGAGCTTCTGGTCCGTGGCCTCGGTTGTGTTGTTTATGGCTTCCATCCCAACCTCTTATAATAAGCTGTTATCCAGAGACCCGATCAGGGCGTCCGCATCGATCGGCTTGCTTAAGAAACCGGAGATCGAAATTTCATTGAGGCGGTTGCCGCTGTTGCCCTGCTCGAGGTTGACGCCGGATATCATGTAGACGGGCGTGCTCTTGTATTGCTCGTTGTTTCGCAGCTTGCCGACGAACTCGATGCCGTCCATCACGGGCATGATGATGTCCACGCACAAGGCGTCGTAATGTGTTTCCTTGGTCATGGTCAGGGCGGTAATGGCGTCCGCCGCAAGGTCGGCTTCGTATCCGGCGCCGTTGAGGATTTCCTTGACCCGTTTTCGCTGCAGGGCGGAATCGTCGACGACCAAGATTTTCTTCTCCCCTCTCGCCGAACGGATTCCTTCGTCCGTGTGATCCAGGACGATCGTGTGGGTTTCCTTTTGGGTAATCAATTCCCAAACATTGAGGACGAGGACGAGCCGGGAATCACTAAGGATCGTGCAGCCCATGACCAGGTCGATATCGTTGGCCAGGGTGCCCGTCTGTTTGATCAACACATCCTGCTGTCCCAGGATCGTATCAACCAGGATGCCCAGATACCGGGTGCCGTCGGTGACGACGACGATGGGAATTTGATCGGAATCGAAATGGCTTTGGGGAAAATCCAATATTTTCGACAAACTGTTGATGATCACCGTTCTTCCACGATGATTGAAGACCCGATTGTCGCCGACCTGGCGCATTTTCTCGCGGTCTATGGTGAGAATGTCGAAGACGTTGAGGATCGGCAGGGCGAATTGGCGGCCGTTTTCCTCGATCAGCAAAATACCGACCACGGCCAGCGTCAACGGCAGCGTCAGTTGGATGACCGTGCCCTTGCCCTCTTCGCTTTCGATGGAAATCATGCCCTGAATGGAGGTTATGGAGGTTTTCACCACATCCATGCCGACGCCGCGTCCGGACAGTTCCGTGACCTTGGCGACGGTCGAGAAGCCGGGTTCGAAAATGAAATTGAGGATTTCCTGCCGGCTCAGTTCGGCGACCCGGTCTTCGCTAACCAGGTTTCGTTCGATGGCCCTGGCCAGAACCTTATCGACATTGATGCCGTTGCCGTCGTCCTTGATCTGGATAACCGCGTTCGAGCCTTCGTAAAAGGCGTCCAGATTGATTTGTCCGTCTTCCGTCTTGCCCGCGGCCAGTCTGTCGGCCGGCGTTTCGATGCCGTGATCGATGGAATTGCGAAGGATGTGGATCAGGGGGTCCGTCAACTGGTTGATCAGGACCTTGTCCAATTCCGTATCGGTCCCACCCAGTTTCAAATTGATTTTCTTGCCGGATTTCCGCGCCATGTCCCGAACCTGGGACGGAAACCTGTTGAACAATTCCCGAATGGGGACCATCCGGAAATTCATCGCCCCCGTTTGCAGGTTGGTGCTGAGAGAACCCAGGTCCTCGATGTTTTTCTGCAGCGCCTTGCCCGTCTCGTTGATCTTCAACATCTCAAGACGCATGGCTTCAGGGGTGTCGGCCAGGGTAAAGCCGATTTCATTGTTCAGGGACTTCTTGATGAGCTGGATTTTTCTTCTCACCTCCTGCGCGACCTTTTGGTTGGACTTCAAAAGACCGTGTTTGAAAAGGTCCGCCTCCAACGAGTCCAGGTCCAGTGACGACTTGAAAATATGTCCGGGTAAATTGGCGCCGTTGAACTGATACATCAGATTGTTCAACTGATTGATCGAGTCTTTGAATCTCTCGATATCGCTCTGCAGGCGGATGCGGGTGATGAACACCTCCGATGCGGTGTTCAACACCTCGTCGAGCTTGACCGCCGACACCCTTATGCTCTCTTCGGTCTTCCTTGCATTTCCCGGGGATGAAGCGGCGGGCGGGGTGGCCGTCGCCGGTGCCTCCGAACCTTCCTTGTTTGCCGTCTCCATGGGCTTCGCCGTTTCCCCGTTGCCGGCCTTGGCGAGACGTTCCAGCAGGTCGGAAACGCGGCTGGTGATCGCATCGGAATTTTCGGTCTCCTGGATCATGGCCGAAAGCCGGGTCTGGCATTCCAGGAACAGGTCGATCAACTCGGCGTTGATGATGTCCGGTTTCGAGCGGCATTCATCGAGGATGTTCTCAAAGGAATGGGAGAGAACCTCTATCTTCCGAATTTCAATAAGCCGGGCGCCGCCCTTGACCGTATGCACGCTGCGGAAGATTTCATTCAGGACTTCGCCCGGGTCCGAGGAATTCTCCAGATCGATCAGGGCCAGCTCGACTTGCTGCAGGTTGTCGTTGCACTCTTCGCAGAACTCCGACAGCATCCCGACCTTGTCGTCCGACAAGGCCAGGTTTTCAACCTCGTCGTAGGAGCTGAAGTCCTGAACGGTTGTTTTCGCCGGCTTCGCCGGAGCTTCGGCGCCGTCCTCTTGCGTGTCCTCGCCGTCTTCCTCCTCGCCGAAGTCGTCGGACAGGTTCTTCAGTCTTTCAGCCTCCTCGGACCATTCCTGCAGGGGCGTCTTCAGATAGTTGATCGCCTCTTCCAACAGGGCCGGAACGTCCAGGCCCGACGGTTGCGCCGTTGTCTGTGATTCAACATCCTTGATGATGGCATTGCCCAACAGCTCGACCACATAGGAAAGGGAATGCTCGGCGTAGGTTTCCTTCCAGCGGGCGTAATCGGCACAAAAGACCATCACGTCGAGGATCGGGACGAGATAGGAGACCGTCAGGACCTTGCTGATGCCCGCCAGCACCTTTATTTCCCGGTAGTATGTGTCCAGCTGCTCGGCCCCGGATACATGCGACAGCTTGATCTCGCTGATCAGGCCGGGCAGGTAGCCTTGGAGTTCCTCGGCGAAGAAGCCATTATCCTTGTTCAGCCATTTGACGGGTTCATCGATACGATCCGGCTGATTATTGTAAGCCTGAATTTGATCCACATAATTGGTTATCATTGACTGCGTCTCGATAATAATGATTCACACGCGGGGCTCTCGGCACACCCCGCCTGGGACCCCGGCCGGTCTCTCGCGGGCGCCCGGATCCGGAAAACGGGCCTCCTCAGTATTTTCCGAAGTCTCCCACCAATTCGGCGCCTTGAGCACTATCAGGGCTCCTGGGGGGAAGGTTCTGCGGGAATTCCTGCATGAAGGTTTCATTTTCCTCGCCACCGTCGTCGCGGCGCCCGATTTCGAAGCGGTTGGCAAGACTCGACATGCGGGGCGTGATGTCCGATATCTGTTTCGACGTCTCGGTCATATGTCTGGCGATCTCCGCATTCTTCTGAACCGTCTCGTTCAGCCGATGCATCGCGATGTTGATTTGACTGACCCCCGTCGACTGCTCTTCGGAAGCCGCGCTGATCCCCTGCACCAGACTTTTCGTCTTCTCGATTTCAGGCAACAGTTCGCTCAACATCGCATTGGTGCTTTCGGCGAACTGCTTCCCGTCTTCCGACGACCGTTGAATTTCCAGGGCCGATTGCTTGCTCAACTCGGCCAGCTTGGAAACCTCGACGGCGACGACGGCAAAGCCTTTTCCGTGCTCGCCGGCCCGGGCCGCCTCGACCGAGGCGTTGAGCGCCAGCAGTTCGATCTTGCGAGTGATTTCCTCGACAATGATGATCTTGTCGGCGATGTCCTTCATGGCGTGAGCCGTCTTCTGCATGGCCTGGGAACAGGTCTGGGAATCTTCCGCCAGCCGGTTGGCCGCGGTTTCCGTATCCGCCGAATTCTGGGCGTTCTCCTTGATGGCGGCGCTCATTTGTTCCATCGCCGCCGAAGTCTCCTGCACGGAAGTGGCCTGTTCATTGGTGCCGTCGGAGATGCTGTTGGAGGCCGCGGCGATGTTTTTGCTCTCGCTCGTCAACTGCCCGGTCGTCTTGACCAACGTACTGACGATTTCATGAATGTTGTTTTTCATCTTATCGATCGACACCAGCACGACCCCGATTTCGTCGTTCTTGGAAACATCCAGTGTTTCGGTCAGGTCCCCGTCGGCGATCCGTTCAACCGAGCCGATGACCTTGGCGAATTTCACCTTGATGGAGCGCGAAAGGGCAAAAACGAAGATTATGCTGAGCACCGTGCTGCCCAGGGCAAGCATGATCATGACCATGAGCGCGGTCGCCTCATGTTTCTCCGTGTTGTGGATGGAAGCCTCGGTCACATTTTGAATGTTTTCCGAAAACTCCAGGATATGCGCGTTGATCTTGGCCGCCGCCTCTTCCAGGGTCCTGAAAATGGGGTGTATTTCATTCCTCAGGTTGGACAACGTGGAAAAGTGCTCCGCTTTATCCAGGGCGGCGACCTCTTCCATGATGGCGACAATGGATTTCGCGATCTCCTTATAGTCGTCGTATTCCTTGGATATCTGCTCCAGGTCGTGAAGCAGGACCTCTATCTTCCCGCCGCCACCGCCCAGTGCCGCGCCCTTGACCGCTTTCTCTTTCGTCGAGGCGACGAACTGTTCGAAAGTCAGGTTGGGATCAAGGGTCAATTCCCGGCTGTAAGCCAACAGATGGAACACGCTTTCCAACAGGACATCCGCATGGGCCACGGATTCCTGATAAGCCTCCAGCTTCGGCCTCACGGCCTTGCCCACGTCAAGAATGGAATTCGTTTCAATCTCAAGCGCCGCTTCCGTCAGGATCAATTCCTTTTCCAGTTGATGCTCGCTAAAGCTGGCGACGGTTTCCAGCAGCGGAATCTCGACCGCGGCGACGTGGTGGATTTCGTGCCCGACACTGCGCATGGACCAAACGGCATATCCACTGGTGACCAACAGCAAAAACAGCAAGGAATAGACAATGACGGATATTTTGGTGGTGATTCGCATATTACCGATTGAAAACATTTCTTATTTCCCTTTTTGATAGGCGCTCAATTTCGGACTGTTGAAAATATTTTCCGCGCACAGCCGCAGCAGGGTTCCCTTTTCGTCTTCGTAAACCCCGTCAAAAACATCGGTGACGCTGCCTTTTAAAACCGTGTCGGAGCTTTGAAAGCTGCCGCTTTGCAGGCTCTGGATGCCAAGCACCCGGTCGACGCACAAGGCCAGTTCGCTGGCCGTGTTTTTGAGCAGAATAAATTGGTTTCTTTCGTCCAGAACCCGTAGCGGCACGCCGATTTCACCGGATATGTCGATGCAGGCGATTACCTGTCCCCGGACGTTGATCAGGCCCCTCAACATCGGGTCCGTCTTGAACAACGGGGTCACCTCGCAGCCTTCGATGACCTCGAGAACATCCTCGATGGAAACGAGGAACTGAAGGCTTTCGATGGTGGCGCAAATGTATTTGTCCCAACTGATGACGTCTTCCCTGGAGAATTGAATCTCGGAATATCCGTCGGCCTCGATGACGTCCTGGGTTCCAAAGATGTTCTTCACTTCGGCGGACAGGGATTCGATATCCAGAATCGTCAGGGTCGCCTTTTTGTATCCCACCAGGGCGCCGACGAAGCGGGGCAGGTTGGCGATTTCGAGAAAGTCCGCCGCCGCCCAGCTCTTTTCCGCCGAGGGAATCACCACATCCAGGTGCTGGTCCATGCTCAGCCCGAACTCGACGCCGTCGAAACTGATGATGATAACGGACGTGGATGCAATGTCGTCGGCGCCGACCCGGGCCGAGTCGGCAATCCTGTTGGTTTCAAAGATGGGGACCAGCCTGTCACGGTATACAATCGAGCCGACGCAGCCCGGCAATTCGCTGCTAAACGTTTCGATGGCGCCGAAATCCCTTATGATCTCGGAGACGTAATTGACCGGGGCACCGAATTGGGATTCGCCGTACTTGAAGACAAATAATTCGGGATTTGTCTCTTTCAGATTTTCGACGACAGCGCTCGGCTCAACGGTGGTTTCGTCCGGTTCAGCCCTGGCGGCGGAAGCTTCAACAGATACCTCGGCCGGCTCTTCCCTCTCCGGGGCGGGTTCCCGCGGCGCCTCCGCTTCCGCCTCGGAGGATCGCGACTTATCACCCGGTTCCGAATTCTGCGGGCTTTCGCCCAAGCCGGCGTCGCCACCGCCTTTCTCGGCCAGGCCAATCCAGTCAAAGTCAAGGTCCTCTTCGCTGGCCTGGCTGCTCGGCAGCTTTCCGAGGAGATCCTTGAATCGCTGTTCGGCGACACCGACGCTCCCTATGGGCCTCAATTCTTTTCCCATTACCGTGGCTCTACCATTTGGCGTTTTTGCTCCCGCAAGACTTTTAATAGCTCGTTTGACAGGTCCTGAATTTCGTACATGGCGATCCCACCGTTTTCGATAACCGAAACCCTGTTTATGTTGGCCTCCGCGTGCGCGAGATTGTGAGAGATCGGGTTCTCCAGCACTTGATACCTGTCTCGCGCCAATTCAGCCCTGATGTGATCGAACAACGCCTCGTCCTTGCCAATGCCATTTATGACGACCCTGACCTCGGGGGCTTTTCGAAACAGGTTTTCCGGTACGTGCTCCGTCAGCGCCTTGATCCAGCCGTATCCCAGCAGATCATCCCGGGATGGCCGGCAAGGGATCAAAATGATATCCGCCAATGCGAGGCACAGACCCAGCTCCTGGCAAAGCGCCCCTTGGCTATCGATGATCAGGATATCGACTTCCGTGTTCTTGGTGATCTCGAGTATTTCGTTTGCGCTCGCCCCCGAATAGATTTCAACATGTGTCAGATAACGGTCATCGCTTTCGGAAATCCAATCATGGGACGATAGCTGCCGGTCGGAATCGAGAACCCCCACCCGAAGCCCCTCCTTGGAAAGAAAGGCCGCGATATTTACGCACAGTGTTGTCTTGCCGGTACCGCCTTTACTATTCGCAATTGTAATGACCTGTGTCGTATCTTCCGTGTGCAATAATCAAATCCATTCTCACTTGCATAAAATACGACACACCAAATACAGCCATAATAAATACGACGAAACCTACATTAAGGTTGCAGTATTAAATTATTATAATTGTGATTCAACATACTCCACCCAACAACTCAACGTCCATACTATAAAAATAGTATGCGGTTCACTTTTAGCGAATACCGGCGATATTTCCGAATGGCTACGGATGAGGCCTTGAACGCAGGGCATCACGGGAACAGGCCTTCGCTGACAGGGCGGCCCCCCTGCCCTGAGCGAGAGAACTCGCAAACAGATCAAACGGAAAGGAAGGTGATGGTGCCCGGGGGCGTTGTCCAAGAAGGTTGAGACGTTAGGGACTTACGGAATTGTGAGGGAGAAAATACACGCATGGGAGGTCAATGGGTTGCATGGGATTTTCCCTCACAGGATTGAACGATGGAATAGCGATCAGCCCGTCAGCGCCAAATCCATGTGAAGCTCCTTAACGAGCACCTTCGGCATCACCGCGCCGCGTTTGCCATGTTCCAGACTCACCAATCCGTGCTGGCTCATGGTCTTCAAGGTACGCGACAGGTTGCTGACCTTTCTGCCCGTCATGGCTTCGAGCTCCTTCAAAGAGGCTGGCCGTTGCTCATCAATGATGCGAAGGAGTTTCCGGTTGGGTTCCGACAGGACGCGAGCAAAGGATTCAAGAGATGTGAACCAAATTTTGGGTTCTGTTGACGTCCGGCGCCGTTCACCGCGAGCAATCGCCATGGCCAGAGTTTTCAGTTCTTCATGGGTCGCAATGCCGACGTTGATTTTTGCCGAAGCCATCACTTTTTCTCCTTCAAAATGTGTTCGATTTCATCAAAGAAATCAGAAACTAGCTGCTCCGCCGTGGTGAACTTGTATGGCCTTCCCTTGTCGGTCTCGTCCCGGTGCCAATGGTCGTGAGCAATGGGCCTCTTCTTATATCGGCTGCCCTGGTGATCCACTGCATGGGCATTGTCGTATCCCATGACGCGCTGGCCGTCGGGCCCGTGGAAAGTCAGCGAATAAGAAATGCCGTGTGGCTTTACCTCGCTGGCTTCCGTTTGCACGACCTTGAACCGAGCGACAAACCCCTCTTCGTAGTGAATTTCTTCGCCATGAAGATCAAGAAGGTACTGCAAAGAGGTATCATCGGATTTCACGGCTATACATTATCATTTATTGATAAGTGTTTCAAGATTCCGCACTGACGCGATTCACGGTGGCGCACTTGGCAAACGCAGGTAAACCCAATTTTTCGTTCAACGAAATTCTGAACATAGCGAGTTTCAGCCATTTCATATTTTCGACCCCACTCCTCATGGATTGGCTTTATCTGCCTAAATTCAGCCCCACCATGAAGCAAATCAGGCTGACAATGCTCCACTTAGTCAGCCACCGCGCAGCACGAAACGGAAAGACGATCACGCGAATTCCATATAGTGTCAACGGCGTAGCGATGTGGTTCGTATGGGACGTCAACATGTACGGGACGGCTGGATCAGAATACGGCAGGTAAAAACCGGGGCCATGGTCGACATTCCGATACTGGATGAGCTTCAACGGATTATTGATGCCAACCCAACCGGGGATTTGGTCTTCATCGTCACTTCCTTCAATAAGCCGTTTACGTCCAACGGGTTTGGCAACCGGATGCGAAAATGGTGCGATAAAGCCGGCTTGCCCCAATGTTCGGCGCATGGACTGAGGAAGGGGTCTGCCACGCGACTGGCTGACCTTGGGTGTTCGACCCACGAGATCATGGCCATCGGCGGATGGGAGACCTTGAAAGAGGTCGAACGCTACACCAAGAACGCCAATCGCAAGCGCCTCGCCGCACAGGTCAAGAGGCGGATTGACGGATAAAACGGGAACAAATTTTCCCTCACAGGGCACCCATTTTGCCCTCACAGCGGAAAAACGACAATAAATCAATATGTTGGAAGGGTGATGGTGCCCGGGGGCGGATTTGAACCACCGACACGAGGATTTTCAGTCCACTGCTCTACCAACTGAGCTACCCGGGCTTCGACCGGCGGGGCGCTTGGCGTCCGTCGGTGCGAGAAAGGCTTATAGAAGAAATATCGGGGCCTGTCCAGCGTCCCCGAACAAGGTTTTTTTCTAATCGCCGCCGTCGTTTTCCCCATCGAGGGAGCCTTCTTCCGCCGTCTCGATCCGGTAGTCCTCGTTGAGCCATTTTCCCAGGTCCAAATCGGCGCAGCGCCGCGAGCAGAAGGGGCGGAACTGGTGCGCTTCCGGCTTGCCGCAGAGCGGGCATCGCCGCTTCCCGCCGTTGTTTTTCAAGGGGATAATCTCAGCCATCTGCGTTTCCTTTGCTGATTTCCACATCTTCCTCGGCCCGGGCCGCATCGGCCCGGACGGCGACGGGGCGGCCATGACGTTCTTCAAACACCTCGAGGGCCGCCTTCAGGGGGCCCGCCAGAACCGCCGCCGTGCCGACACCGCAGGTCAGGATGAACTCACCGGCCGGGTCCGCCGCCGCCTCGACGGTCAGGCGGTCGAGGGTTCGGTAGGCGATGCTCGCCGGTGACAGCCGCCAACCGCCGCCGGAACAGGGGGAACAGGGCGTGCCCAGGGCGGCGGCCAAAGACGGGCGGGCCCTCTTGCGGGTCATTTCGATCAGACCGAAGCGGGTGAAGCCGCCGACGAAAACCGGCACAGAGTCCCGGGCCACAGCCCGTTTCAGGGCGTCCAGCAGCTTCGCCCCGTTGTCCCGGCTCTTCATGGAGACGAAGTCCACCACCAGCAGGCCGCCCAGGTTGCGCAGACGGATTTGCCGGGCGATTTCCGCCGCCGCCTCCAGGTTACAGCCCAGGGCCGCCTGCTCCCGCCCGCCCCGTCCGCCGCCGGCGGTGTTGACATCGATGGCGGTCAGGGCCGGGGTTTCGCTGAAAATCACCGTGCCGCCCCCGGGCAGTCCAACTCGCGGCGATAGGGCCCGCTCCAGGTCGTCCGCCAGCCCCTCCTCCGACAGCAGGGGACGACTTTCCACATGTCGCGACAGACAGGGCAGCAAACCGGCGGCGTGGGTTTCCAGATAGGTCCGGGCCTTGACGTAGGCTGTCGGGTCGTCGACGACGATGCGCCGGGGGTCGCCCGGCAGATGGTCGCGCAAGGCCCGTACGACCCCGTCCGCCTGATCGAGGAGCCGCCGGGGGCCTCCGCCGCTCTGGCGGGCCTCATCCAGCCTATTGGCGTCCCGCCTGAGGGAGGCCACGTCGGCGGCGATATCGGCCCGGGCGGCGTCCTCGGCGGCGGTGCGGACGACGAAGCCCTCCCCCGGCGCGGCCGTCTCTTGCAGCAGGTCTTGAAGCCGGCGGCGGGCCGCCTCGCCGTCGATGCGGCGGGAAACCCGGACGCCCGGGTCGCCGGGGGTCAGGATCACCGTGCGGGCGGTGAGGGCCGGGCGGGCGGTCAGCTTTGGCCCCTTGTCCTCGAGGGGCTCCCGGATGACCTGAACGACCACCCTGTCCCCCTCGCATAGGTGCTCCCATATCCCCTCCCCGGCCTTGCCCCGCACTCCGGCGGGCCGGACCTCGGCCAGGGCGAGGAAACCCGGGCGTTCAAGCCCAAGATCGACGAAGGCCGCATTGAGGGAATGGACGACCTTTTCCACCCGCCCCAGATAGATGTTGCCGAGGAGCCCGGGGGCGTTGTCGTCATCGACGAACAGCTCCGCCAACCGGCCGTCCTCGATCAGGGCGGTGCGGGTGCGCCCGGGGCGGACTTCGATCAGAACCTCGTTCGTCCCGGCCATGGTTCACCCCCCGGCCGGCGGCAACATGTCCAGTCCCTTGAGCAGCATGGCGGTTTCGAACAGGGGCAGACCGACCACGTTGGAATGGGACCCGATGACCTTGCGCACGAACACCGCCGCCCGGCCCTGAATGGCGTAGCCTCCGGCTTTCCCCCGCCACTCGCCGGAAGCGACGTAATCCTCGATTTCCATTTTTTCCAGGCGTTTGAAGGCGACCGCCGTGGCGACCAGCCGGTGGTGGCTTCGCCCGTCCGGCCCGATCACCGCGAGCCCGCCGAAAACCCGGTGACGGCGGCCCGACAACAAGGACAGGAAGCGCCGGGCCTCGGCCTCGTTTTCGGCTTTCGGCAAGGCCCGGCGGCCGACGGCGACGACCGTGTCGCAGGCGAGAATACAAGCGCCGGGATGGTCCGCCGCCACGGCGGCGGCCTTGGCCGCGCCCAGACGCCGGGCCAGCGCCGCCGGCAGTTCATTTTTTAGGGGCGTCTCGTCAATGTCGGCGGGATCGACGACGTCGGGGACGACGCCGATCTGGGCCAGCAGATCGACCCGCCGCGGCGATGCCGACGCCAGGACCAAGCGGGGTCTTTCCCGGCCGGAACCCGCCATGGCGAAAACTCCTGAAAGACGATTATTTGAAGCGGAAGGTGATCCGGCCCTTGGTCAGATCGTAGGGCGTCATTTCGACGTTGACGCGGTCTCCCGCCAGCACACGAATTCGGAACTTCCGCATCTTCCCAGCCGTATGGGCCAGGACTTCATGACCGTTGTCCAACTCGACCCGGAACATGGCGTTGGGCAGGAGTTCCTTGACGATCCCGGAAAATTCCAAAAGTTCTTCTTTAGCCATTGTGCTCTCGAACAGTTAAATCGCGCACATAAGTGCCGATCTCGGGCCCTTTGGTCAAGCCCTTTCCTCGCTTTTTGGCCGTTTTACACATGGGAAACGGCGGCAATGGGGAAACGTTCCTTGATTTTCGCCATCAACTGGTCGCGCACCTGCCGATAGGCCCCCAGCCGGGCCTCCCGGTTGCCTTCGACGATGGTCGGATCGAAGGTGTTCCAGAATTCGACCTCGCAGGCCATCACCCGGGTCATCTCCACCGCCTTGTGCTGGGCTTCCGGCGACAAGGAAATGACCACGTCGAAGGAACTGTCCTCCAGATCCTCGAAGGTTTTCGGCCGGTGTCCGCCGATTTCGATGCCGAT
Organism: uncultured Thalassospiraceae bacterium; assembly: GCA_964344645.1. Taxonomy (GTDB): domain Bacteria; phylum Pseudomonadota; class Alphaproteobacteria; order Rhodospirillales; family JABHCV01; genus JACNJU01. The sequence continues at coordinate 32,311 of CAYFOJ010000002.1, forward strand.
TTCATCCATGGCCTCGACGGCGAAGCCATCGACCTCGGCCGGGCGGACGCCGACGGAATCCACATAGATGCGGTGCCCGTGCAGGTATTTCATAATGCCTTCGGCCATCGGAGAGCGCACCGAATTCATGGTGCAGGCGAACAGGACGGCTGAAGGAAGTTCGTTCATATCATGGCCTGATATGGAGAACGCAAATCAGGGTGAAAAGGCGCCGCGCCGTGACGGAATCGATTTCAACCTTTTCCGCCAGACGCTCCTTGAGGATATCCGCGCCCTCGTTGTGCAGCCCCCTGCGGCCCATGTCGATGGCCTCGATCTGCGACGGGGACGACGATTTGATCGCCTTGAAATAGCTGTCGCAGACGAGGAAATAGTCCTTGACGATGGAGCGCAGCGGGCTCAGCGGCTGGCGGAAGCGGGTCAGTTCCTGGTCGTTGCCGTCGCGGACGTCGAAGATCAGCCGGTTTTCGGCGATGGACAGGTGCAGGTTGAAGGGACCGTCGAAGCCCTCGACGGGGCGGAAGGTGTTTTCCTCCAGCAGGTCGTAGATGGCGACCTTGCGCTCATGGTCAACCTGCGGCGAGCGGCTGATGACGCTCCGCTCGTCGAGGAAGATGTTGGCTATTTTCTGATCATTGTCGGCCACCGGGGGATCATCCCTTTTCCCGTCGGTTAAGGCGCACCCCAATGGACCGGGCGTGGGCGTCGAGCCCCTCGGTTTCGGCCAGCAGCATCCCGGCCGGGCCGATGGCCGCCAGGCTGTCCGCGTCGGCGCTGATCAGGGAACTGCGTTTCATGAAGTCCAGAACCCCGAGCCCGGAGGAAAAACGGGCGCTGCGGGCGGTCGGCAGGACATGATTGGGCCCGGCGACGTAATCGCCGAGCGCCTCGGGCGTGTAGCGGCCCAGGAACAGGGACCCGGCGTTGCGGATTTTCCCGGCCAGGCGGTCGGGGTCGGCGACCGCCAGTTCAAGATGCTCCGGGGCGATCCGGTCGACGAGGGGAACCGCGTCGTCCAGTCCCTCGACAAGAATGACGGCGCCAAAATCCCGCCAGCTTTGGCTGGCGATGTCCCGCCGGGGCAGGGTTTGCAAAATACCGTCGACGGCGTGGCAGACCTTATCGGCGAAGCCCTCGTCGTCGGTAATCAGGATGGACTGAGCCGCCGTGTCGTGTTCCGCCTGGGACAGCAGGTCGGTGGCGATCCAGGCGGGATCGTTCTCGCCGTCGGCGACGACGAGGATTTCAGACGGACCGGCGATCATGTCGATGCCGACGGTTCCGAACACCTGCCGCTTCGCCGCCGCCACATAGGCGTTGCCGGGGCCGACGATCTTGTCGACGGGGGCGATGGTCTCCGTCCCGTAAGCCAGCGCCGCCACCGCCTGGGCGCCGCCGACCCGGTAGATTTCGTCGATCCCGGCGGCGCGGGCGGCGGCCAGCACCAGGGGGTTGAGGACTCCGTCCGGCGTCGGCACGACCATGACCAGCCGGTCCACCCCGGCCACCTTGGCAGGCATGGCGTTCATCAGCACCGAGGACGGATACGCCGCCGTGCCGCCAGGAACGTAGAGCCCCGCCGCCGCCACCGCCGTCCAGCGGTAGCCGAGGCGCAGCCCCGTTTCATCCGTGTAGTCCAGGTTTTCCGGCAACTGGCGGGCGTGAAAATCGGCGATGCGCCGGGCGGCCAGGTCCAGGGCCTCGAGCAGCTCCGGCTCACAGCGGGAGACCGCCTCGTCGACTTCTTCGGCGCGGACGGCCAGGCCATCGGCCGTTGGGTCGAAACGGTCGAAGCGCCGGGTCAGTTCGATCAGGGCCTCGTCGCCCCGGCGCCTGACATCGTCGAGAAGGGCGGCGACCGTCTCGTTGACGTCCGCATCGGTCTCACGCTTGGCCGCCAGAAAGGCCGCGAAATCCGTTTCGAAGGCCGCCTCGGCCATGTTTAGTCGCAGGGTCATGCTCCCCCCTTTTCACCGGAGCGTGTCTCTTTGAGGGCGCGGCGGAAGCTCTCGATCATGCCGCCGATTTCGTCGGGCCGGGTTTTCCACGCCGCCCGATTGACCGCCAGACGGGAGGTGATTTCGGCGATCTGCTCGATTTCCACCAGCCCGTTGGCGCGCAAGGTGTCGCCGCTGGACACCAGGTCGACGATGCGCCGGCACAGGCCCAGCTTGGGGGCCAGTTCCATGGCCCCGTTCAACTTGATGCATTCCGCCTGCACCCCCCGGCGGGCGAAGTGGCGGCTGGTGATGGCCGGGTACTTGGTGGCGACGCGGACATGACTCCAGGTCGCCGGGTCGTCGCCGTCCCTCATGTCCTTGGGCTCGGCCACCGCCAGCCGGCAATAGCCGATGCCCAGGTCCAGGGGGGCGTAAAGTTCCGGGTAGTCGAACTCCATCAGCACATCGGCGCCGACAACCCCGACATGGGCGGCCCCGAAGGCGACGAAGGTGGCCGCATCGAAACTGCGCACCCGGATGATGTCCAGGTCCGGCCGGTTGGTGGTGAACCGCAACTGCCGCGCCCCGTCGTCGCTGAAGGCCGGTTCCGGCTCGATGCCCGCGGCGCGGACCAGGGGCATCACTTCCTTCAGGATGCGCCCCTTGGGCAGGGCCAGGACGAGTTTTTCATTGGCGCTCGACATGTTTTTCCCGGTTGCTCGCTTCGTCAGTGGTGGAAAGGCGGCATTAATAAAGGGTTTTTCCCGCTTTCACCAGCCTGTTCCCACCGATAACCACAATCCACCCAAGGAGATACTTTCCCTTTAATTACAAGCGCTAACAACTGGAAGAGCCTTTCGGAATCAAATCGTTAGAGAAATTAATGGTCATTATTTGTGGGATTCCAAACCATTCCATGCTAGCACACTAGGCGCAGGCGCTTGATGGGGAGCGCCGCTTGCGCGGATTTTGCGCGAATTCTGACTATCTAAAGAGAGTAATAAATATGTCTGTTGGTACAGTTAAATGGTTCAACCCGACGAAGGGCTATGGCTTTATCGAGCCTGAAGAAGGCGGAAAAGACGCCTTCGTCCACATCTCGGCCGTTCAGAAGGCCGGCATGGATACCCTGCGTGAAGGGCAAAAAGTAGAGTACGAACTCGTTCCCGGCGACGGCGGACGCAGCTCGGCCGAAAACTTGGTCGCCGTCGACTAACACCCCCCCCTATTTCCTAAATCAGCAGCCCGCCCCGAAGCACCCGCCGTGGTGTTCAGGGGTGGGTTGCGATTTTGCCGCTGTTACCCGGCAAGCCGGTTCCGACGTTTCAGGACCGGCCCTTGACCCGTTCGATATCGGCGCCGCAGGCGGCCAGCTTCTCCTCCAGCCGCTCGTAGCCCCTGTCCAGGTGATAAACCCGGTTGATTTCCGTCTCCCCTTCCGCCGAAAGGGCGGCGAGGACCAGCGACACCGACGCCCTGAGATCCGTCGCCATCACCTGCGCCCCCTTCAGCCCGCCGCCGCCGCGAATAATCGCCGATGCCCCGTGCACGTTGACGTCCGCCCCCATGCGGGACAGTTCCGGCACATGCATGAACCGGTTTTCGAAAATGGTCTCGGTGATCATGGAGGCCCCGTCGGCGACCGCCATCAGGGCCATCAACTGGGCCTGCATGTCGGTCGGGAAGCCGGGAAAGGGTTCGGTCATGACGTCGATGCCCTTGAGCCCGCCGGGGCCACGGCGCACGCGGATGCCGTCCGCGACCTCGGTGATCTCGACACCCGCCCGGCGCAGTACGTCGGCCACCGCCTCGATCAGGTCGAGCCGTGTCCCCTTCAGGGTCAGGTCCCCGTCGGTGACCGCCGCGGCGACGGCGTAACTGCCGGTTTCGATACGGTCGGGGACCACCGAATAGGCGGCCCCGTGCAGTTCCTTGCGTCCGGTGACGCGCAGGGTATCGGTGCCGATGCCCTCGATCTCCGCCCCCATGGCGCATAGGCAATGGGCCAGGTCGGTCACTTCCGGTTCCCGCGCCGCATTGGCGAGAACGGTTTCACCCTCGGCCAGGGTCGCCGCCATCAGCAGGTTTTCCGTGCCGCCGACGGTGACCATGGGAAAGACGATATGGGCTCCCTTCAGGCCGTCCGGGGCCCGGGCTTCGATGTAGCCCTCTTCCAGTTCGATCTCGGCTCCCATTTGCTCCAAAGCCTTGAGATGCAAATCCACCGGGCGGGTGCCGATGGCGCAGCCCCCCGGCAGGGACACCCGGGCCGTGCCGAAACGGGCAAGCAGGGGCCCGAGGACCAGCACCGAGGCCCGCATCTTGCGGACCAGGTCATAGGGCGCGGTGGTCTCGCCGACCCCTTCGGCGTTCAATTCGAAAACCCGCCCCTGGTGGCCGCCGCCGCCCGCTTCGCCGTTCATGGAAATGCGCACCCCGAGATCGGCCAGCAGATGGGCCATGGTCGAGATATCCGCCAAATGGGGCAGGTTGGACAGGGTCAGGGTTTCCCGGGTCAGCAGGCAGGCCGAAAGCAGCGGCAGGGCGGCGTTCTTGGCACCGCCGATGTGGATGGTGCCGTTGAGCCGTCTGGCGCCACGAATGAGAATGCGATCCATTGCAATCCGTTCTGTCGAGGGGTGTCGTCGCGGAGCGCCCTTTCTACTCCATGACACCGTCATGGACAAGGGCGACAAGGGCCGCCCAACCTCAGTGGGCGCCGTCTTCCGCCCCCGCCCGGCCGCGCTCGCGGGTTTTGCGTTTTTTCAGGTTGGCGCGCAGGGCCCGGGCCTGCCTGAGCCGCCGTTCCTCGACGCTCTTGCCCGGCCCGCCGGTCTTTTCCGACGCCTCCCCGCCCGTCTGTTTTCCTTTGTTTTCAGCCATTTCCTCTCTCTTGCCGCCCCCCAGGCCCGGGGCCATGGTGGGGGCTGAAAAGAACTTCGTCAAGGGACACTTGCAAGGGGACAAACCCTATGGCATTGTGCGCGCCTTCGCACCCGGAAACCGCGCCGGGGCGAGCGAAAGCCCACCCGGCATTCAACACGTTGCCGCCGTAGCTCAGGGGTAGAGCGCGCCATTGGTAATGGCGAGGTCGACAGTTCAATTCTGTCCGGCGGCACCATTCACTTCAATGAGTTAGCCGTACTTCCGCGAGGGCGTCAGGGCCTACTGCGTCGCCGGGGAAACGGGAATGCGTGTTTGCGCCGAGAAAGGGATATCATGCAGGGCGATGAACGGCGTCACGGAATCGAAATCATAGCTGGCTGATACGGTTCGATAGGTTGTACCGTCCAAGGCGTCTATATCGGCCGAAGATGCCTGGAAGGTGACGCCCTGCAACAGGCCGTCCGCCTGAGAAGCGGCGTAGGCTTCCAGGGCCTGCGACGTCATCGTGGGATTGACCATCACATAACGTGCGCCCTGCTCGACCACGAATTGCAGGCTGTTCTTGATCCACAGCATCCGGCCGACATCAATCAGGGCGAAGACAATCATCAGGAAAAACGGGGCCGTCAGGGCGAATTCGACAAGCGTCGCGCCCCGATCATTCCGCATCAACGCCACGGATCGATTCTTTGCTTGTTTGAACTTCAATGGAAAGTTCATGAATGCCTTCCTAAAGGCCTGTTTACACCGTGAATGTCAAAATCATCACACTATCGCACCCGCACCAAGGCATCCGAACTGATGTCGATTGAGCCGGGGTAAAAATACCAGTCGTGGGTGAACGACGAACGAATGTTCATGTAGTATTGCAGCCGCCCCGAAGGGGCCGTGGCGCAGGTCCCCCCGGCACATGCAAACACCCCGCCCCCGCCGGCGCATCCGCACAGGGCGTCATCGACGCTTACCGTCATCGGGCGGAGTTGAGATGAGGAGAGAACCGCCCTTTCGATGCCCTCGGCGGTAGCGGACGTTCTGTTCAACAACGCATACTGCACGCCGGCCCGGACGGAATTGATGACCTCCATTTTGCGAACGGCAAAAAGGGCGACATCGAAGATATTCAGAAAGACAACCGACAGAACAGCCGAAATCAGGGCGAATTCCACGGCGCTCGCACCTGCCTCGTTCCGCTTGAATCGAGACAACAACCGTTCCATGACTACTCCACCAACACGGCGTAATGGGGACCCGGGATGGGGACCGGCGAGATGCCGGACTCCATGCAGTCATTGTGCGCGAGCATGGCGCTGTTGCCCGAAAAGGAGACCCGCTTGGCGACGATCTGAAAACATGTCGAGACGGAACTGTTGCCGCCCGTCATCCTCAATTCCTGATTGGGAAAATACACCAATCCCTGGAAGGACGTGCTGGCGTTGCCGTTCAGGGTGTTGCAGTTGTTGCCTATGCAAGAAGGCGTGGAATCGCGATCTTGATAGAACAAAACGCCGTCCCACATGGTCCCCGTCCCCTTTGCCGGCGCGGCGAGATTGATCGATGCGGAGCCGTTGATTTTGTTAATTCGGCCACCGTCTTTGAGCACGATGGTGCTTCCGTTCGGGCTCGATTGCACCTCGGCCGAGGCGTTGGCTTTAAAATCACCCTTGATGACGATCAGGCCATTCAGGATCACCGTGCCTCGTTTGGCCCGGAAGTCGCCACAGATCACATAGGGATCGGTGAATGAACCATGTCCGATTGTCACGGTTGTCGGCTTGTTGTGAAAATAGCCGTTTGGCGCATCGCAGCCCCCATCGTCAGGATCTGCGAGGTGCGCATATGGGTCGGGCGTGACAGGCGCATGTTCCGCGCCGATACAGTCTTCCGACACGTTAAACCCCGAGGTGACATTCAATTGTCCCGCCACCGCATAGCAGTTGACGGCAAGACCACCACTGCCACTGACCGTAAGGGCATTCATATCGGTGGAATTCGAGACGACATCACACCCATCGAAAACAACGGAACCATTGCCGCCGACGACGATTGCCGGTCCCGTTGCGTCAAGGGCGATCACACACCCCATCCCCATCGTGTCCTGACCCGTCGTGGCGACGGCCCGGGCCGTCGCCACGGGATTGAGGGGAAAGAGAACCTGCGTCATGATGGTGGTGAGGCGCCGGGAAACCACGACTTCCACATAATCGTCATCCCCGGTGAAGGGACCGGAAACGGGCGTGCCTACGTATGAAATGGTGTCCGATGAGTCCGACAAACCGTTGCGCCGCGCCTCGTCGGTCGCCGCGCCTAACACGTCCGTGTTCGTTCCACCGTAGGAATTCTCAATGGCGGCGGAAACGGCGGTGGTGTCGGCAAGCGTCTGCAAGGCGCGGCGTTCGCTGAACCACATGCCGGATTCAACGCCAAGCCCGACCAACCCGACCAGCACCGGCAACATCAGGGCGAACATGACGGAAATCGCGCCTCGATCTTCGCTTGTGAATGTTGCGTCGGGTGCGGACATGGGACCTCCGGGCGATACATGAAGACAGCTATATTCTGCGCAAGCGGGGACCTCCGGGCAGTGACATTTGTCACCGCGCGAGACCGCCGTCTTCCGTAAGATGTTGGCACGATCCATCATCCGTAGGGGTTTGCCATGAAGAACCGTATCGGCGGAAATGTCATTCACAGGTGTCTAAAGGCATCGGTCGTCGGAGCATCGCTTCTGGCCCTTTCGGCATGCCAGACAACGGCGCCCACGCCGTCCCTGCAGGTGTCGGGCGATGATACCCAAACACGGGAGATGGACGGCGCACAACTGACTCTCTTACGCACGGCGCAACAGGCGCATGCCTCACACAATCATGAGGCGGCGGCCAACGCCTATGGGCGCCTTTTCCAGCTCCGCTCCACGGATGCGAATGTGTTGATGAACTTTATTCGAAGCATGCGTTATTCGGGCCGCGCCGGGGAAATCATCAGGTATCTGGAAGACAATCCGAGCCGGTTGATGGAGGTCCCAACCGTTCAGTTTGAATATGCGAAGGCGTTGATCGCATCCGGCGAGTACGCAAAGGCGACGCTGGAATTGCAAAAGTCTATGCAGGCAATGTCAAAGAATTGGCGCGTCCATTCCGCGTTGGGCATAGCCCATGCCGCCCTGGAACAACAAAAACGGGCCTTATCCTCTTTTCATCGGGCACTTAGTCTTTCACCAAATAATGTATCGGTCCTGAATAACCTGGCCATGGCCCATGCGTCCGCGGGCGAGCTCGAGGCGGCAATCGACCATTTGGTGCGGGCCGCACGCATCGACCGCCGGCATGCACAGGTCCGTCAGAACCTTGCCCTGCTCTATGCCATTCGCGGTGATGGCGACGAGGCGCGGCTGCTGGCGGCAATGGATCTGGATACGGAAGACCTTGAATCGAATTTATCGTTTTATAACAGGTTCCAAACCCAACAGGCGCAACAATGACCGGGGATAGGAAATGATGATGAACGGCCCAGCCCGCGACCTGGCGGAGACCAGTCTGTTTTCCGACATTGATCCCGTGGAGATCAAAGCCATCGAGGCCCAATGCCGCTGGCTCGTGTTCGATTCCGGAGCAATGATCGTCGACCGCGGGGACGCCCCCACCGATGTCTATTTTTTGACCGGAGGTCTCCTTAAGGTTGTCGATTGCATCGAAAACCGTGATGAGATCATCCTGGCCGAACTCCACCCCGGCGATTGCTTTGGGGAACTGTCGGCGATTGACTTCTCCGTGCGTTCCGCCCGTGTGGTGGCGCAAGAAAAGTCCGTCGTCGCGGCGATGGATGTGGACCAATTTCATCGACTGCTCCAGAGCAATCCGGCAATTTCATTTAAGTTGTTGGAGCATTTCGCCGCACTGATCCGCAAGCTCAGTAGACGGATCACGTCCTTGAGCTCGCTCAGCCAGCATCAGCGGATTTATCATGAATTGCTACGACTGTGTGAACCGAACCCGGCGGGAGACGGAACCTGGCTCATACGAATGCTGCCCAAACATGATGAAATCGCAAGCTGGAGCGGCACGTCGCGGGAAGACGTTGCCATGGCGATCGGCAACCTCGTGCGCGAGGATGTCGTCGGGCGCCATCACAAGTCCCTTTTAATCAAGAATCGCGACCGCCTGTACAATTTGGTTCATCAATAAAATAACTTCGAGGTGTGACATATGTCATACCTGGAAACGCACAAAGAGAGCATAATACTCATACAGATAAGTGAAAAACAAACATAGCGAACTGAAGTAAAAATCAACTGTCGGGATAGAATTTTATCCCAAACGTCAAATACAGGAGAATAGTAATGAGTAAATTTACCACCCTCGTCAAACGTTTCAACAATGACGACTCCGGCGCCACCGCCATCGAATACGGTCTGATCGCGGCCCTGATCGGCGTCGTCGTCATTGGCGCATTGACCCTGCTGGGCACCAATCTGACGGGCAAGTTCAACGCCGTCAGCACGGCTCTCGGCTAATCCGGCCCGCCGGTCTTCCGGCTTTGGAAATTCACCTTTGGCGCATGGGTCAAAGGTGAATTTTCCCATGTTCAGGCACCCATCATGCTGATCGCTCACTATTTCATTCTCACCGTTTATGTCCTGCTGGTGTCCTACGGCGCAATTTCCGATGCACGGTCCCTGCGTATCCCCAACTGGATAAGCACGGCGCTCCTGGTGAGCTTTCTTGCCGCCGCCTCTATATCGGCCCTGCCATTCGAGGCCATCGCCTGGCATATCGCCGCCGGCGTGTTGATGCTAGCCGTTGGCTTCGCCCTGTTTGCCTTCAATCTGTTCGGCGGCGGCGATGCAAAACTATTTGCCGTTTGCGCCGTTTGGGTGGGGTGGGATTTATTGCTGCCATTCACGTTCAGCGTTGTCCTGATTGGCGGCGTCCTGTCCGTTTTCGTGATCGTCCTGCGCAAGGGGCTGGGACTCTGGCCGCAATGGCTGGTTCGCAACGCGGAGGGTCTGTTCACCCCGAACAAGGCCATCCCCTACGGCATTGCCATTGCCGCCGGGGCCATCTTCATGCTGCCATTCATGGATACCGCCGCCGCATTCTTTCGCTGAAACTCGCCGCTTCACATATTCATGATTTGTATCACCGCCGGTCCTATCACCACCATGAACAAGGGGGGCAGGAAAAACAGAATCATCGGCACCGTCAACTTGGCGGGCAACGAGGCCCCCTTCTTTTCCGCCTTCGCCATACGTTCGGCCCGTCGTTCCTTCCCGAGCACCTTCAAGGCCCGGCCAACGGGTGTTCCGTATTTTTCCGACTGCAACAGTGTCGTGGTCAGTGACTTGATTGTCGCCAGACCCGTTCTTTCCGCAAAGTTGACATAGGCCTGATGGCGGTCGCCAAGGTATGCGAGTTCCGCCGCCGTGAGTCCGAATTCCTGTGACAGCGTCGGCGCCGTTTCCGCCAGTTCCACGGTTACCCTTTCAAAGGCGGCCTCGACGCTTAGCCCCCCTTCCACGCAAATCACCATTAAATCGAGGGCGTCGGCGAACCCTTCATTAAGCTCCTGTTGGCGTTTTTGCGCGGCGTTTGAGATGTAAACGCCCGGCAACAGGAAACCGGCAACCGCACCGCCGATCATCACGGCGAGATTGGCGGCGAATGGATAGGCCAGGTCGAGCCAAAAGGAAAGAACGATAAAGGATAATGAAAATCCCAATGCGGCAAACACGACGCGGGAAAAGATATAACTGATCAGGGCATGCTGGCTTCGGTAGCCGGCTTGTGCGAGGTGTGCCCGCGCATCCCTGGACGACAAGGCCCTGTCGAGCTTCAGCCCCCGCAGAACCTTCTTCATGGTTTCGGTACGTGTTGCCTGTTTTCTCTGCCGAATGGCCGATCCTTTGCCGGCGAGGGATTCCGTTTGCTTCCGGGAAAGCTCCTGACGTCTGTTCATGATACTTTTAAAACGAGACAGGTGCGCTTGCCTGTTGAGAATCGGCACTGCGATTGCGGCTGCCGCCGTCAACGCGGACAGGACCGCCAACCCGACGATCGTGCTCTGTAAATCAATAGTCATCATGACATTCCAACTCAAATATCAAAATTGATCATTTGCCGCATGACGCCGATACCGACGGCCATCATGGCCAACGCGATGTAGACGAGATGCATGCCGTCACTAAACAGGGTGTTGACATAGACGGGGTTCACGACGGCCAACAGGCCCAGAACCAGGAACGGCAAGCTGGCGATGATCGCCGCGGACGACTTTGCTTCGGAACTCAGGGCCTTGATCTTGTCTTTCATCCGTTTTCGTTCGCGCAGGACGTCCGACAGGTTTTCCAAAGTCGCGGCGAGATTGCCGCCGGTTTGGCGTTGAACTTGCAAAACGACGGCGAAGAACTTGAATTCCGTCATGGGCATTCGTTTTGTGGCCTTGGCCAGAACGGTGTCGAGAGACATGCCCAGGCGCTGTCCTTCTACCAATATGGTGAATTCCTCGCCAACGGGGCCGTCAAACTCGCGCGCGACCATGGAAAGGCATTCGCCAACCGGCAGTCCTGAAAGAATGCCACGGGCAATGATGTCGATGGCATCGGAGAAATTCGTGGCGAACGCCTGCTGACGGCGGGCCGATAGAAACGAAAGGATAAGCTTTGGAAGCCCGACACCGCCAACGACGGCCAACGAAATGATGGCCACGACATGCAGGTTCAGGCCAGCACCAACGACCGCGCACGTGGTTCCGGCCAACGCACAGAGTTGAAGGAAGGTCTTCACGTTGATCTTTAGCCCCGCCTGCAGCAAGGCCGTATCAGTGTGATCCATGAACCCTTCGTGCTCGACCCGGCTGATTTTATTCAACCGTTCCTGCATGCGCCTGAAGCGCGCCGCATCGGGTTTTCCCGCTTCCTTTTGAGGGGGCTCCAAAGAACCAAGGGCCTTGATTCTTTGTTTCAATTTCAACCGCGGACGCACGGCCGCCAGGATCAGCACCGCCAGGACCGCCAATAGGAACAACGCGGAACCGGCGCTGATGGCGATCAAGAGGACAAAGTCATCATTCATGACGTCGTTTCCCGTTAAACGGCGGCCCGCATCGCTTCGGCAAGCTTGCGTTCCAACCCGTAATAGCTGGCCTTCTCCCAGAAGCCCGGACGAAGGCCGGTAAATTCATGGTGGCCGATCACCTTCCCGCCGGCATCTTCCCCTTCGATTTTAAAGACACAGAGATCCTGCAATGTGATCACGTCTCCCTCGATGCCGACGACCTCGGTCACATGGGTGATTTTTCTCGAACCGTCCCGCAGCCTCGCCGCTTGGATTATGATGTTGACGGCGCCTGAAATCTGCTCTCGCATGGCCTTCGACGGCAGGTTGTAGCCCCCCATCATGATCATGTTTTCCACCCGCGAAATAGCCTCGCGAGGGTTGTTCGCGTGCACCGTCCCCATGGAGCCGTCGTGCCCGGTATTCATCGCCTGCAACAGGTCGAAGGCTTCCGCTCCGCGCACTTCGCCGACGATAATCCGCTCCGGGCGCATGCGAAGGCAGTTCTTCACCAGGTCGCGCATGGTTATTTCCCCCTTCCCCTCCAGGTTTGGGGGGCGCGTCTCTAGGCGCACCACATGGGGCTGTTGCAATTGTAATTCGGCCGAGTCCTCGCACGTGATAATGCGCTCATTCGGGTCGATATGGCCGGTCATGCAATTCAATAAGGTTGTTTTGCCGGAACCCGTACCGCCCGAGATGATAGTGTTTTCCCGGATCGCGGAAATGACCTCCAGAACCGTTTTCAATTCAGCTGTGATGGAACCGAAGCGCAACAGGTCATCCAGGGTCAGCTTGTCCTTCTTGAATTTGCGAATGGTCAGGGCCGTCCCGTCGATGGACAGCGGCGGGCCGATAACGTTGACGCGGGACCCGTCGGCCAATCTGGCATCACATATGGGGCTGGCTTCGTCCACCCGCCGGCCGACGGCGGACACAATGCGCTGACAGATGTTGGTCAATTGAGCCTGGTCGCGGAACTTTATGTTTGTACGCTCCATGCGGCCGTTGACCTCGATATAAACATCCTCGGGACCGTTGACCATGACATCGGCAATGTCGTCGCGCTCCAACAACGGCTCCAATGGGCCCAGCCCCAGGATATCGTTGCAGATGTCCTGAATGACGGTTTGTTGTTCAACACTGCTCAGAACAAGTCCCCGCACGGAGATGATTTCCGTCACCATATCGGTGATTTCTTCACGAATTTTTTCCTGCGTGACGTCGCCGAGCTCGGACAAGTCGATGATATCCATCAAATCCTTGAACACATCGATTTTGATATCGCTCAACGTGTCCTTTGAATCCGACGCATGGCTGGTTTCGGAAACATGCTCAATTTTCGGCAAAACGTCCAATCCGCCGTTCACCAAGGCGGGCTCTGCTTTCTTCTCCCGAGCCGTTGCGCCGCGTCGTCCGAACATGTTTCGATCCTAATCCGTTGAACGGGTAAATAAAGACGCCCACAAGCCGCCGGATTTGCTTTTACCGCCGCCGGGGTGTTCTTCCAGCCCGCTTATGCGCATCGCCAGGGATTCCATGCCCAGGGATGCATTTGACTTTCTCGCCACCGTTTCGAGCATCTCGCCGTTGTTCATGGCGGCCTGAAAGGCGTTGCCGTCAAATGCGATGGTGCCCGCCGGCGACAGTCCGACGACCTCCTTGAAGTCCGCAACGCCCAATTCCCCTTTCCCATTCAACCCGACCTTGTTCAGGACGAGGCGAAGGGGCGCATCGACGGGCCGTTGCGGCGCCAAGTATTCAATCAGGTTTTTTCCGTCGCGCAGGTTGTACAAATCCGGATTGGCCACCAGGACGGTTTCATCCGCGTCGATCAGCGTGTCCGGCACCCAGGATTCCCATACGTGAGGAATATCCAGGACCACATAATCGGCGAGTTTTTTGCCGACCGTTATGATTTCCTCCAGGCCCGGTCCTTGAATGCCCGCCGATGCGTTCAACTGACCGGGCGCGCATAAAACGGATATATTGGGCCCGGCATTTTCAAGGTACCTACTGAAAAGGCCTTCCTCGAGCATGCCCCCATGCGCCAGGGCGTCGACGATCGTGTGGCGAGGCTGGAGATTAAAGCTTAGGGCCGCCGTGCCGGTGGGAATATCCAAATCCATCAACAATACGGGCTTTTCATGAACCGCCGCCAACCACGCCGCCACATTATGAGCCATGGCCGAACTGCCGACGCCGCCCCGAACACCGTAGAAGGCGATTGTCCGGCATTGCGTTTGCCGTCCCGTCTCGGAAAAAATCTCGACAATGGCCGCCCTCAAATCATTCCCGGAAACATCATTCAGAAGATACTGGTCGACACCCTGCTTGATGAGCGTCCTATAGAGGTGAATATCATTTTCGGCCCCAATCAAGATTAGATGGGTGCCGGGTTGACAGACATTGGCCAGCGCATCCAGTTCCTGCAGTAATTCCGCGCTTCGGGATGCGGATTCCACGATGACGAGTGGCGGCGTGCTTACATCACTCAAGGTCGGCAGCGCGCGTTCCATCCCCCCATCGGTGATAGTGATGGTCGAGCAAATTCCCCGCTTGTTGGACTGCAGATCAGCGAATACAGCCCCCATGTGCTCAGACAGCGGAAATGCGTGGATATCAATTTTCAGTCTCATTCCCGGCTCCTGAACTTGGCGGCGGCGGCGACGGCAGGCCGCCAAGCGGCTGGGCGGTGATGAAATCGCCGGGATCCGCCGCCGTGATCGCCAGGTTGCGCTGCATTGCGCAACCGTAATTGCCATGGGGCTTGTTGTCGTAAGTATTGGCCATTGGCGTCGACCAGTCCCCACATTCCGGCGCGACGACATCGTTGGCGCTGAACGTCAAAATGACGATACCTTGACGAACCGCCCGACCGGAGTGCATGACGATTTCGCTGCCGCGCAGCCCGTTCGCCAACAGGACATTCCGCGCCCGCTCCGGATGACCGGTTTCGGCCGTGACCGGCGAGCGCCCCCGCTGAACGAAGGCACGCAAGAACTTGCGAAAGCGCCTTTCATCCCCGGGCGTCAAGCGGGTGGAATCCTCCGGCAGTGAAACGGAGATGCTCACGTTCTTGACGCGCACCTGAATTTTATGGTTCTGGCGATAATCATGGCCTTCCACGTTCGGTTCCGCCGGGATCGCACAGGCATTGAGGGCCATCAGAGCCAACCCCGCCACAAGTGAATGAAATCCCGTCATCGTCCTCTGTCTCATAACCGTTTACTCCATGATATAGCCGTACGGCCCCGTGAGGAGGGTTGCGTATGGCGGCAGGGGTTTGCCGGTATATTCGGCATGCAAGCGCCCCAACAAATGCAGGTCGATATCGCCGGCGCTGACGAAGCCGTCCGTGGGCAAGGCCATCCGCGCTTCATTGCCGACGGGTTCGGCCAGGAACGCCGTGATGGTGACAATGAGTTCGGTTTCCTTGTTGCGAAAGGCCTGGGACCGAAACAGCGCCCCCAATACCGGAAGATTTTTCAGGCCCGGAACGCCGTCAATGGTGTTGACCAGTTCATCCTGAATCAGCCCGGCGATAATCAGCGACCCGCCCGAGGGCAGGTCCACCGTGGTTTCCGTCCGGTTCATTTTCAATCCGGGAATTCCGTCCACCGCGATGGATGTGTCTCGGTCGGACACTTCGGTCGCCACCCGCAGGCTGATTTGCCCTTTATTCATGACGGTGGGAGTGAACCTCAGGCGGATGCCGAAGGGTTGCTGGGTATAGGATTTGTTGCCGTTGGTATCCAGGCCACTGACCATCGGGAACGTGCCGCCGGCAAGAAACGACGCGGTTTCACCGGTAATGGCCGTAAGGGCCGGTTCCGCCAATGTCTTGGCCAGTCCGTTTTCCTCCAGCACCTGATAGGCGATGTTGCTGAACCCGGCAATGGCGGGAATGATTGTGCCCGAGGCGAACGCCCCGGCAACACCCGCCGCCGTGCGCGCCGCCTCCAGATGGGGCGCCGAGCCGACGCTCATGCCGACGCTGTGGGCGCCCAGGCTTAACGACTGATTGAAATCAAACCCCAGTTGCTTGATCGCAGTACGCTTGATTTCGGCGACACGGACCTGCATGACCACTTGCCGGCTGCCCAGGACTTCGAGGTTGTTGATGATGTCAAGGGCATCCGGGACAAAGCGTTTGGCGATGTCGACGGCCTGTTTCGACGCACTGGCCGAGCGGACAAACCCTGTCAGGAACACGCCGTTGCGTTGCGAACTGACCTCGATTTTATCATCTGGCATCAATGCGCCGAGGGCGGCCACGATGCCCGCCACGTCCACATCGACCTGAATATCGCCGTGAAGGATGACCTGATTACCGTCGCCTTCAAAGATAATGGATGTCGCCCCCACTTTACGGGCCAGGATGTAAACATGGGAGCGCTGTTCGCCTTCCGGGATGATGACGTCCGCGATTTCCGGATTGGCGACCACGACATTTTTCACCGGATGAGAAAGCTTCAACGAGGCGACTTTGTTCAAGGAAACGCGAACGAGTTCAGTGGTTTCGTTCACCCGCCATGTATAGGAAACGTTCCCATCCGCCGATCCGCCGGACTGGGCATTTGCGGCAGCGCTCGAATAGATGATGAATAACGCCAGAAGGCCCATCAACATGAACCATTGAATGTATATGTACTGTTTCATTGTACGGCTCTCGTCTGCACGCCGCGATAAACGGTGATCCGATTGGCCGCCGTCTTTGTCGGCGTGTGTGTCTCGACCGGTTCTTGAGCAACCTCGTTTTTCAATGCGGGTTTGAAGTTCGACAGAATCGGGCTGACGTCCAGATCGGTGCTGTAGCCGCGGCCGTATTCCGGGCGGCCCAATTCGGCGGAACGCAACACCATCGACAGTTTCCCCATGGCGTTCGCCGTGTAGAGAATTTCAGCCTGCCTGGGAGAAGCCTCCAGGAGAACCGTTTTCCCGACCTGGGCGGCCTCTTCGAACTCATCGACGTTCTGGTCAATCGCCAGAACCCGCAGGTTTTCGATGATGGTTTCACTGGTGTATTGGAGCCCGAAACCATTGCCGGATGCGTCGGTTTTTCTCAGGCGTTCCGTGGCCAGGCTCAACATGCTGTGGGTTAACAGGACATCAACCCTGTCCCCGGGAAGGATAAAGCCACTCGATGCCGTTTCCGCGCTGGAACGGACGGACACGGCGCGCATGCCGGGCGCCAACACCCCGCGCAGGAAGCCGGGGTCCGAGGCCTTGTACAAACGATGGCGGGAGATCAACTCACCCTCGGCGAAGGCGCGCCGGGTGACGTGTCTTTCCTTTCGCAGGGCGTCGAATTGATTTTGCCTGCTCGTTTTCACCAGATAGTCATCTTGCAGGGCGCTTTTTGGCCATTCGATCCACCTGGTGTTGTTGTCCGTAACCGTCGTCCCCAGGGGCAGGTCCCTGGCCGCGACAAGGACTTCGACAACATCAACTTTCACTGTCTGTGATTGCAGGACCTGATTTTGCTGCGAAAGGTAGCTCCGCGTAAGGAAGGCGGCGCTTCCCGCAAGGATGCTGGCTGAAATAACGAGCCCAATGACGATCTTGTTCACTTTCTCAGCCCTCCAGTATCAAAACCATTCGCTTTACGGCATTCGGGGCGTTGCGTTCTCCTTGTTCGGAAGCTGTTATCAATGATACGGGTGACGGGACGGGCGGAACTGTGACTAAAGTCACTGCACGGCCATTGTCTCGAGAAAAAAACGAGAAGGATTGGCGTTTCATCACATCTGTGATTGCCATCACAGCCCCGAAAGGGAGCAGGGCGTATCATCATCCAAGGAAAATTATTGTGTTGTCCCTGCCGGAGTGCCGCCGGAGACGCTGTTGGAACGAAACCCGGATAATTTCGTTGTCGACTATTTTCTGCATCAATTGCATCGCGGCCATCGCGGCGTTCACATTCCGACAAGGGGAAAGGAACCTGCGCCATGCACGACAGCCTCGCAAAGATCACCTTGTTTTCGGACCTCACCGAAGAGGAAATCGCCGCCGTTGAACGAAACGCCCGATGGAAGACCTACGGGCCCGGCGAGCAGGTCATCGACCAGGACGCCGAGTCACGGGACATCTATTTTGTCGTCTCCGGCACGGTTCGTGTCGTCAATTATTCCCAGTCAGGGCGTGAAGTGACGTTTGATGACCTGGAAGCCGGCAATTATTTCGGAGAATTGTCCGCGGTAGACGGTCGGCCGCGCTCAGCCGGCGTCGTCGCCCTCGACAACACACGCATTGCCTCCTTGAGCGCGGAACGCTTTCGCGTGGTCATGAGCGAACACCCGGATATCGCCCTTAGACTGGTGGAACATCTGGTCTTCATGGTTCGCACATCGACCCACAGAATCATGGATCTTTCAACGTTGGGCGCGCACAACCGCATTTACGCCGACCTGCTACGTCTGGCGGCCAAGGCCACGAAAGACGGCATTTCGGCAAGAATAAGCCCCATCCCCATCCACACGGAAATTGGGGCGAGAATCGCCGCGACCCGGGAAACCGTCGCCCGTGCGATGAGCAACTTGACGAAAAGGGGAACCGTCGAGCGCGAAAAGAACGCCCTGATCGTCAAAGACATCAAAAGCCTTGAACAACTGGTCGAAGATTTCCACCAATAGCGGGCTGCCGAACAACATGCGACTTTTTTCCTTTAAAGGATTTCACCTCGACCCGGTGGGCGGCGAGGATGCGCTTGTATTGGCTGCCACCATCCGCGCTGCTTTCGTTCAGGAGACATTGACGCATCTTCCTGCCATTGATTCGGAAATGCAAAATCAATAGAACGAAAATATCTATTTTACCTAACCAGGCGCCATTCCCTAAACTGTCGGGCAATTGTTTCAGGCATGGTTAGACACGAGAAAGGGATTGGGAAATGCCGAGCGAGAAAATCGATACGCTGATTGTTGGAGGAGGGCAGGCCGGCATCGCCCTGAGCGAGCACCTGGGCAAAAACGGCGTCCCCCACGTCATTTTGGAAAAAAACCGGGTGGCGGAGGCCTGGCGGTCCGGGCGCTGGGATTCCCTGGTCGCCAACGGCCCGGCCTGGCACGACCGCTTTCCCAATCTGGAATACGAGGGGTGCGGCCCCGATGAATTCCCGACCAAGGAACGGATCGCCGATTACCTTTGCGATTACGCGAAAATGGTCAATGCGCCGATCCGCACCGGCGTCGAGGTCCTGAGCGCCGTTCGAAACGAGAACCGGGAAGGCTTCACGGTGGAGACCACCGACGGCGTGTTCGACGCCAAACGTATCGTCGCCGCCACCGGGGCGTTCCAGATTCCGGTGATCCCCCCCCTCGTCCCCGCCGACGAGCCGTTCGAACAGATTCACTCCTTCCATTACCGCAATCCGGAACAGCTGCCGGACGGGGCCGTCATGGTCGTCGGCGCCGGCTCGTCAGGCGCGCAGATCGCCGAGGAACTCGTCCGGGCCGGACGGAAGGTCTACCTTTCCGTCGGCCCCCACGACCGCCCGCCACGGACTTACCGCAACCGGGATTTCGTCTGGTGGCTGGGGGTGCTGGGCCTGTGGGACCAGGCCGCCATGAAGCCGGGGGCCGAACACGTCACCATTGCCGTCAGCGGCGCCTATGGCGGCCGGACCATGGATTTCCGCCGCTTGGGCCATGACGGGGTGACCCTGGTCGGCCTGACAGAGGCCTACGAGGACGGCGTCCTCCGGTTCGCCGACGACCTGCGGGCAAACGTCGCCGGCGGCGACGCCAACTATCGGGAAATGCTGGATGCGGCCGATGCCTACGTGGCGCGGACGGGAATCGACCTTCCCGAGGAGCCGGAGGCGCGGGAGGTCCTGCCCGACCCCGACTGCCTGACCAATCCCCTGAACGCCCTGAACCTGGCCGAGGCCGGGGTCACCTCGATCATATGGGCGACCGGGTTCCGCCAGGACTTCGACTGGATCAAGGCCGACGCCTTCGACGAAAAAGGCGCCCCCATTCACCAGCGGGGCGTTTCGCCGGAGCCGGGCATTTATTTTCTCGGGCTGCCCTGGCAATCGCGCCGTGGATCGACGTTTCTTTGGGGGGTGTGGCACGACGCAAAATTCGTCGCCGACCAAATCGCCATCCAGCGCAACTACCGCGCCTACAGCAACCCCGCGGACCAGGCCGGGTAAGAGGATAAAAACATGGAACACAAGCGCGTCCGCACCTTCAACACCAAGGACACCTATCCCGAACAGAACCTGGACAACGACCTGTGCCAGGCCGTCGTCGCCCGGGGCACCACCATCTTCCTGCGCGGCCAATGCCCCCAGGAACTGGACGGCGCCAAGAACATCGACAGCCACGATCCGGTGGAACAAACCCACAAGGTGATGCAGAATATCAAGCAGTTGATCGAAGAATCCGGCGGACGGATGGAGCACCTGGTCAAGGTGGTGGTCTACATTACCGACGTCCGCCACCGGGAGGTGGTCTATCGCACCATGGGCGAGTATATCAAGGGCGTTTATCCGGTCTCAACGGGCTTGGTGGTTCAGGCCCTGGCGCGGCCGGAATGGCTGGTCGAGATCGACGGCACCGCCGTCATTCCGGATGAATAAGATAGCTGATAGAGAAAGGCCGGTCCGATGACGTTTTCCATCGCAGCCCGATGCGCCGAAACCGGCATGCTCGGTGTCGCCGTTTCGTCCTCTTCCCCGGCCGTCGCCGCACGCTGCGCCTACGCGCGGGCCGGCGTCGGGGCGGTGCTGAGCCAGAACATCACCGACCCGCGCCTGGGTGAACGCCTGCTCGACCTGATGGAACGGGGCGCGGACGCCAAGGACGGGATCGGCATTATTTGCCAAGAACACGAATTCATCCAATATCGCCAACTGGTGGCCGTCGACAATCAAGGCGGCAGTTTCGTCTTCTCCGGCGAGAACGCCCTCGGCAAACGCGGCGAAGCGACGGGGCCGGGGGTCGCAAGCGGCGGCAATCTGCTGGCCGACGAGGCGATCCCCGGCATTCTCGTCGACTCTTTTCTGTCCTCCAGCGGACACTTGGCCGAGCGGCTGCTGGGGGCAATGCAGGCGGCGGTCGAGGCGGGCGGCGAGGAAGGGCCGATCCATTCGGCCGGGCTGAAAGTGGTCGCCGACGTGCCCTGGCCGGTCGCCGACCTGCGGGTCGACTGGACCGAAGGCTGCCCCATCGGCGAACTGAAAGAACTATGGGATATTTATGCGCCGCAACTTGACGCCTATGTGACCCGGGCCCAAAATCCCGGCGAGGCGCCCAGCTACGGCGTCCCGGGGGACGAATAGGCGGAAGGCCGCAGCCCCCGCAAGCCCGGCATAGGGGGGAATCGTGCCCGTTCGGTTTACATTCAAACAGCTCGAGTACTTCGTCGCCGTCGGCGAGTCCGGGAGCATCGCCCAGGCGTCTGAGAAAATCAGCATCTCGCCGCCTTCCATTTCCGCCGCCATCGCCCAGTTGGAGGCGGAATTCAATGTGCAACTGTTCATTCGCCAGCATGCCCAGGGATTGTCCCTGACCCCCGGAGGCCGCGAAATCCTGAGGGAGGCCCGCCGGTTGCTGGCCCAGGCCGACGAGCTTCGGGGCGTCGCCGAGGATATCGCGGAGTTGGTGCGCGGACACTTGAGCGTCGGCTGCCTGGTCACCCTGTCCCCCTTCGTGCTTCCCGAGCTGCGGCGGGCGTTCATGGCGCGCTATCCTGAAACACGGGTGTCCCAGGAAGAGGCGCATCAAATCGATCTGTTTCAGAAACTCCGGCGCGCCGAAATCGACATCGCCATCACCTACGACCTGGAATTGCCCCAGGATATCGTTTTCGACCCCCTGGCGCCCTTACCGCCCCATGCCCTGGTTGCCCCCGACCATCCGTTCGCGGCGAGACAATCCGTCGGCCTGGAGGAACTGGCCGAGGAACCGATGATCCTGTTGGACCTTCCCCTCAGCCGGGAATATTTCCTGTCCCTGTTCCAAAACGCCGACCTTCGGCCGCGCATCGCCGAACGGACCCAGCACCTGCCGATGGTCAGGACCCTGGCGGCCAACGGCTTCGGCTACGGCCTCCTCAATGTTCCGAGCAAAAACGAGCATGCCCCCGACGGCAAGCCGCTGAAATACATTCCCATCAAGGGCGACCCCAAGCCCATGAACATCGGCCTGATCACCATGAGAACGGACCGGAAATCCCGGGTTCTGCTGGCCTTCGAGGAATTCTGCCGCGACCGGATCACAGCCGAGGCCGCCCCCGGTATGACCAACCTAAACCGTTAGCCGATCGACCAACTTGCCGAGAAGGGCGTCGCATCCGTCCAATTGCGTGCGGGAAACATATTCGTCCGGTTTGTGCCCCTGGTTCATGGAGCCGGGCCCACAGACAACGGTCGGCACGCCCAATGTCCCGCTCATCAACCCCCCTTCGGTCCCGAACGCGACCTTGTGCGTGCTGTTGGCGCCGGTGAGGGATTTCATGAACGCCACGATTTCCCCGTCGGGGGCCGTATCCAGGCCGGGGTAGGCATTGACGATTTCGATTTCAATGCCGGCGTCGGCGAAGCGTTCCCGGGCCGGTTTCGAGATGTCTTCGGCGCGCGCCCGCAACCGGTTCATGATGTCGTCGGGATCGTCGGCCTGGATATTGCGGATTTCGAAATCCACAACGCACCGGTTGGGAACGATGTTGAGCGCCGTGCCGCCCGCCATGACGCCGGCGTGAACGGTGCTCCACGGCACGTCATAATCGCCGTCGGTGACGCCGGACGCTTCCAGGTCTTCCTGCACGTCACGAAGCGCGCCGATGAAGTCGGCGGCAAGATGAAGGGCGTTCAGTCCCTGGGGGGCCAGGCTGGAATGGGCCTCCCGCCCCGTGCAGACGGCCTTGGCCGCAGTCTTTCCCTTGTGGCCGGTGGCGATGCCCAGGCTGGTCGGTTCGCCGACGATGCAAAAGCGGGGCTGTACCTCCGACTGGGCCAGCACCCCAAGCATGTGCCGGACGCCGATGCAGCCGATTTCCTCGTCATAGGAAAGCGCTAGGTGAAGAGGCATGCTCAGGTCCCGGTCCGCCGCCTCGACGAGCGCGGCGATGGCACAGGCGACGAAGGCTTTCATGTCCGCCGTCCCACGTCCGTACAGCAGGCCGTCACGCTCGGTCAGTCTGAAGGGGTCGATGGTCCAGGACTGACCCTCCACCGGCACCACGTCCGTGTGGCCGGACAGCATGACCCCAGGCAAGTCGGTCGGACCCGTGCTTGCGTATAGATTGGCGTTGGTCCCGGTTTCGTTTTCAAGCACCCGACAGCCGACGCCCGCCGCTTCCAGCAACCCCCGCACGTACTCGATCAATTCGATGTTGGGCGTCCGCGAAACGGTTTTGAAGGCGATCAGCTTTTCCAGAATTTCAATAGAGGTGGCCATGACATCCTTTCATTCGAAGCTCCCTGATCATAAGCCATAGTCCGCCGATTTGGGAGGGAGGAAAAAAAGAGCCGGCCCGGGCGGGTCGGCTCTTTTCCTATTCCGTTGGTTGGGGAAATCAACCCCGGTCTACGGCCTTCGGCGCGTTGTAGACCCGGTTCTTTTCCATGGCCGAATAGTACGGCGCGAAAGTGGGGCGGTTGATGTAGCGCCCGGCGCCCCTGACCGTGCGGATGTCGCCGTCCTGGTAGACCACGTTGCCCTGGCTTAGGGTCACGATGTTGACGCCCTTGACCGTCATCCCTTCAAAGATATTGAAGTCGATGTTCTGATGATGGGTGTCCTTGGAAATGGTGCGTTCCTTTTCCGGGTCCCAGACGATCAGGTCCGCGTCGGCGCCGACGCTGACGGAGCCCTTCTGCGGATAGATATTGAAGATCTTCGCAGCGTTGGCCGAGGTCACGGCGACGAACTCGTTCATGGTCAGGCGGCCGGTGCCGACGCCGTGATGCCACATCACGTGCATGCGGTCCTCGATACCGGCGGTGCCGTTGGGGATCAGGGAGAAATTGTCCTTCCCCGCCGCCTTTTGCGGGGCGCAGAAGCAGCAATGGTCCGTCGCCGTGGTCTGCAGCATCCCCGCCTGCAGGCCCCGCCACAGGGCTTCCTGATGGCCTTTGGGGCGGAACGGCGGGCTCATCACATGGGCCGCCGCGAAATCCCAATCCGGGTTGCGGTAGACGCTGTCGTCGACCAGCAAGTGTCCGGCCAGGACCTCGCCGAACACCCGTTGCCCCTCCCCGCGGGCGCGGCTGATGGCGTCCAGGGCGTCGCTGCACGAGGTGTGGACCACATAAAGGGGCACGTCGAGAACCTGGGCGATGCGGATGGCCCGGTTGGCGGCCTCGCCCTCCACCTCCGGCGGCCGGGACAGGGGATGCCCCTCGGGCCCGGTGATGCCTTTCTCCAGCATTTCCTGCTGCAGGCGGAACACCAACTCGCCGTTTTCCGCATGCACGGTGCACAGCGCGCCCAGTTCCCTGGCCTTGGTGAAACTGTTCACGAGGATTTCATCATCGGCCATGATGGCGCCCTTGTAGGCCATGAAATGCTTGAAGCTGTTAACGCCGTATTCCCGGGTCAAAGTCTCCATGGCTTTCGAGACGCTGTCGTCCCACCAGGTGATGGCGACGTGGAAACTGTAATCCTGGGCCGCCTTTTCAGACCAGCCCCGCCACTTATGATAGGCCTCCATGACGTCTTCCTGGGGACCGGGAATGACGAAGTCGATGGCCATGGTGGTGCCGCCGCACGCCGCCGCCGTGGTGCCGGTGAAAAAGTCCTCGGACGCCACCGTTCCCATGAAGGGAAGCTCCATGTGGGTATGCGGGTCGATGCCGCCGGGCATGACGTAACAGCCGCCGGCGTCGACCACTTCGGCCCCGGCGGGCACGTCGAGATTTTCGCCGACGGCGGCGATAACGCCGCCTTCCGTCAGCACGTCGGCGCGAAAGGTACTTTCGGCGGTGACGACCGTTCCGCCCTTGATATGAACTGTCATCTGTTCCTCCTCGTGGAAATGCGAATGGCCCCGCCCGGCGCCCGTCGGCGCCGGGCGGGATCGGCTCTTACATGGCCAACGCTTTGTCGATGACCTTGTGGGTCCAGGCGCCGTTCGGCTTCTTGGTGATCACCGGATCGGAACCGCCGCCCATCAGGGTGGAGACCGTGCGCTCATAGGCCGCCGGGTCAAGCTTGCCGTTGGAACCGGCGGTCAGCTTGTTGATCTCGCCCATCATGCGGACCTGATGCTTCTCGGTCTGGGCGCCGGTGGCGTCGTTTTCGAGCACGATTTCCGCCGCCGCCTGTTGGTTATCCCTGGCCCAGGCCCAGCCCTTCATGCTGGCCTTGACGAAACGGGCCATCTTGTCGACGAAGGCGGCGTCGCCCAGGTTCTTTTCAAGAACGTAGAGGCCGTCCTCCAGGGTGGCGACGCCCTGGTCTTCGTATTTGAAGACCTGCAGTTCGTCGGCGCCCAGGCCGGCGTCGATGATCTGCCAGTATTCGTTATAGGTCATGGTGGACACGCAATCGGCCTGCTTTTGCAGGATCGGGTCGACGTTGAAGCCCTGCTTCAGGACCTTGACGCCGTCGCTGCCGCCCTTGGTCGGGATGCCCAGTTTCGACATCCAGCTCAGGAACGGATATTCGTTGCCGTAGAACCAGACCCCCAGGGTGCGGCCACGGAAGTCGGACGGCGCCTTGATGCCGGTTTCCTTGCGGCAGGTCAGCATCATGCCGGAGCGCTTGAAGGGCTGGGCGATGTTGACCAGCGGCACGCCCTTTTCGCGGGACGCCAGGGCGGACGGCATCCAGTCGATGATGACATCGGCGCCGCCACCGGCGATGACCTGCGGCGGGGCGACGTCTGGGCCGCCCGGATTGATGGTGACGTCGAGTCCGGCGTCGCTGTAGAAACCTTTATCCTTGGCCACGTAGTAGCCGGCGAACTGGGCCTGGGTGACCCATTTCAGTTGCAGCGTCACCTTGTCGGCCGCCATCGCGGAAGTCGCCGCGAAGCCGATCGCCAGGGCGCTTGCCGCCATTACCAATTTTTTCATGTCTCTTCTCCTGTTTGTTATTAGACGCTCCCTGCCCCCCTAGCGTTTGGCCCGATAGGAGGGATGCCAAAACGTGACGGCCTTCTCCAGGGTGGCCATCACACCGTAAAACGCGGACCCGGCGAGGGCGGCGATGAAAATCTCCGCCCACACCATATCCACGTTCATCCGTCCCACTTCCGTGGAAATACGGAACCCCATGCCGACAATCGGCGTGCCGAAGAACTCGGCGACGATGGCGCCGATCAGCGCCAGCGTGGAATTAATTTTCAATGCGTTAAAGATGAACGGCATGGCCGCATGCAGCCTGAGCTTGAACAGGGACTGCCAATAGCTTGCGCCGTAGGAACGCATCAATTCGCGCTCAAGCGCCCCCGCCGCCGAAAGACCGGTCACCGTGTTCACCAGCATCGGGAAGAAGGTCATGATCACCACCACCGCCGCCTTCGACGGCCAGTCGAAGCCGAACCACATGACCATGATCGGCGCGATGCCGACGATGGGAAGCGCGCTGACCATGTTGCCCAGCGGCAGCAGGCCGCGTTTCAGGAACGGCACCCGGTCGACCAGAATGGCGGTGAGGAAGCCGCTGGCGCAGCCCATGATATAACCGGCGAGGACCGCCTTCATGAAGGTCTGAACGAAGTCCTCCCACAGAATGTCGAGGGACCCCAGCATCTTGACGAAAATGGCGCTCGGCGGCGGCAGCAGGACGCCGGGAACGCCGAACCCCTGACAGATCACCTCCCACAGGAACAGCAACCACAGCCCGAAGGAGGCGGGCACGAACAGATTGGCCATTTGCTGACGCTCCCGGACAAGGGAACGGTATTCTGCGATCCTGGCGATGCCGCGCCAGGTCAGGGCCCACAGGGCGAAGACGAAACACCAGAAGCCCCCGCTCGCCCTGCCGCCGACATCCCCCTCCAGCAGATCCAGGGCCAGGACGGTTCCGCCGAAGACCAGGGCCAGGGCGGCCAGGGCCGAGCCGACGCCGGGCACCCCGCGCCAGGCGACCATGAGGCCAAAGGCGCCGACGATGAGCACCATCGCCAGGGCGGCCATGTTGTCGGTCCAAGCCTGCGGGCGGTCGCCGCCGGCAAGGGGCAGGAGCAGGGCCAGCAGCACGAAGACGGCCGACGCCACCCCGAATCCGTCCCAGCGCCGGGTCAACGGACCATCCCCATTTTCTTGAGAACGAACCGTTCGATGAACCCGATCATCACCACCAGGCCCGCCGCCAGCAGCGCCGCCGTCATCAACGCCGACCAGATTTGAA
Source organism: uncultured Thalassospiraceae bacterium (assembly GCA_964344645.1). Classification (GTDB taxonomy): domain Bacteria; phylum Pseudomonadota; class Alphaproteobacteria; order Rhodospirillales; family JABHCV01; genus JACNJU01. The sequence goes on from CAYFOJ010000002.1 coordinate 59,494, forward strand.
TGGTCTGGCCGTAATAGGAGCCGGCCAGGAGCCTCGCCCCCAACCCCGCCTGCGCCCCGGTCGGCAACTCGCCGACGATGGCCCCGACCAGGGAAATGGCGATGGCCACCTTGAGGCTGGTGAACAGGAACGGCACCGAGGCGGGCCAGCGCAGCATCCAGAAGGTTTGCCAGGCGCTGGCGCTATAGGTGCGCATCAGGTCCATTTCGAGGACCCCGGGGGAGCGCAGCCCCTTGACCATGCCGATGGTGATGGGGAAGAAGCACAGATAGGTGGAGATGATCGCCTTCGGCACCAGGCCCTTCAGGCCGATCGCCCCGAGGACGACGATGATCATCGGCGCGATGGCCAGGATGGGTATGGTCTGCGACGAGATGACCCACGGCATCAGACTCTTTTCCATGGTCCGGTTGTGAACGATGCCAACGGCCAGCAAAATGCCCAACACGCCGCCGATGGCGAAGCCCAGCAGGGTCGAGGACAAGGTGACCCAGGAATGATAGACGAGGCTGCGCTTGGAGGTGATCTTCTTCTGGAAAATGGTTTTGTTCATTTCCCGCAACACCTGATGCGGGGCCGGCAGGATCGGTCTTTCCTGCTGCATGGTCGCCCGGACCAGGTCCCCCGCCGACCACTGAACATCGTTCTTCTTCCAACGGTCGATTTCCCAGGGGGCGTTCATCCACACCGCGCCGCCGTACCAAAGGGCGACGACCGCCAGCAACACCAAGAGCACCGGACCCGTCTGCCCGGCCATGATGCTGGCGACGATGTTCCCCCTGGCGGTTGCGGGCATGGCGGCGTCAGTCATCGTAGCTATGCCCCGCCCTGAGGCCCTCGCGCACCCGGTGGGCGACCTCCAGGAATTCCGGCGTTTCGCGAATGTCGAGGGTGCGGTCCGCCGGGAAGTTACATTCTATCACGTCGATGATCCGCCCGGGCCTGGGCGACATGACGACGATCTTGGTCGACAGAAACACGGCTTCGGGGATGGAATGGGTGACGAAAACGATGGTCTTGTCGGTCTGACGCCACAACTGAATAAGCTGTTCGTTGAGATGGTCGCGGACGATTTCGTCCAGCGCCCCGAACGGTTCGTCCATCAACAGCAATTCCGGATCGACGCAGAGCGCCCGGGCGATGGAGGCCCGCTGCTGCATGCCGCCGGATAATTGCCAGGGGTACTTCTTCTCGAAGCCGGTCAGGTTGACCAGATCCAGGTAGCGTTTCGCCCGTTCCTGCCGGTCCGCCTTCGAATGCCCCATCACCTCCAACGGCAGGGTGACGTTGCGCTCGATGGTCCGCCAGGGGTAAAGGGCGGGTGCCTGAAAGACATAGCCGTAGGCCCGTGCCATGCGCGCCTCGCGCGGGGAAGCGCCGTTGACCGTGATGGAACCGCCCGTCGGCTGCTCCAGGTCGGCGATGGCCCGAAGCAGGGTCGTCTTGCCGCAGCCCGACGGCCCGATAAAGGAGACGAAGTCCCCGTGGTCGATCTGCAAATCCACGTCGGACAAGGCGAAGACCGGACCGTCGGCGGTCTGAAAAGTCAGGTCCAGGCTTTGTATATCGACGACCCGACGGCGAGAGGACTCCATGTCGGTCATTCCCTTTCCCACCTTAGGCGACGTGCCCGGCTTTATCGAGAATGGCCCGCAGCAGCACGTTGCCGCCGGCGGTGATCCATTCCGGCTTGGCGTCCTCCACCTCGTTGTGGCTGATGCCGTCGATGCAGGGCGTGAAGACCATGGCCGTCGGCGCCACCTCGGCCATGTAGCAGGCGTCGTGACCGGCGCCGGCGACGATCTCGCGGGCCGGATAGCCGCAGTCCTTGGCCGCCTCGCGAACCGCTTCGATGCAGCTTTCCTCGAAGGGCACCGGGGCATAGTAGAAAATCTGCTCGACGTCGCATTCCAGGCCCATCTCGGACATGATCGCATCGACCCCTTCGCGCATGGCTTTATCCATGCCGCTCAGGACCTCGTCGTCGGGGTGGCGGAAATCGACGGTCAGGAAAACCTTGCCCGGAATGACGTTGCGGGAATTGGGATAGGATTCGATCATTCCCACCGTCGCGCAAGCCAGGGGCGCGTTGTCGAGCCCGACCCGGTTGACCAGTTCGACGACACGGGACGCGCCCAACAGGGCGTCCTTGCGCCGGTTCATGGGGGTCGGCCCGGCATGGGATTCGACGCCGGTGATGTTCAACTCATACCACCGCTGACCCTGGCCGCCGGTGACGATGCCGATGGGTTTGTCTTCGGCCTCCAGAATGGGGCCCTGTTCGATGTGGACCTCGAAAAAGGCATGGATGCCGCGTCCGCCGACTTCCTCTTCCCCGGCATAGCCGATGCGTTCCAGTTCCTCGCCCATGGTCTTGCCGTCCCGGTCGGCCCGGCTGAGGCCGTATTCCAGTTCGTAGACGCCGGCGAACACCCCCGAGGCCACCATGGCCGGGGCGAATCGCGAGCCTTCCTCGTTGGTCCAGACGGCGACTTCGACCGGATGTTCGGTTTCATAGCCCAGGTCGTTGAGGGAGCGAATCACCTCCAGGCCCGACAAAACCCCGAACACGCCGTCGAAACGTCCGCCCGTGGGCTGGGTGTCGAGATGGCTTCCCGTCATCACCGGGGGCAGGTCGTTGTTGCGCCCTTCCCGCCTGGCGAAGATGTTGCCCATCTTGTCGACCTTGATGGTGCAGCCCGCGTCCTTGCACCAGGAAACGAACAGATCCCGCGCCTCCTTGTCCAAATCCGTCAGGGCCAGGCGGCAGTTCCCGCCTTTCTCCGTCGCCCCGATCTTCGCCATTTCCATCAGGCTGTCCCAAAGACGCTTGCCGTCCACCCCCAGATTTTTGTTGTCTGACACACGAGCCTCCATAATTATCTTTTCCGGTCGGCAATTAAAAACTGACCATCTGGTCAAAAATCGTATACAGTTTTTTCCCAGCAATCAAACTGATTCTTTTTTTCGGCACGGGAACACGGTGAATGAGCGAGCAACTGCAAAAGAAAACAAAGCCCCGTCAAAGAAACGAGGACGCCATCCTGTCCGCCGCCGAAGAGGTGTTCGCGGAACTGGGGTTCGCCGGCGCGACGACCAACCTGATCGCCCAGCGAGCGGGCATCCCGAAGGCAAATCTTCACTACTATTTCCAGACCAAGGAGGTGCTGTACCGCACGGTCATCGACCGGATTTTCAGAATCTGGCTCGAGGCGGCGGACACCTTCGACGACTGCGACGACCCGGCGGACGCCCTGACCCGCTACATCGACGCCAAGATGAACCTGTCGCGCAGCCATCCCCTCGGCTCCAAGATCTGGGCCCAGGAAATCATGCAGGGGGCGCCGCAGATTCAGGATTTCCTGCGCCACAGTCTGAAGGAGTGGACGGCGTCCCGCGTCGGCATCATCGAGCGCTGGATCGGCGAGGGAAAGATCGACCCGGTGGAGCCCAACTACCTGCTCTACATGATCTGGGCGACGACCCAGCATTATGCCGACTTCGCCCACCAGATTTCCGCCCTGAACGACGACCGGGACCTGTCCGACCGGCAGTTCGACGACGCCCGCCGGACGGTGATCCGCATCATCCTCAGGGGCATCGGGCTAAAGGAAAGGCCGTCCGATTCAATTTAAGACCCTGCCCGTAATTTTTTGCATTTAGGAGGTTTCTTCATGTCAGACAACAACGTCACAGTGGTTCATCACCCGCTGGTTCAGCACAAATTGACCCTGATGCGCCGGACCGACACGCCGACCGCCCTGTTCCGCCAATTGCTGCGAGAGATCAGCCTGCTGCTGGCCTATGAAGTGTGCCGGGACCTGCCCCTGAAAATGGTCGAAACGACGACGCCCCTGGAAACGTTTCCCAGCCCGAAACTGGACGGCAAGAAACTGTGCCTGATTTCCATTCTCAGGGCCGGCAACGGGCTGCTCGACGGCATCCTTGACCTGATTCCCTCGGCCCGGGTCGGCCATGTCGGACTGTACCGCGACCCGGAAACCCTGCAGCCGGTGGAATATTACATGAAAATGCCCCATAGCCTGGAGGAACGCCCGTGCATCGTCGTCGATCCCATGCTGGCGACGGGCAATTCGGCCGCCGCCGCGGTCGACAAGGTGAAGGCGGCGGGGGCCCGGAATCTGAAATTCGTCTGCCTGCTGGCGGCGCCCGAAGGCATCAACGTCTTCCAACAGGCCCATCCGGACGTGCCCATCGTCACCGCCGCCATTGACCGGGAACTGAACGACCACGCCTATATCCTGCCGGGGCTCGGCGATGCCGGCGACCGCATGTACGGAACCAAGTAGCCGCCTAACCTGACTGACTGGTCAAATAAAAAACTTGACTGATTGGTCAATATTTTATTTGATAGCCCGTAACGAGCCCGAACAAGCCGGGTCGTGAACAGGTGAGTCGAATAATCAAGGGAGGGTTCAGCATGGCCAACGGAACAACCGTCAGCGGCATCGCGGCAGGCCGTTTATCGGCCGAGGCGTACGCGGAGAATTTCCGGGACCTGCATCCCCCCCTCGACCGGCACCAGGCGGCCATCGAGGCCGCCCGCTGTTACTTCTGCCATGACGCCCCGTGCGTCGAGGCCTGTCCGACGGGCATCGACATCCCCATGTTCATTCGGCAGATCAGCACCGGCAACCTGGACGGCTCCGCGCGCACCATCTACGCGGAAAACATCATGGGCGGCATGTGCGCCCGGGTTTGCCCGACGGAGACCCTGTGCGAGGAGGCCTGCGTGCGCAGCGGGGCCGAGGACAAGCCGGTCGCCATCGGGCTGCTGCAGCGCCACGCCACCGACGCCTATATGGAAAGCGGACGTCATCCCGTCGCGGCGGCCGAGCCCACCGGCAAGCACGTGGCCGTCGTCGGCGCCGGTCCGGCGGGACTGGCCTGCGCCCACCGGCTGGCCAGCCTGGGTCATGAAGTGACGGTGTACGAGGCGCGGGAGAAATCCGGCGGCCTGAACGAATTCGGCATCGCCGCTTATAAATCCACCGACGATTTCGCCGCCCGGGAAGTGAACTTTATCCGCGCCATCGGCGGCATCGACGTCAAACACGGCGTCGCCCTGGGCTCCAACCTGACTCTGGATGCCCTGCGCGCCGGTCACGACGCCGTCTTCCTGGGCCTGGGTCTGGGCGGGGCCAACGATTTGGGCATTCCCGGCGAGGATCAGGACGGGGTTTACAGCGCCATCGACTACATCCCCCAATTGCGCCAGGCGCGGGACCTGTCGGCCCTTCCCGTCGGCCGCAACGTGGTCGTCATCGGCGGCGGCATGACGGCCATCGACATCGCCGTGCAGATGCGACTCCTCGGCGCGGAAAACGTCACCCTCGCCTATCGCCGCGGGCCTGAGCAGATGAGCGCCAGCGGCATGGAACAGAATCTGGCCCAGACCCATGGCGTGCGCCTCATGCATTGGGTCCGGCCGGTTGAGATCAAGTCCGGGGCGATCGGTTTGCAAAGGACGGAACTGGACGCATCGGGAAAACTGGTCGACGGCGACGAAGCCTTCGAACTGGAGGCGGACATGGTCTTCAAGGCCATCGGCCAGACGTTCCTGGAACAAGCCCTGGCCGGCGGCCAGGCACCTGAATTGACGGGTGGACGGATCGCCGCCGGGGCGGACCGCAAGTCCAGCCTGCCCGATGTCTGGGCCGGGGGCGACTGCATCGCCGGCGGCGAAGACCTGACCGTGGCGGCGGTGGAAGACGGAAAAGTCGCCGCCCACTCCATTGACAGTTTTTTGAAATCCGGCGGGGAGAAATAACATGGCCGACCTTCGCAGCAATTTTCTCGGCATCAAATCTCCCAACCCGTTCTGGCTGGCCTCGGCGCCGCCGACAGACCGTGAAACGAATGTCGTGCGTGCGTTCAAGGCCGGCTGGGGCGGCGTTGTCTGGAAAACCCTGGGCGAGGACCCCCACGCGGTCAACGTCAACGGCCCCCGTTACGGCGCCCTGCACGGGGCCGACCGGCAGCTCATCGGCTTCAACAACATCGAACTGATTTCCGACCGTCCGCTGGAGATCAACCTTAGGGAAATCAAGCAGGTCAAGCGGGACTGGCCCGACCGCGCCGTCGTCGTCTCGCTGATGGTTCCCGTGCGCGAGGACTCCTGGAAGGGCATCATCCCCCTGGTGGAGGAAACCGGGGCGGACGGCCTCGAACTGAATTTCGGCTGCCCTCACGGCATGTCCGAACGGGGCATGGGGTCGGCCATCGGCCAGGACCCGGAATACATCGAAAGCATCGCCCGCTGGTGCAAGGAAGTCACCCGCATGCCGGTGATCGTCAAGTTGACGCCCAACATCACCGACATCCGCAATCCGGCCAGGGCGGCGCAAAAAGGCGGCGCCGACGCGGTGTCGCTGATCAACACCATCAATTCCATCATCGGCGTCGATCTGGATATGATGACCCCCAGCCCGACCACGGACGGCAAGGGGGCTCACGGCGGCTACTGCGGGCCTGCGGTCAAGCCCATCTCCCTCCACATGGTGGCGGAAATCGCCCGCGACGCCGAGACCGCCAACCTGCCCATTTCCGCCATCGGCGGTATCTCCACCTGGCGCGACGCCGCCGAGTTCATCACCCTCGGGGCGGGCAACGTGCAGGTCTGCACGGCGGCCATGACCTACGGCTTCAGGATCGTCGAGGACATGATCGACGGCCTTTCCACCTGGATGGACAGTAAGGGTTACACCAGCCTGGACGACTTCCAGGGCGCCGCCGTGAAGAACCTTGTCGACTGGAAGCATCTGAACCTGAACTATGTGGTCAAGGCCGTCATCGATCAGGACAAATGCATCAAATGCGGCCGTTGCCACATCGTCTGCGAGGACACGTCCCACCAGGCCATCGCCGTCACCGCCAACGGCGAACGGACGTTCACGGTCAAGGACGAGGAATGCGTCGGCTGCAACCTGTGCGCCAGCGTCTGCCCGGTCGAGGGCTGCATCGAAATGGCGCCCATGACCGGCGGCACGGACCCGCGCACCGGCAAGCCCATCTCGACGGAATACGCCAACTGGACCACCCACCCCAACAACCCCCAGGCGGAGGGGTAAGCCGGAGGCGGCCTATACGTCGGCAAGCGCCCGCAAGGCGGCTTCCGGTTCCTTGTCTATGATTTGGAGCAGCACGGCGGCGGCCCCTTCCGGCTTGCGGCGGCCCTGTTCCCAATGGCGCAGGGTGCCGAGTGGGATGTGAAAGGCGGCGGCGAACTTCGCCTGGCTCAGCTTGGTTCTGGCGCGGATTTTCTTGACGTCGGTGGCGAGAAAGGTATGGACGATGGCGCCGGTGTCTTCGCCCCGGGCGTGAGCCAGCGCTTCTTCCAGACCGGCCTTGATTTCTTCAAACGCCTTGCTCATTTCGGGTTCCTTTCCTTCCATTCCCTGACAATGAGATGGACCAGGGATTTCAGTTGATTGCGTTCGGATTGTGAGAGGTTCTCTTTTTCGTTCTTGGCGAAAACCGTCAACAAATAAACCGGCATACCCTCGTTGCGAAAATAATAGACGACCCGTGCGCCGCCGCTTTTGCCGCGGCCGGAAAGAGCAAGACGAACCTTTCGGATACCGCCTGTCCCCCGAATGAGATCGCCGCACAGCGGATTGGCTGAAATCATGGTGACCGCATCCACTTTTTCGTCGTCGGAAAGAATTCGGCTGGCTTTGGCTGTGAAGCCTGAAAGTTCAACGACGGTGTGCATTGCGTCTTCCACCGTTTAGATATACGCCATTAGCGCACTTTTGTCCACAAAACAGTGCGCCAATGGCGTATTATCGGGTTTTCTCAACCGTTACTGGGAAAGGAAAAATCGATGCCTTCCCGGACGCCGGCGGAGGGCCAACGTTGGGTGATGGTTTTGCGCCGGGTGTAAAAGCGCACCGCGTCCGGGCCGTAGGCGGACAGGTCGCCGAACAGGGAGCGTTTCCAGCCGCCGAAGCTGTGATAGGACACCGGCACGGGCAGGGGCACGTTGATGCCGACCATGCCGACCTCGATATGGTCGCTGAAGTAGCGGGCCGCCTCACCGTCGCGGGTGAAGATGCAGGTGCCGTTGCCGTATTCGTGGCGGTCGATCAGGTCCATGGCTTGCTGCATGGTATCGACCCGGACGACGCACAGCACCGGGCCGAAAATCTCATCCGTATAGCATTCCATTTCCGGCTTGACGTTGTCGATCAGGGTGCCGCCGACGAAGAAGCCGTCCTCGTAGCCGTCCACTTTCGGGCTTCGGCCGTCGACGACGATGCTGGCCCCGTCCGTCTCGGCGCCGGTGATGTAGCCCTCGACCTTGTCCTTGTGCTGACGGGTGATGACCGGGCCGAAGTCGTTGCTTTCCACCTTCCAGGCGCCGGTCTTCAGGGAATCCATGCGTTCGCGCATTTTCCCGACCAGGGCGTCGGCGGCCTGCTCGCCGACGGCGACGGCGACGGAGATGGCCATGCAGCGCTCGCCCGTCGAGCCGAAGGCGGCCCCGATCAGGGCGTCGACCGCGTTGTCCATGTCGGCGTCGGGCATGACGACGGCATGGTTCTTCGCCCCGCCTAGGGCCTGGCAGCGCTTGCCGTTGGCGCTGGCGGTGGCGTAGATGTATTCGGCGATGGGGGTGGAGCCGACGAAGCTGACCGCCTTGACGCGGGGGTCGGCAAGCAGGGTGTCGACGGCCTCCTTGTCGCCGTTGACCACGTTCAGGACACCGTCGGGCAGGCCCGCTTCATGGAACAGGCGGGCGACGAACATGGCCGCCGACGGGTCCCGTTCCGACGGCTTGAGGACGAAGGTGTTGCCGCACACGATGGCCATGGGATACATCCACAACGGCACCATGGCGGGGAAGTTGAACGGCGTGATCCCGGCGACCACGCCCAGGGGCTGGAAGGCGCTCCAGGAATCGATCTGCGGCCCCACATCCCTGCTGTGCTCGCCCTTGAGCAGTTCCGTGGCGTAGCAGGCGTATTCCACATTCTCGATGCCGCGCTGCACCTCGCCCATGGCGTCGTGGGAAATCTTGCCGTGTTCCCGGCCGACAAGCTCGGCGATCTCTTCGGCGTTCCGTTCCAACAGGTCCTTGGCCTTGAACATGATGCGGGCCCGCTTCATGGGCGGCGTCGCCCGCCAGCCCGGCGCGGCGGCGGCGGCGGCGGCGATGGCCTCTTCCACCGTCGTTTTGGACGCCAGTTCCACCTGTCCGCTGACCTCGCCGAGAGAGGGGTTGAAGACGTCCTGGGTCCGGTTGGAGCCTTCGACGGTCTTGCCGTTAATTAAGTGTCCGATCACGTGCATGGGAAATCCTTTGCTGGAAAAGCGGCTCAGTCGAGGCCGTTGAAACTGTCGCCGAGGGCCTCGACCAGACGGTCGATTTCCTCGGTTTCGGTGATGAAGGGGACGCCGAGTTGAATGGTGTCGCCGCCGTAGCGGACGTAAAAGCCCTTCTCCCACATATCCATGGCGACCTCGAAGGGACGCCGCGCCGGCTCGCCGGGGGCGGCTTCGACGCTGAAACCGGCAGCGAAGCCGAAGTTGCGGATGTCGGCGACGTATTTGCTTCCCTTCAGGGAATGCACGGCGTCCTCGAAATAGCCCGACAACTGCTTGACCCGGTCGATGACGCGGCTTTGCCGCAACACATCGAGGGCGGCCAGACCGGCGGCGCAGCCCACGGGATGGGCCGAATAGGTGTAGCCGTGGGGCAGTTCGATCATGTAGTCGGGGCCGCCCTTTTCCATGAAGGTGTCGTAAATTTCCTGGCGGGCGATGACCGCGCCCAGGGGGACGGCGCCGTTGGTCACCTGCTTGGCGATGTTCAGCATGTCCGGCGTCACGCCGAAGACTTCCGCGCCCGTGTTGCCGCCCATGCGGCCGAAGGCGCAGATGACCTCGTCGAAGATCAGCAGGATGTCGTGATCGTCGCAAATCTTGCGCAGGCGTTGCAGGTAGTCCTTCGGCGGCGGCAGGACCCCCGCCGACCCGGACAGGGGTTCGACGATGACGGCGGCGATGTTCGAGGCGTCATGCAGGCCGATCAGCTCCAGCAGTTCGTCGGCGAGCTCGGCGCCGGTTTCCGCCTGCCGCCGGGTGAAGGCCATGCCCTTCTGCAGGGTGTGGCTCAGATGGTCGGCCTGAACCGCATCGCCGTAAAGGGCCCTGTTGGGGCCGATGCCGCCGACGGAAATACCGCCGAAGTTGACCCCGTGATAGCCCTTGATGCGGCCGATCAGTTTGGTCTTGGCGGGCTGGCCCTTCTTGCGCCAATAGGCGCGGGCGATTTTCAGGGAGGTGTCGGCGGCCTCGGAGCCGGAGCCGGTAAAAAAGACCCGGTTCAGCCCCTCGGGCATGAATTCGACCACCTTTTCCGCCAACTGGAAGGATTTCGGATGGCCGAACTGAAAGCCGGGCGCATAGTCCAGTTCCGCCAGTTGCTTGGCCACGGCCTCGGTGATTTCCGGCACGCCATGGCCCAGGCCGGAACACCACAGGCCGGACAGGGCGTCGAAAACCTTGCGCCCACGGGCGTCGGTGAAATAGGCCCCCTTGGCCCCGGTGATGATCCGGGGGTCCTTCTTGAACTGGCGGTTGCCGGTGAAGGGCATCCAGTGGCAATCCAACTGATTTTGCGTCAATCCCGCGTGCTCGTTCATGGCCGTGCTCCCTGATTCCTGCCGTTTGAAGGGATGAAAATAGGATTGGACGTCTGTTTATTAAATTGTAATCTAGTTCTCTTTAGTTGCTGAAAATGGAAACTTTTACGAAAGGTCTTCATGATGACTTCCCGGGCCCTCTTGGGGCAATTGAGCGACGTCGATGTCCGCCTGCTGCGCGTGTTCCGTTCCGTCGCCGAAGCCGGGGGAGTTTCCGCCGCCGAACTGGAACTGAACATCGGCCGTTCCGCCATCAGCCGCCATTTGAAGGATCTGGAAACCCGCCTCGGCGTCGTGCTGTGCCGCCGGGGCCGGGGCGGCTTCGCCCTGACCGACGAGGGTCGCCATGTCTACGAGGCGGCCCTGCGGCTGCTGGGGGCCCTGGACAGCTTCCGCAGCGAGGTCAACGAGATCCACCGGCGAATGATCGGCAACCTGTCCATCGCCCTGTTCGACAAGACCGTGACCAATCCGGCCTGCAACATCACCGGCGCCATCCGCAAGTTCGACGAGATCGCGCCGGAAGTCACCCTGGACGTCCATGTCGGGGCCATCAACGACATCGAAAGCGGAGTCATGGAGGGCCGCCATGTCCTCGGCGTCATCCCGACCCACCGCGCCTCGACCAGCCTGGACTACGTGTCCCTGTTTCCCGAGGACATGTACCTCTATGTCGGCCGCCGCCATCCCCTGTACGGCGTCGACGACGGCGACATCGGCGGCGACGCCCTCACCCGGCACAAGTTCGTCGGCCTGGGCTACCATTCCCCCAACATGGAGGTGGGCAACCGCCAGGGCATCGAACGCCACGCCTCGTGCTACGATCAGGAGGCGGTGGCGACGCTTATTCTTTCGGGATGTTATCTCGGCTATCTGCCGGAGCACTACGCCCGCTGTTTCGAGGCCGAGGGCCTGATCCGCCCCATCCTCCGGGACCGCTATTCCTATACCTGCAGCTTCGTCGCCATCCACCGGCGGGCGCCGAAGTTATCCCGCATCGCCCAGACATTCCTACAATGCCTGAGGGACGCCCACGGATAGGCCCGTGGCCTCTCCCAGGTACGCCGCCACGGCGGCGGCGGTTTTGCCGGCCTGGGCGACGCAGACGGAGACCGAGGGACCGGCGATGAAATTACCGGTGATGAACAGTCCCGGTTGTCGGTCATGGGCGGACGCCATCAGCGTGACCCTATCGCCATGCCCGAGCGGGTACTGGGGCAGTCCACGAGGCCACTGGCGCACCCGGGCGACCACCGGGTCCCCCTTGATGCCGAGGAAGCCGGACAGTTCCCCGCGCACCCCTTCGATCAGCTCGTCCGACGGTCTCAAGGCCGCCTTCGGGTCCCTTGCGCCGCCGACGTACCCGGCGATGGAAACGTGGCCGTCCGGGGCCCGCCCCCGGAACATGGTGGAACAGAATTGCGCCCCGCTAAGAAGCCTTCCCTCGCCCGGGGCGAGCAGGAAGCCGAGGCCGTCCAGGGGATGGCCGACCTGGGTGCGCCGATAGCCCAGATAGACGACGGCTAGGGGCGGGGCCTGAACCGAGGCCAAGGCTTCCGCCGACAAGGGGTCCAGGCCGCCGAGCAGTTCCGCCGCCACATGGGGCTGGGTGGCGAGAACCACCGCCCGCGCCCGCAGGCTCTGCCCGGCCCCCTTGATGTGAAAGCCGTCGGCGAGGCGGCTGATCCTTTGTACGGCGACCCCCGTGTGGACGCGGCCGGGCATGGCCTCGGCAAGGGCCCGGGGCAGACTGCCGACGCCCTCGTCCCAGGAAAACAGGCGGCGGTGGGGCATGCTTTTCTTGTTTTTCGCCGCCAGGACGGCCCGGGTGATGGAACCGTGAGTGCGCTCCATTTCCAACAGTTTCGGGAAGATCGCCGCGACCGACAAGTCCGCCGCCCGGCCCGCAAACATGCCGGCGACCATGGGCTCGATGACCCGTTCGGCGAATTGCCGCCCGAAGCGCCGGGCGGCGAAATCGAGCACCGTCTCGTCGCCGGTGTCTCCACCCTGGGGAATAAAGGCTTCCAGCAGCACACGCAGGCGTCCGGCAAGGGACAGATAATCCGATGTCATGAAGCTCCAGGGTTCGATGCCCAGCCCCTTCAACCGTCCGCCGGAGGCCAGATAACGCCGCCTGACGTCCGGCCCCAGGTCGCAGCGGCGGGACTCCAGGCCGACCGCCGACGCCAGGGCCAGGGCCTCGGGCACCGCCGGATTGACCGTGCTCGGGCCGTGCTCCATGAGGAAACCGTCGAAACGTTCACTGAGCGCATTGCCGCCGGCCCGGACCTGCCGCTCCAAGACCGCCACGTGAAAGCCCTGTTGTCTGAGCGTATAGGCCGTCGCCAGACCGGAAACGCCGCCGCCGATGACCGCCACGTCAATCATCGGATACCGCCCCCCGGACGAAGTCCGGCTTTCGCAGGCCATCACCGAACTTCAGCCTGGCCAATTTGCTCAAATCTTCTCCGGTGACCAGCGAGCGCCCCTCGCCGCGGACATGATCCTCGGCCCGGCGGCGCACCATGGGGCGAACGAAAGAGGGAATCCGGCCGACCCGCCGCTCCGCTTCCTCCGACCAGTCGAGCCCCCCCGCCTTCACCGGCAGGGGATCGATGACGGCCCCGCCCCGGGGCTGGTAGGCGCAGAGGAAATCCTCGCCCATCAACTCGCCGGACCGGGCCAGGGGCCGGGCGCGGCAACCGCCGCAGAGCTTGCGGTACTCGCACAGCCCGCAGCGGCCCTGAAGCTTCGGAGCGCGGAGAGCCTGAAACTGCGGCGCGTCGTCCCAGATGGCCTGCAGGGAGCTTTCCCGCACGGAACCCGCCTCCTGTTCCATATAGGGACAGGCGGTGACCCCGCCTTCCGGGGTGACGCGGAAATATCGGGTCCCGGCCAGGCAGGCGCCCGCCTCGTACCCGTGGCTGGCGGTGATCGGCCAGGCGGGGTCGAACTCCATGGCCATGCGCTTGAAATGGGGGGCGCATTTGGCGCGAACCATCAGCGCCGACTCCTCGTGCGCGGCGCGGGTGACACGCTGCAGAATCCGCTCGTAGCTGTCCGGCGAAATATTGCTCACCGTCTCGCCCCGGCCCGTGCAGACCAGGAAGAACACGTTCAGCGCCAGCGCCCCCGCCGACTTGGCAAAGGCGATCATGTCGTCCAGTTCATGGGCATTGTCGTCGGTGGCGGAAAAATGAAGCTGGAAAGGGAGGGCGGCGGCACGGCAGGCGTCGATCCCCGCCATGGTCCGTTCCCAGGCGCCGTCCATGCCGCGAAAGGCGTCATGGTGCCGGCTGTCGAGGGAATCCAGGCTGATCCCGACCCCGGCGACCCCGGCCCGTTTCAAACGGTCGACCCGGTCGGGGTTAAGCATGACGCCGTTGGTTCCGATCACCGTCATCAGTCCCCGGCTCGTGGCGTATTCCGCCAGCCTGTAGAGATCGGGACGCATCAGCGGTTCGCCGCCGGTCAACACCACCATGGCGCCGTCGGTCATGGCGCCGATTTCGCCGATCACGGAAAGCGCCTCCGCCTCGCTCAGCTCCTTGTCGCCGCCCCCGGCGCGGACGCCCGCGTCCAGGTAACAATGGGCGCAGGCCAGATTGCACCGGCGGGTCAGGTTGAGGGCGGCGATGTAGGGTGCCTCGGCGGTCATGGTCTATCCCTTATGGCCGCCTTTCCGCATCGCCTCGGCCATGGCCGCGCGGGCCGCTTCCAGCCCCTCCTCGACGATGTCCATGGTCACCTGATCGGCCCCCTTGTTCCGGGCTACATCTTCGATTCTCGCCTTGGTCGCCGCCCGCATGGGCTCGGGGACCCGGGTGAGCCGGGCCAGGGCGGCGGCGGCCCAGGGAAGATCCGAAGGGGCCTGTTCCTCCGCCACCTCGGCCTCGACGGACCGGTGCACCGGGCATTTTTTCCCCTCGCTTTCCAGGAACAGGCGCACGTGTTCAGCCTCGACCCGGCCGCCGCCCGCAACCCGCGCCGCCTTTTCCGCGCGCAGGCGGATACCCTCGGCCATGGCCGGGGAGGCGAGCCCCTCCAGGAGAGACGTGGCCGCCTCCGTCCACCGGAGGCGTTCGAAGCCCTGCTTGCCCTGCCCCGCCGCCGCCTTGTGATCGCCCCCCATCATGCGCCTGGAGACGGTCTCGACGATGGAGCGGGTGATGAAGGTATGGCCCTGCTCATGGGCGTAGCGTAGGACCGCCTTGCGGGCCATGCCCTGGGCGAAGGACGGGGCGCGGGCGAGCATGTCCTCGGCTTCCCGGGACCAGGCGATGGTTTCCTCGGCGATGGTCTCGATGGCCGGGGTATGGGTGGTCTGGCCGATCCAGACATGGCAGGAGGCCATCCGCAGCAGGTTTTCCGCATTGCCGCCGATGTCCAGTTCCTCGTCGGCGTGAATGCCCCGCTTGCCCATCACCAGCAGGCTGGCCCCGATTTCGTCGAGATACTTGGCGATGGCCTGATAGGGCTTGCCGGTGAGCAGCCGGGTTGTGATGTCCATCCCATCCTCCCCGGCCACCGTCTCGCCGACGGCGAGATGGGACTGGTAGATCTTGGCGATGCCTTCGTCGATCAGTTCCTCGTGAAGCTGTTCCTGCTCCTTGAAGCGGAACACCTTCCCCGCCTCTTCGCTCAACACTGTGGCGATCTTGTTGAAGGCGACGTAATGATAATAGGGATCGTAGGCGGCCACCGCATGAACCGGACAATCCAGCCGCCGCCCCAGATCCATGGCCGTCTTCAGGGCGCCGTAGGATTGCGCCGAGCCGTCGAGGGCGGCGACGATGGGGCCGTCGCCGATGGCCAGGTCCGGCGACTTGGCGACCAGGACATCGATGGGGGAGCGGCGGACCACCCGCTCGCAGACAGTGCCGATCAGGCTTCCCGGAACCGCCCCCAGACCCAGGGCGCCAAGGGCGATGACATCGAAATCCCCGGACCGGGCGGCCTCGACCAGCCGGGCATAGTTCTTCCCTTCCGGGCTCAAGCGCCGGTAGGGAACCCCGGACTCCCGGCACGGAATCACCGCCGCATCATGATAGGAATCGCTGATGATGTTGAGGCCCCGGGTGATCAGGTCGTCGTGGACCTCCCGCTGATAGTCCATTTCCTCTTCCTGCCGATAGCGTTCCGGCAGGCCGCCCTCCATTTGCTTGAAGCGCCGGTCGTGCAGGGCGGCGGCGTAGGCGTGGATGCCCGTGATGGTCCCCTCCGCCGACCGGGCCAGACGGACCGATTCGGCGAGCGCCCGGTTGGCGTGGTCGGAGGCGTCGACGGCGACGAGGATTCGTTTCAGGGACACGGGCGCGGTGTCGGCCCCGGACTCCCTTATCGGGGTGATGGGGGAATTGGCGGTTTGAGGCGCGGCCATTGGTGTCTCCCTGTCAGGATTTCAGCGAAAGGTTAGCGGCTGGCGATGCGGGCATCGGCGTCCCTGGCGCAGCGAAAGCCGACGAAATCGGAAAAGGCGTCGGGCGCGTCCCACAGGCGCTTGTTCAGCCTGGCCGTGAAGGCGCTGCCGTCGCTCCAGTTGGCGCCCTTGATGTAGGCGCGGAAGGCCGGCGGCTTGTGGGAAATGAACAACAGGTCTTCTGGCCTGCATTTGGCCCCGCCGAGGGTGATGTCGGCGACCCATTCGGAAACGTTTCCCGCCATGCCGTAAACCCGGTACGGGCTGACGTCCCGGTGCTGGGCGGTGGCCTTTCCCAGCGTCTCAGACGACAGGTTGGCGTTGCCCGCGATGAAGTCGTCGCCCCAGGGATAGGCGCGGCCGTCCGTTCCCCGGGCCGCCTTCTCCCATTCTTCCTCGCTGGGCAGGCGCTTCCCGGCCCAGGCGCAGTAGGCCCCGGCGTCCAGCCAGGACACCCCGGTCACCGGCTGGTCCGGGTGGGACAAATCCTCTTCGGCGGCGAATTCTCCGGGCGCACGCCCCGTCGCCCGGACAAAGGCCGCATATTCGGCGTTGGTGACCTCATGACGGTCAATCAGGAAAGCGGGAAGGGTGCGCACGGCGGGACCGGGCAGCCCGAATTCCCACTGACCGCCCAGGATGGCGGGACCTGCGGGGACGGCGACCATTTCGCTTCCCCTGACCGGCGCGCCCGCCTGCCCGTCGGAAACCAGGCCGAACCCCAGGACCAGCGCCGCCACGGCCATGAGCCCACGCCCGGGCATCAGTGAGTCACCCAGTAAAAGAACAAGGAGAGGACGACGACCAAGTTGGTCGCCGCCCCCGCCAGGACGAAAGCGTCGAAGGTATTGAATTTTCTCCTTGTCCGGTCAGGGCGCATGAACCAATCCTAATAGGAGAAGTCCACCTTGGCCGCGCCGCCGGCGGCGATTTCCACGGTGCCTTCCCTGGTGCCAAGGAAGCCATGCCACACCTTGATGGCGTACTTGCCGGGCGGGATGTCCTTGATCTCGAAATTGCCGTTATCATCGACGACGGAGAAATAAGGATTGCTGGCGACAAACACATAGGCGTGCATGAAATCGTGGGCGTCACATTCCACCTTCATGCCGACGCCGCGCCGCATCTTGATCTTCTTGGTGACGATATTGCCTTTTTCCGGCTGCGACACGTTCAGCACGGTGCGGCGCTTCTTGTTCATGGCGTCCATGAATTCGTAGGTATGGATGTTATGCAGGGTGGCGTCGGAGTTGATCGCCTCCAGTTCGCCCTTGTTTTTCATCACCGACAGGAACGGCTTGAAGGCGCATTTTTCCTGATTGATGGTGACCTTGTTGAGACCGGCCGGGAACGGCTTTCCCTTCTTGATCTTGTCGATGTAGACCACCGCGTCGAGCAGGGCCCCGTTGTTGGCCCGGACTTCGCTGACTTCCCGGCTTCCGTCGCCGCACGCCTGGGGGTCCTTGGTGATGGTAAAGGTCTTGACCAGGGGCTGGGCGCCGCCGATGGCGACATGTCCGGACACCGAACCGCCGTTGTCGACGGACCCTTCCTTGTACTTCGCCGCCTCGGCGTTCGCCGTCAGGGCGAAGGTTGCGACGGCAACGGACATAACCTTTAATATCGTATTCATAGTCACTTCCTTTATTGATCACGGTCTTTCGTGAAGGTGAGTCATCTTACCGGACGGCGACGGGCCTCATTTTGACAATTGTCAAATACGCTTCAGATAGCCGCCCGCCGTTCCGGGTCCCTACCGTTAACGGCATGAATTTCCTCCAGCGCCTCGAGGGCGACGATCCATTCCCGGCGGCGGCCCTCGTCGTCGAGGACCCCGAGGAATCGCCGGCTGGCCGCATCGGGGCCGACATCGCGCAGCAACTTCGCGATCTCCCGGCGGTGATACCCCTCGAAGGCGAAAGCGGCTTCCACCAAGGCGTCAACGGCATCCTCGCCGTCAACCCGGGCCAGGGTCTCGGCGGCGTTCAGGCGAACGCCGGAATCCCCGTGCCCGAGGAGGCCGTAGAGACGGTCGTCCCGTTGCCCCAGGGCGCCCAGGGCGCGAATGGCCTCGATCTGGACGAAACTGTCGTCGTCGTTCAGATAGTCGCCGAGGGTATTGGAAGCCCCCCTGCCGCCCGATTTGCCGAGGGCGCGAAGGGCCAGCAGGCGGATGTCCCGGGCGCCGCCCTCGACGATGCCCATCAGCCGCTGTACGGTCTCGTAAGGCAGGGAGCCCTGCTTTTCGGCGATCCGCGCCAGGGAATCGAGGGCCGCCAGATGCAAGTCCGGGTTGACCCCGTCCAGGGTCTCGGCAAGGGCGAGGGCGACTTCGTCCCGGGCCACGTCGCCCAGCAGGCGGGCGGCGAACAGGGGCACGTCCTCGTGGGCGGCGACGGCGTCGAAGGAAACCACCTTCTTGCGGACCCGGCGTTCCTGGGAGATTTCCAGCAGGTCCATGTCCTCTTCCGTCAGTTCCACGTCCCCGGAGTCCTGGCGCATACGATGTTCGGCTTCCTGGCCATCGTTGAGAATGGCCTCAAGGGTCGAGCCGCCGGGCGCGATCCGCCACAGGTCCTCTTCGGCGACCTCTTCCTGGTCCTCCACCTCCTGGGCCTGCTCGTCTTCACCGGCCTCCGGGGGCGTTTCCTCTTCGGCGGTTTCAGTCGCGGCGGCTTCTTCCGGTTCGGCCTCGGCTTCCACTTCGGGCAACGGAGTCAGTTCCCCCTGCAACCCGGCCAGAAGCACCTCCGCCGGGCCGTTGGGCCAGTCCTCTCGAGCGGCGAAGCGGGCCAGACGGCTCATCGCCTCGAGGCGAATCCGGCGGTCGCCGTCGCCGACGATTTCCGCCAGCGCCGCCGCGCCCGCCGCGCCGATCCGGCCCAGTCCGCGCACGGCGCCGAGACGCAGAGAAGCCGCGAGGGCGGTATCCCCGGCCCGTTCCGCCAACGGCTCCAGGGCGTCCGCGCCGAGGACGGCGCCGTAGGCTTCGGCGGCGGCGGCGGCCACATCCGGGTCTTCGTTTTCCAACAGAGCCTCAAGTCTTTCCGCCAGGGTCCCGTCCTCGTCATCACGGGGATGCCTGGCGATCAGGGCGAGTGCGGTCTTGACCACCTTGGCGGAGACATCCTCCAGGGCGGCGGCGAGGCGGTCCGGATGATGCGCCCCGACGAGGCCGAGAATTTCCGCCCTGACGTCGGCGGAGGCGTCTTCCAGCAACGCCGCGAGACGGTCGTCGCCCACATTGACGGCCGCGACGGTCCGCGCCACGGCGAGGCGGACATCGGGGCTTTCGTCCCGAAACGCCTTGTCGACCAGGGGCGCGGCCCTGTCATCGCCGCTGATGGCGGCGGCGGTCGCCGCCCGGCGGCGGTAGCGGGGATTGTTAAGGGTCAGGAAGACGCCGAGAACCTTGAAGCCGGTCTCGCCCAGACCGCTCAGGGCGCGAAAGGCGGTGTCGGATATATCCTGGGCGTCCTCGTCATCGAAGATCATGCCGATTTCCGCCGCCGCTTCCTCGACACCCAGTTCGCCGAGCCCGGCGACGGCCTTGGACTGAATGTCCAGCCAGTCGTCCCACTCACTGTGGTAGACCTCCTCCTCGTCCCAGACGATTTCCTCGTCCCGGCCCTTGAGCAGTTTTCTCAGCCAGGGAACCACCTCCGGCTCTTTCATGGCGATCAGGCCGTCGATGGCCGCCAGCTTGACGTCGTTGCAGGGATCGCCGAGCAGGTTGTCGAGCAGGGGCTTCGCCGCCTTCGGATCGGCAAAGGCGGCCAGCGCGGTCGCCGCATCGACGCGGACGTCCTCGTCTTCGTCCAGCAGGGCGGCGATCAGGCCGTCGACGGCCCGCCCGTCCCGCATCCGTCCGAGCGCCTGGGCGGCGGCGCAACGGTGAATATCGACGCCTTCCCGTAAAAAATGTTCAAGGGTGGCGCGCACCCGATCATGCACCTCGTTTGTGCTCATGCTTTTCGCCTCGACAATGTCCAATGGAATGAGCTTGTTCACGGGATTACCTGAAATCTTTTAATTGAAACAAATTTGCATCCGAAATCGGAAAAACTCCGGCCGGGATGCTTCCCGACCGGAGTCTCCTTGGATACGCTACGTGATGTCGCGTGGTGCGAAGGACATGGAGCGGAACGTATGCTTGTACTTGGATACGCCGATCTTCTTCACCTTCGAAACGCCCATCTTGTAGTTGTAGTTACCGCTGATCCAGTCAACGATCCGGCCCTCAAGGGCATTGGCCGGTTGCTCGGTGTGCAGGAAGTCCATATAGAGGACCCCCTTCTTGATGTGGCGTGTCACCATCGCCACACCGGTCACCGCGGCCTTGGTCAACTCGACGTTGCCGTTCTTCATCTGACCACTGAACGAGTAGTCGGATCCTTCGACACCGAGAGTCGTTTCCTTGAGGCTGGGAACCCGATCCGAATAGACCATCACCTGGTCACCGGATTCGATGCCCCGGGCCTTGGCGTCGTCCGGGTGCATTTCCACCCAGTTTTCCGGCCAACGCTGGACGATGTACGGACGCCGGCGGTCATCGAATCCCGACTGCCAGCGTTCGTTGGAACGCCCGGAGGTACACCAGAGTTCGTCGCCCTTCGGGCTCAGCCACTCCCAATAATCGCTGAACAGGGACCAGGGCGACTTCTGGATATTGCACCGTCCCGTCTGCGAGTTGAAGTGAGTGTGCTTCTTGCCGAACACGTTCATGCCCCAGGGGCCGTCCTCGGGCAGCTTCCGGGTGGTGTCGTGCAGGCGGACGGTTCCCTCGAGGGTGCCGTCGCGATGCATGTACACCGGGCCCTGAATGCCGTCGGTGCCGAACTCGTTCATCTTCTGGTGCAGGGTCTTGCCCTCGCGGTGGGCCGCCACCTTGACCATGTTGAACGCCTTTCGGCTGCCCCGGGAGAAGCGGGCCGCTTCCTCGGCGACGTCGTTGGAGTTTTTCCAATCGAAGCCTTCGAAGCCCATCTTCTTCGCCAACTGGGCGATGATCCACCAGTCCGGCTTGGCGTCGCCGGGCGCGTCGTAGAACTTGTTGTACAGACGCAGGCGGCGTTCGCCGTTGGCCCGCATGAAGGACTCTTCACCCCAGGTCGCCGCCGGGAACACGATGTCGGCGTATTTCGCGCCGATCGGATCGACCAGATAGATGTCCTGGTTGATCACCACCATGCCGCCGGAGTCGGCCCGTTTTTTCAGGGTGTCGATAATCTCCTGCTTGTCGTAGGAGCGTATCTGATGCGGGTTGGCGACCGTCAGTTCGTGGAACTTCTTGGCAAGTTGCTGGGAACCGCACATGGACTGGATCCAGGTCGTGCCGATGACATGCGCCATGCGGGTATGACCGGACATGGTCCAGGTATCGGTGTCCAGCGCCCTGCGGCGACGTCCCGGAACCTTCATGGGGGACTTGTTGCGGGGATATTTACCGCCCCGTTGTCCGCCACGCTGGTGGCCGCCGGCACGGGCGACGACCTGACCGGGCCTGCCGCCGGCGCCGCAAATGATGGCCAGCGAGGAAACCGCGTTGGTGTTGCCCGTGTTGTTGGACCAGTAGAAGCCCTTCTCGATCATCAGGGAAGATTTCGGGCGCTTGCCCCCTTTCGGCTTGGCCAGCCATTCGGCGGCCGTGTAAATC
This sequence comes from uncultured Thalassospiraceae bacterium, assembly GCA_964344645.1. GTDB lineage: Bacteria > Pseudomonadota > Alphaproteobacteria > Rhodospirillales > JABHCV01 > JACNJU01. Next base: position 81,242 of record CAYFOJ010000002.1, read on the forward strand.
TTCTGGACGTCGATACCGGCCATCTTGGCGGCGACTTCCGGTTTTGAGGTCTCCTGCTTGAGAAGCCACTTCTTCCAGTCTTCGAAGCCACCGGTCTGGAACTTGCCCCAGGTGGTCCGCCATTGCCACGGCGTGTTGCGGGTGCCCTGACCGAAGCCCGAGCTGGATCCCCACTTGTCGTTGACCCAGTTCTTGATCCAGTCGGAGTCCTCCCAGCCGTTCTCGACGATGACGCGGGAAATCGCCTGCAGGACCGGAAGGTCGGTCCCCGGGGTGATATCCAGCCACATGCCGCCGTTCTTTTCGGCGTAGGCGACACCGGCGGTCCGGCGGGGCACCATCATGATCGTCTTCTGACCGTTCTGGATGCCCTTCATGATCCACTGAGTCCACAAGATCGTCTTGGTCTCGTAAGGATCGGTGCCGCAGATCAACAGGGTTTCCGCATCACGCCAGTCCGAATAGGCCGGACCGAAGTTGTCGAAGCCGGCGTCGCGGAAGCCGGGCGTCGAGGTCACGTCGGAAGGCGTATCGTGGAACGTGAAGTTGGCCGTGTTGATGGACCGCAGGGCATACTTGCTGATGGCGTAGGTGTTTTCGATGTACTGATACGAGTACGTCTTGACGCCATAGGCCAGGGTGCCGTGCTTGCTGATGACGTGTTTGCCCACTTCGGCCGCCACGTCGAGAGCGAAGTCCCAGGGAACCGGCTGCAGAATGCCGTAGATTCGCATCATCGGCGATTTCAGGCGGTCCCGGGTCGGGGTTTGCGGGTTGTAGCACTTCTGGGCGATACAGCCGCCGCGCAGGGACGAGTCACCGTCGGGATTGACGTTCTTCGTATCCTTGTCGGGGATGATCACCACATGGTGCGGATCACCCTCGTGCAGCACGATGTTGTGCTGGTTGGGGGCAACCCAGGGACCCAGCGTTTCGACCGGGAAGTCGGCGTTGAACGCGTTCTGGTCGGCGGTCGGGCCGCCCCGTTTGCCGCCGGCGACGGGCCAGCGGTAGACTTTGTAGCCGCAGGCGACAATGCAATAGTCGCAGGCGGTGGAGATGACGTCCGCGTCCTTGGGAGGCAACGGAACGTTTTCTTCCGGAATATAGTACGGAGTAGACACTGTTCTGTTCCTCCCTTAACCGTGCAGATTGTCATAGCGGCCGTAGACGAGGCCGAAAATGCCAACCGCGAAGATTTTGTCGCCCTCCAGCTCCAACAGCACCTGGGGCAGGCTCTGGTAGGCCTGGCCTGAAATCAGGATGCCGTGGCGAGTCAGATCGTAGGTCGACAGGTGTAACGGACACGCCCCCAGGGACTTGGTATCGGCCTTATAGGTATCGGCCATGTTTCCGCCCTGGTGGGTGCAGTTGTAGTTGAAGGCGACCACATCCCTGTTCGGGCCAATGCCGCCGCCGGCCTGCTGGCCGAGTTTGACGATCATCGAGTCCGAATAGGCGCCGTCATCCGGGTAACTGAAGTCGATGGGCGTATCCGCCTTCAACGAGCTCAGGTTGGCGACGAACTTCCGTGGATAGGTGGCGACGATGGCAGGCGTTTCCTTGGCGAAGGAGGTGCCTGAATTCATGGCCACCATCACGGTTGCCGTGGTGGCGCCGGATGTCAGCAGGAACTGGCGGCGGTTCATCATACATTTCATATGACTGGCCGCGTCGTCCCCTTTGGCTTCGGGCGCCGGCTTTGCGCTTTTCACAAGATCAACACTCATTCCATGACCTCCCTTAATTGGCGGCCGCTACGTCCGGCATCGGAGCGTAGGGCGGTAGTTTCGGCGGGGTCATTTTGATTTCCTCGCCACTGAAGGCTTCCAGGAAAGCAACCAGGTCATCGATTTCCTCGTCGGAAAGACCCAGCGGCTTGATGAGGGGCGACTTGTTCTTGGCGAAGGTGCCGTCGGTGAACTCGTTGTCGCCACCGCCGGCATTGTAGAACTCGACGACCTCACGCAGATCCCAGAAAGCGCCGTTGTGCATGTACGGTGCCGTGTACTTGGTGTAACGCAGGGGCGGGGTCCGGAACTTGCCCATGTCCGTCTTCTGCTTGGTCCGGTAGTACAGACCGGCATCGTCCTTGATTTTACGATACATCTCCTGGGTCACGCCCTTCGCGTACTGTTCGAAACGGAAGGTAATCTGAGCCAGGGAGTCTTCTTCCCAGCGCACCGGGCGGGGGACGCCCAGGTTGTGGTAGGCCTGATCGGTCGCCTGATCGCCGTTATGGCATTGAATGCAGGCGGCCTTGCCGTTGAACAGCTTCATGCCACGCTTCTGCCCGTCGCTGAGGGCCTTGGCGTCGCCCTTGAGGAAGCGGTCGACCGGCGTATCGTTGTGGATCATCGTCCGCTCGAAGGCGGCGATGGCCCGCCAAACGTCCCGGATCAACGGCTTGTCGGTGCCGAAGACCTGTTTGAAACGCTTGGTGTACTCGGGGATGAAGGCGAGCCGTGTCTCCATCACGTCGGCCTCGCCGTTGCCGGCAACGCCGCCACGGGCGGCGGACCGGGCCTGACCTTCCAGGGATTTGGAAGAACCGGCCCAGAACAGCTTGCCGAGATAGGCCGAGTTGACGATCGACTGGCTGTTGCGCCAGTGAACCGTCGACGGATAACCGCGGGAGAAGTCGTCGGAGAACGCCCATCCCTGATTCGGCTCATGGCAGGTCGAACAACCGGTCGAGGCGTCACCGCCGATGCGGGGATCGAAGAACAGCAACTTGCCGAGCTCGATTTTTTCCTTCGTCTGCGGGTTGTCCAGCGGAATGGGCGGGTCACCCAATGGCGCCAGGGGCGGGACATCCGCCGCCTGCGCCGAACCGGCGAGGAAAACCGCACCGGCCAAGGCGACACTTACGTACTTGGCTATTGTCATCGCTTTTCCTCCTCCTAATTCCTGGCGTCGAGCCAGTTTTCGATCACCGGGTAGTCGGTCGGGATCTTATCCGCCCAGACATACTCGGCGCCGGTCAGCGGATCGCCGTTCAGGGCGTCGAGGAAGGCGACCAGATCGGCCTTTTCCTTCTTGTTCAGCCCGAGAGGTTTCAGCGCCTTGTCTTTGTTGACGTCGGAGCCGCCGCCGTTGTTGTAGAACTCGACCACGTCGGCGAGAGTGGCCATGGTGCCGTTGTGCATGTACGGCGCCGTGTATTTGAGTTCCCGGAGAGTGGGGGTCATGAACATGCCCACATCCGACTTGTCGGCCTTGTGCTGACGCACATGGGCGCCGACGTCGCGGCGGATGTTGTAGATGTTCTCGATCCCCATGAAGATCCCGAAGGCGGCGTAGGTCATGTGCCGCATGGGATCCTTGAAGACTTCCGGATTTTCCGGCACACCCGTGTTGTGCGGCGTGTCGTCGGAGAACCGGGGGCCCGAATGACACTGGGCGCAACCGGCCTTGCCCTTGAACAGGTCGAAACCGCGCTTGGCCGAGGCCGACATGGTTCCCTTGTCGAAGGCAGAGCCCTTGGAGACCAGGGTCTTCAGGTATTCGGGAATGGCCTTGCGGATCGAGCCGTTGGACGGTTCGCCGTAGCCGGCTTCCTTGAACATTTTCACGTAGACGGGATCCTGCTTGGCGCGTTCCTGCATGATCCGCATGTCCATGTTCATGGAATAGTCTTCCGTGAGGGATTCACGGGTGACGTCGTTCAGGTTGGTGCCCAGTCGTCCGTCATGGAACCAGGCTTTTTTGTGTGCTGTGTTTACCAGCGTCGGTGTATTTCGGAACCCTTTGGAACCAGGGTACGCCTTGGCTAACGCCAGGCCGTCGGTAAATGCCTTGTCAGGGTTGTGACAGGACGCGCAGCTCAAGGCTGCGTCCCCTGAAAGCCTGACGTCAAAAAACAAGCGTTTACCCAACGCGGCCTTCTTGGCGTCGACCTTGATGGACGGAACGGGGCCGAAACCTCCGTCCGCCTGAGCCGTCGAGACACCGGCGGCTGCGCTCAAGGTTCCGGCCAAAATCGTTACGGCAGCGAGACCCCGGGTTGTGAGTTCGGGCACTTTGAAGCTCATCAATCCCCTCCTTGTTAAAAACACCACTGAAATAGTGGAAACCGAATTGAAAGGTGCAACGGGCATGCCAAAACCGCACCATCGGCGGTATTTTTTTCGCCCTTCCGTATCAACTTACTGCACCGCTATTTTTCATTACTCAAAAGAACATCAACGGGGTCTGGTTTCATTTCGTTCAATCGGCGTCCCCGTCTCCGGCCCGTTTGAACGACTCGTTACATGGATCCGGCGACGTACTTGCGCCGCTGGCGGCGGGCCGCCAGCAGGAACAGGAGCCCCGCCGTCAGGCCGGCGGCCAGGGGCGTTCCATAAACAACCGCCGGGTTTTCCTCCGGTTCCAGCAGAAGCCAGTACCAGGTGGTGAAGGTGTGGCGTCCGCCCGCTTCGCCGACCACTCCGTCCCAGTTGGCGAAGGCGACGGGGATGTAGCGACCGGCCTCGAATTGCAGATCCTCGGGTTTATCCGTGCTCAGGGCGCGTTTGAAGACCACCTGCCAGCGGCCGTCCTTCCACGCGCCCCGGGCGGCCAGGCCGTCCTGGTCGGCGCGGGGAACCGGCGGCCCGCCGGGCCCGGCGGCGTCCATCTGCAAGGCCATGGACGGCGCCTCCGGCTCGACGCTGGGGGCGGCCCAGTACCACATGTTGACCGGGTGCTTGCGGTCGCCGTGGCGGAACCAGGGCTTCTCGCTGGTGGTCGGGATGGCGACGGGAAACTGCACGCCGAGGGCGTCGCGGGTCGGCTCGATTCCCTCGATCCGGTAGGCCAGTTCGTCCGCATGTCCCGGAACCGACCGGGTGCGGTCGTCCACGTCGACGCGGACCGCCACGTCCCGGTCGTTGAACAGGGCGCGCACGGTGACGGTCTCGTTGAGGGAGAAGAACAGGCGCGGTTCCTTGATGATGTTGGGGGCCAGCGGGAAGGTGATGGCCGGGGCCTCCGCCCAGGCCGGGTCGGCGGCGTCGGTCGGCAATTCACCCTCCACCCGTTTACCCCTGACCACGGTTTCGCCCTTGCTCAGGGGAACGGCGTTCTCGCGCAGGGTCATCACGTAATTGGCCACGTGCCAGCGGTCCTCGATGCTCATGGTGGTGGTGTGTTCGGGCATGGGGGTGCCGCGAAGGCCGGCGCTGATGCGTTGGAACACGTCCCGCGCCGTCGCCGTCGCCCGCCAGCTTTCCGGACGGGTCAGGTTGCGCGGCCAGATGCGGTTCTCCCAATCGTCCTTCAGCTTCTTGCCGGACGTGACATTGCCCCGCCCCTTCTCGCCATGGCACTGGACACAGGCCTTGACGAACAGCTTTTCGCCCTTGGCGATGGACTCGGGCGAGGGCGTCACAGCCGTCCCCTCGTCGATGGGGGCGTGTTCCACCTCCTCTTCGTCCCAGGCGCCGAACTGCTTGATCAGATGAATGAGGCCGGCGATCTCGGCCTCGTTGAGGATACCCTTCCAGGCCGGCATGGAGGTACCGGGCAGGCCGTCGATGATGGTCCGGCGCAGGTCCTCGTCGGTGGGGAACTCGTCGTCGGCGTGGGTGGTCTTGTACTTGAACACCCCGTAAGTGAAATCGCGGGGCAAGGGGTACATCCGCTCCGCCGCCGCGCCAAGCCCGTCGCCTTCCTCGCCGTGACAATGGGCGCAGCGTTTCATGTACACCTCGAAGACGGCGTCCTCGTCCAGGGCTCCGTCGGCCGCATCAGCAGCCGTCTCCACCGGCTTCGCCATGGCATCCTCTTTTTCCCAGGAACGGGGAACATGACCGGTGTAGTCGTAGAGGAAGGTGATGATTTTCCACACCTCCTCCTCGCTCAGCATCTCATGCCAGACGGGCATGGCCGAGGCCCACGGCGTGCCCTCCCGTGGCAGCCCAGGGCCGCCGGTGGTGATACGCCAGAACAGGTAGGATTCCTGAAGCTGGGCGATGGTGCCCACGTCCTGAAAATTGGCCGGCAGGGGATTGAAGCTGTTGGCGAAGTGACCCTTGCCGTCGAGCAGGTCGCCATGACAGTAAATGCAGTTCTGGTAATACAGATCGCCGCCTTCCCGGACCATTTCCCGGTAGTCCTCGGAGCCTTTTTCATATTGCCCGCGCAGCGGGTTGGTCAGTTTCAGCAGATCGAACTTCTTGCCGTAGACCTTGAGGGTCGACGGCGGAGCCGGATGAACGGTGCGCAATTCGATGGGCGAGCCCAGGTCCGGCTTGGCCCAGCCGTGGGCGAGATATCCGACGCCGCCCATGACCAGCAGCAGGGCGGCGTACCGGGGCACGGCCAGGGCCGGGTCGCCGAACAGGGCGGTGATGGGGTCTGCCATGCGCTTCGCCGTCGCGTCGTTGAAGGTGGCGACCAGCAGAACGCCGATGACGACGATCACCATGTACTGAATGAGCAGGGAACGGGGAAGCGGCGGGTGGACCAGATGCCCGAACAGGACATACAGCGCGACGATGGCGAGGGCGGACAAAAGCAGGGGGTGTTTGAGGATACGCATGTTCCCTCCCTCAATCCGGCAGGCCGGTCAGATAGTCGATGATCAGGTCGAGTTCGGAAACCCGCATCTGCGCGCCGAAATCGGCGGGCATCATGTCGGCCTCGTAGCCGTCCGCGATGACGGCGTTGGGATCGATGATGGCGGCGACGATCCCGGCCCGGTCCATGCGCTTGGCGATGCCGTTCAGGGACGGCCCGGAATCCGCTTCCGTTCCCTCCAGATCATGGCAGGCGGAGCAGCCGAATTTTTCAATCGCCTCGACGCCGGTTTCGGCCACCGCCTCTTCCTCGTCATCCTCGTCCAAGGCCTCCTCCCCTCCCGTATCCGGCAAGGGCACGGTCGGCTCGAATCCGCCCAGTTCCTGCAGATAGGCGATCAGGGCGTTTTGTTCCGCCACCGTCAGTTCGATGGGCGCGGCGTCGACCCGGGGCATGGGACTGACCTTGTCGTCCGTGCCCTTCTTGCCGAAGCCGGGAACCACGTAGGCGGACGGCTCGAGCAGGGATTCCCGCAGATAGATCTCGACCGCCTCGTCCCCGTCGGCGTTCCCGGCGGCGCCGGCGTAACCCTCCGCCTTGATGCGGGCCGGCAAGGCGGCCGCCAGATCCATTTGCAGCAGATCCGGGGCGCGGCCCAGGTCGTTATGGCACAGGGTGCAGGTCCCCTTGCCGGAAAACAGGCGCTCGCCCCAGGCGATCATGCCGGGCATGTCCAATTCGCCGGTGTCGATTTCCTCTTCCCGGGGCGGGTCCGACTGCACCTGGGGCAGAATATTGGCGAACAGGGTGTAGCTGAGCAGGACCGCCAGACTGAAACCGAGAACCCGGAGCAGGGTCATGCCGCACCCCCTTCCCGGGGGTTGGCCTGCTTCATGCCGCCCAGGGTCGACAGCCAGAAGACGAACACCAGGACCGCCATGAACGCCAGGGTGATCAGGGTGATGGTATTGCCCGCCTCGCCGATGGTCGGGATGAAGGCCTCGGGCGAATTGTCCTTCATCACCGTATAGACATGCCAGTGGGTGCGCAGGGACGAACGGATGTAGCCCATCAGGCCCATCAGCCAGGTGAAGGCCACCGGCAGGACGAACAGGGCGTATTGCGAACGGGCCGACATCCGCCCCCAATGGACGGTTGATTTCCTGCCGCCACGGAACATGAAGATATCGATGAGCACGGAGAAGACGATGATCGACAGGGTCGTCACCACCTGGGGCACCGACGCCCCGACCTTATAGACCGTCGGCGTGATGTAGCCGTAGATGCCGGCCCCGACGATGTTCAGGCAGCCGATGACGTACAACGCCACGATGACCATGTTTCCCGCCGCCGCCCAGGACACCGTCGCCTCCCGGTTGGAGCGGTAGAACATCTGAAAACTGAGGAAGGTGAACACCAGCATCAGGTTCACCGCCGTGTTCTTGGCCGGCATGATGCCGAGCGGCCCCAGCAGGTGATGGTGGCTGCCGCCGAGCATCTGCATTTCCTGGGGCGTCAGAATCAGCGAGTGGGGGGTCACCCAGACCAGGAATCCGGCGACGATGACCACCGCGATATATTTGACGTATGGGGCGTACAGGACACCTCGGTCCGTGCGCATCAGGCCGCACCACAGATAATAGTTGGCGGCCAGCATGATGGTGCCGATGAGCACCGCCTGGATGATGAACAGCCAGGCCAGGACCCCGCCCATGGCGGTGATGCCCATTTGCTGGGAATAGGCGTAGACCTCCGCCATCAGCCAGTAACCGGCAAAGGGCAGGGGCAGGAAACCGGCGACGGCGATGAAATTGGAGGTGTAGCCCATCCAGTCGTAATGGGCGCGGATTTCCGCCGTCCTGGCGCTGAGAAATTTATACGCCGCATAGGCGCCGACGATGGCCCCGCCATAGGCGATGTTGGCGAGGAACCGGTGCAGGTTGATGGGGTTCCACAAGGGGTTGCGGGTGGCTTCCCAAATGGTGCCGGTGACGGCCCCGTCGGCGGCCACGCCCGACGGCGACATCATGAACGACGCCCAGGCGTTGGCGACGAACATCAGGGTCAGTCCGACCGTGTTCAGCCCCAGGCCGATGGACATGTGGTACCATTTGCGGTTTCCCCACCGCAGGGCGTCCCAAGAATAGTAGTAGACGTAAAGGAACACCGATTCCAACCCGAACAGCAGGGCGTAAAGCAGGGTCTGCCCCTGGAAAACCCGCATCAGATAGCCCATCAGATGGGGGTAGAAGAGAAACAGCGCCAAGGTCAGGGCGCCGCCGAAAAGGGCTGTCAGGGAATAGGCGGCCATGGAGATTTTCATGAATTCCCGGGCCATGTCGTCGTAGCGGTCGTCCCGGGTCACCGCGCCCATGAATTCGATGATCACCGCGAACAGGGGCACGGCCAGCACGAAGGCGGCCAGGAACAGATGCATCTGGGAAAGGAACCAGGCGGACTTGCGGGCGCTGACCCCGGCGACGGCAGGATAATCGGCGCGGCCCGGCTTCGGCGCCGGTTCCAGTCCCGCACCGGCCTCGAGCGCCGACTCGGCGGCCCAGGACAGTTCCGGCATCAAGGCCGCCAGCGCCAACAGGGACAGCGGCAGCCACGGGGAACGGATCATCGGCATTCTCATTTCGGCATCAGGTCCATGCCCACGGGCAGGCCCTGACCTTCCATGATCAACCAGTCGACGGTATGGAAATAGACCGTCCAAACGATCAACGCGACGACAAACATCATCCACTTGTTGGACATCAAACCGGCTCCTCCTTAATGGGCCGAAACAACGCCGTGGTCGTAAATCAGCAACCACCAGAAAAAGACGAGGGTCGCGGCCAGACAAATGTAAAACACCGTTTGCCCCAGAGCCGAACTTTCAGATTTTTCAGACATAGCCCCCATTTCCCTTCAGGCGCGGCCGGCCTGTTTTCATCGCCTCGATTACGACGCGTTACAAGCAAACGCCGGGCCAAGACCGGGGGGAAGTCCTATTCGTGTTGTTTTTCTGTCCTCTTACGGAAAGTTTCGATTGTTTCTAAATCGGCCTCATGCAGCGGGACTTGTTATTTCGTTCAACCGCTCGCGGCCGGTTGAACGAAATCGCTCATGGGCCGCAAACCAGCTCGAATTCCTTGATCCTGCGTTCCAGGCGGGGGCGGGAAATACCGAGGATTTCGCACGCCCGGCCCTTGTGCCAGCCGGTTTCCGTCAAGACGCGCTCGATATGGTTTTTTTCCAGGTCCTTGAGGGTTTTTCCCGACGCCGCCTGATCTTCCCGTTCCCCTCCGGCAAGGGGCGCGGGAATGTCTCCGCCCCCGACGATCTCGTCCGGCAGGTGGGCGATGTTAAGCGCATCCCCCTGGGCCATGACCACGGCCTTCATCAGGACGTTTTCCAGTTCCCGCACGTTGCCGGGCCAGTCGTAACGGGTGAGCGCCGCCATGACGCTGCCGGGAACGCGGCGGATGCCCTTGTGGATGTCCTTGTTGATCCGCTTCAGCAAGTGCTCGACGAGCACCGGAATGTCTTCGGTCCGTTCCCGCAGGGGCGGCAAAACGATATTGACCACGTTCAGCCGATAAAACAGGTCCTCTCGGAACTCGCCGCTTTCAACCCGGGCCGCCAGGTCAGCGTTGGTGGCGGTGATAAAGCGGGCCTCGCTGACCTTGGTGGCGTTGCCGCCGACCGAATGGAATTCCCGTTCCTCCAGCAGGCGCAGCAGTTTGCCCTGCATGCGCGGCGACAGTTCCGCCACCTCGTCGAGGAACAGGGTGCCCTCGCCGGCCAGTTCCACCTTGCCCTTGCGCGAGCCGACGGCCCCGGTGAAGGCCCCTTTCTCGTGGCCGAACATTTCGCTTTCCAGCAGGGTCTCGACCAGGGCCGCGCAGTTGATGGCGACAAAGGGCTGATTGCATTCGTGGCTGGTGTTGTGAATGGCCCGCGCCACCAGTTCCTTGCCGGTACCCGATTCCCCCAGGATCAGCGCCGTGACCCGGTTCTGCGAAACCATGCCGATGGATTTGAACACCTCCTTGATCGCCTTGCTGTGGCCGACAAGGCTGGTCCGCACCTCGTCCTCGCCGATGGTCAGGGCGTTGGATTGCCCGTCGCCGTGCAGGGCCAGGGCCTTTTCCACGGCGGATTCCAGTTCCTCGATATCGATGGGCTTGTGCACGTAATCCACCGCCCCGCCGTGCATGGCGGCGACGGTGCTTTCGAAATCGTGAAAGGCGGTGATCATGATGACCGGGGTTTCCGGCCGGTGTTCACGCACGTCGGCCAGCAGGGACAGGCCGTCCCGTCCGGGCATGCGGATGTCCGAGATCATGACGTCGTAGCCGGCCTGCTTCAGCTTTTCCAGCCCCTCGTCGGCGCTGCCCGCGGTGTCCACGTCGAACCGCTCGCTGAAGTGCAGCTTCAATGTCCTGGCGCTGGCCTGCTCATCGTCGACAATCAGCATTCTGAGCATTTACATGTCGTCTCCCGTGGTCATCGGTTCGCTGGGCAGGCTGACGCGGACCTCCGTGCCCTCTCCCTCTTTGGAGCGAATGGCGATCTGCCCGCCATGCTGCTCGATGATCCGCTGGACAATGGTCAGGCCCAGGCCGCTGCCCTTGGCCCGGGTGGTGAAAAAAGGCTCGAACACATCGTTCAGGACATCGTCCGGGATGCCCTCGCCCATGTCCCGCAGACGAATTTCTATGGATGGAACCGGCGCGTCCATGACCAGTCGGGTTGACAAATCGATTTTCGCCCCCTCAGGTGAGGATTGAATGGCGTTTTCAAGCAGGTTCTGCAACACCTGCATCATCTTCACACGGTCACAGTAGACTTTCGGCAGGCCCGCATCGCCGTGCCGCTCGATGGTGATGTTGGCGTTGCTCAGGGAAGCCGTGACCGTGGCGATGGCGCCGTCAAGAACCGTCGGCACGTCCTGCCAGTCCCGTTGCAGGCGGTCCGGGCGGGCGAAGCTCAGCATGTCGCGCAGGATGTGCTCCATATAACGCACCTGATCCAGGCCCATTTCGCAATGCTCCTTTTCCACCTCGTCCTTGTCGGCGCGGCGGCGCTCGAGAATTTGCAGGGTCATCTTGATGGTCGACAGGGCGTTCCTCAGGTCATGGGCGATCATGCTGGCCATCCGGCCCATGGCGGTCAGGCCCTGGGTTTCGCGGATTTCCCGCGTCCGTTCCTCCACCTCTTGCTCCAGTTGCTGGCGGTAGGCCCGGGACAGGGAAATGTCCCGGTGAATGGACAGCAGCGACACGGTGCGCCCGCTTTCATCGTGAATGGGGCTGAAGGTCATGTCGACGGGGTAGGCCTCGCCGGTGCTGCGCCGGTGTTCCAGTTCGCCGCGCCAGGCCCGGCCCGCCTTCACCTTGTCCCACAGGGAGTCGTAAATTTTCCGGTCCGCCTCGCCGGCCGACAGAATGGACGGCAACTCCCCCTGGATGTCGTTCAGGCTGTAGCCGGTGATGGTTTCGAAGGCCGGGTTGGAATAATAAATCCTGCCCTCGGGATCGGTCATCAGGATGGCGTCGGCGGCGTCGGCCACCGCCTGGGCGAAGGCGCGCAACTCGTTTTCCGAGTCCGTCACCCGTTCCGCCATGCGGTTGAATTCCGCCGCCAGTTCGCCGATCTCGTCGGAACTGGACACCTCGACCCGCTGATCCCTTTCGCCCCGAGCGAAGCGCCTGACCCCGGCCTGAAGTTCCTTCAGCGGCGTCGCGATGAGCCAGGCCATGAAGGCCCCGGCCATGCCGACGACGGCGACGAAGGCCAGTCCCGCCGCGCCGAGGGTTCCCAGGGACTCCCGCAAGGCGGCGTAGCTTTCCTCCGGCGCCTGGGTGACGATCAGCGACCAGGAGGGCAGGCCGAAGCGGTCGCGAAAGCCGTTCAGAACCGGCAACGGCGCGATGCAGACGAGCCGCTTCCACAGCCCCGCGCCTTCGCCGAGGGCGATCCAATAGGGCCTCGTCGCGGCGTCGTCTTCCGGCTGCGGCCTGGCCGCCATGGCCTGAATGAAACGGCCCCGGGGCTGCCCGCCCAGAGGAACCCCGGCGTAATCCACCAGCACCGCCTCGCCGCTGCTGCCGAAATTGACCTGACGGATTTCGCCGCTGACCGTGGAAAAAATCAGGTCGGCCTTGACGTAGCCGACGATTTCCACCCCGCCCCAGACCGGGATGGCGATTTCCAGCCGGTCCCTGGTCTTATCGAGGGACAGATAGGTGAAATGCCGCCGCTCGTCCCTGATGGCCTTGAACCAGGGGTCGTCGACGGCCCAGCGCCTGGCCGGCGGGGATTCGCTGGCGCCGAGGAGAATCCCCTGGCTGTCATAGGCAAGATAGCGGCTGACCGTTTCCGGACGCAGTTGCGCCAAGACGCTCAGCCGATGGGACAGGGGGCGGCTGAGGGCGGCCTGGCGCTCCTTGTCCGATCCCATGCTTTCCCACTCCGCTTCCTCGCGGCGGCGTTTGCTGTCTATCCAGTCCTGCGGGCGGGCGCCGTAATAGCCGTGGGAATCCATCACCACGTCGGTGGTCAGGGCGTCGGTCGCTATCCGCTGCACCTGCCCGGTCTCCTCGCCGATTCGGGTTTCGAACTGGTCGCCGATGCGGCTGGCGATCTGGCAATAGGTCTGCCCCAGGGTTCCCTGAATGGATTTCAGGCCGGTGACATAGACCACGGTGCCGCCGAGCGCCACCGCGCCGATGGCGCCGACGACAAAGCCGGAGATCAACCGGCCGCGAATTCCCAGTTTCAGGCTCGCCACCATGTTCTCCCTTCCCTCCTCATCCGCCGCAGGCCCCATCGATCTTCCGGCCGAGGCGCAGCAGATAGGCCTCCACGTCCTCGCCATCCTGCTGCGGGATCAGATACAATAGCTTGGCGGCGACGATATAGGGCCGGCGGGCCTCGTCGCCGACCGGCTGTGTCTCGGTCAGGATTTGCCGCACCCGCCCCAGGGCCCCGGGCCTGTCCTCACAGAACCGGGGCAGGGTCCGGGTCTCCGTCCGCCACTCGGCCATGTTGAAGGCGTAGCTCATCAACACCGCCGCAACGGCGAAGACGGCGACAAGGGGGATGACACTTTTCACGACGGCCCTTTCCCAAACCGGTGACGTTGTCGCCAATCTGACAAAAAACCGCCGGCTTTGCAAAAGCCATCGCGTGGGGGGCTACACCTGCGGAAATCTGGCCCGCTTTTCCAGTTGGTAGATGGGCATGGTGTTGCGGACGTATTCGTTGGCGGCATCGTGGGTGGGGGCGAAGTCCCAGGAGACGCCCTGCCCGCGCATGACCGTCTTCAGGAAGCGCCGGCGGCGCTGGCTTTCCTGCACTGTCCTGACAAGGGCCTCCTGGTCGTAAGCGGCCTCGATCTCCTCACGTAGGCCCCCCAGCCGTTCCGCCAGGGCCGGGTCCTCGGCCCGGTTCACATGCTCGTCGGGGTCCGTGTCCAGGTCATAATACTGATCCGGGTCGCCCCCGGCGCGGATGAATTTGCCTGCCCCTCGGCGGATCATGAACATAGGCGCCGTCACGCCCTCGCCGAAGTATTCGCCGATCACCTCGTCATGCCCGCCCGATCCCGTTAGATGCGGCAGCAGCGAGCGCCCCTCCAGGGGGGTGGCGTAGTCGAAGGGCTTCCCGCCCCGGGACAGGTCGATCAGGGTCGGCAGGATATCGACCAGGGAAACCGCCGATGAGACCCGGCGCGGGGAAAACAGGGCCGGTGCGTGAACGATCAGCGGGATGCGGGTGGCGTGCTCGAAAAAGCTCATCTTGAACCACATGCCCCGTTCCCCGAGCATGTCGCCGTGATCGCCGGTAAAGACCACGATCGTATCGTCCCTGAGCCCCGCCTCGTCCAGGGCGGCGAGGATTTCCGCCACCTTGTCGTCGATATCCGAGATAGAGCCGTAGTAGGCCCTGCGGGCGTTGCGCAAGGTGTCTTCGTCCAAATCCACGTCGCTGGCGCCGTAGGAATGGCGCAGGCGGGTGCTATGGGGGTCTTCCGACACGGCGCCCAGGGGGGTGCGGGGCAGGTCGATCTCCTCCTGCCGGTAGAGCTCCCATTTATCCTGTCGGCAAAGATAGGGGTCATGGGGCTGGATCATGGAGACGGTCAGCATGAAGGGCTCTTCGTTGCCGTCGCGGGCCTGATCGAAGAGGTAACGCTTGGCGGCGAAAACCGCTTCGTCATCGTAATCCAGATACATGGAGCGGACACAGGGCCCGGCCTTCGTCACCACCTCCATGTTGTGATACCAGTCGAGCCGTTCGCCGGGCCGATCCCAATCCGGATGCCAGGTAAAATCGGACGGATAGACGTCCGTGGTCAGGCGTTGGCCGAAACCGTGCAACTGGTCGGGGCCGATGAAGTGCATCTTGCCGCTAAGGCAGGTGCGGTAGCCTTCGTGGGCGAGATAATGGGCATAGGTGGGGATTTCGGCGGGGAACTCCACCGCGTTGTCCCAGGCGGCGATCTTACTGGGCAGGCGCCCGCTCATCATGACGAAGCGGGACGGCGCGCACAGGGGTGAATTGGTGTAGGCGGCCTCGAACACCACCCCCTCATCGGCCAGCCGCGACAGGGCCGGGGCCCGGACCACGGGATGACCGTAACAGGGCAGGAACTGGGGCGCCAGTTGATCCGCCATGATGACGACGATATTCGGTCTATCCTTCATTCTCGGAATCCCCCTCGTATTCCACCAGCAGGTCCTTGGCGTCGACCTGCATGCCCGCCTGGACGACCAGGCGCTTGATGACGCCGTCGTTCTCCGCATAGATGGCGGTTTCCATTTTCATCGCTTCGATGGTCAGCAGCAGGTCCCCGGAAACCACCTTTTGGCCGTCCTGCACGGCGATGGAGGCGACCACCCCCGGCATGGGGGCGGGAACGTGGGCCGGGTTTCCTTCCTCGGCCTTGGGATGACTCTCCACCGTGGCCGAGACGGTCCTGTTCTCGATGCGCACGGACCGGGGCTGGCCGTTCAGTTCGAAGAACACCTTGACGTTGCCCTCTTCGTCCACCTCGCCCTTGGCCAGGCAGCGGATATTCAGGGTCTTTCCCTTTTCGATATCCACATTGATTTCCTGGCCCGCCTCCATGCCGTAAAAAAAGACCGGCGTCGGCAGGGTTTCGACGGGGCCGTTGCGGCGGCGGTGGTTGGCGTAATCGACGAAGACCTTGGGGTACATCAGATAGGATTGCAGTTCCTCGTCGCTGATATGGCGCTCGACCTTCTTTTCCGCTTCCCCCTTGACCGCCGCCAGATCCGCCGGCGGGACCGAGGCTCCCGGGCGCACGGTGATCGGCGAACCGCCCTTCAAAATCTTGTCCTGCAGGGCTTTCGGGAACCCGCCCGGCGGCTGGCCCAGATCGCCGTGGAACAGGGACACCACGGAGTCGGGGAAAGCTACGTCCCGGTCCGGGTTTTCCACGTCCTCGCGGTTGAGGCCCGCCGAGACCATGGCCAGGGCCATGTCGCCGACCACCTTGGAACTGGGCGTCACCTTGACGATGTCGCCGAACATCTGGTTGACCTCGGCATAGGTCTCGGCGACTTCGTGCCAGCGTTCCTCCAGACCCAGCGAGCGGGCCTGTTCTTTCAGGTTGGTGAACTGCCCGCCCGGCATTTCATGCAGGTAGACTTCCGAGGCGCCGAAACGCAGGTCGCTTTCGAAACCCAGGTAATCCTTGCGCACGAACTCCCAGTAGTTGGAGAACTGGCGCACCACCGTCGGATCGAATCCCGTGTCCCGCTCCGTATGGCGCAAGGCCTCGACGATGGAGCCCAGGTTGGGCTGCGAGGTCAGGCCGGAGAAACTGTCGATGGCCGCGTCCACCGCGTCGGCGCCGGCCTCGATGGCGGCCAGAACGCTGGCCGCCGCGATGCCCGACGTATCATGGGTGTGGAAATGGATGGGCAGATCGGTTTCCTGCTTCACCGCCTGGACCAGTTGGCGCACGGCCACGGGCTTGCACAGGCCCGCCATGTCCTTGATGCCGATGATATGGCACCCCGCCGCCTTCAACTCCCGGGCCATGCGGACGTAGTAGTCCAGATCGTATTTCGGCCTGTCCGGGTCGAGCAGGTTGCCCGTATAGCAGATGGCCCCTTCCAGCAGCTTGCCCGTTTCCAGCACCGCATCCATGGACACGCGCATGTTTTCCACCCAGTTCAGGCTGTCGAAGACGCGGAACAGATCGATGCCGCTTTCCGCCGATTGCCTGACGAAGGCCTGGACCACGTTGTCCGGGTAGTTGGCGTAGCCGACG
The DNA here is from genome assembly GCA_964344645.1 of uncultured Thalassospiraceae bacterium. GTDB lineage: Bacteria > Pseudomonadota > Alphaproteobacteria > Rhodospirillales > JABHCV01 > JACNJU01. The sequence goes on from CAYFOJ010000002.1 coordinate 98,037, forward strand.
CCGTTGGCCCCGCGCAACAACATCTGAAACAGCACGTTGGGGATACGCCTTCTAAGATGCCTGAGCCGGTCCCACGGGCATTCCTTGAGAAAGCGCATGGACACATCGAAGGTCGCCCCGCCCCAGCATTCCAGGCTGAACAGATCGGGCAGCAGGTGGGAGTAGCTTTCCGCCACCTGGACCATGTCGTAGGTGCGCATGCGGGTCGCCAGCAGCGACTGATGGGCGTCCCGCATGGTGGTGTCGGTGATCAGCGCCCGTTTCTGTTCCTTCATCCAGCGGCTGAACCCTTCCGCCCCCAGGTCGTCCAGCAGGTCCCGGGTGCCCGGCTGCCGCCGGGCGTAGTCGTAGTCGGGGGCCTTGGGCCGGGGATGCGGTTCCGGCAGCGCCCGCCCGGCCACTTCCGGATTGCCGTTGACGATGACCTCGCCGATGAAATTCAACAACCGGGTCGCCCGGTCGCGGCGCTTGGGAAAGTGGAACAGCTCCGGCGTTTCGTCGATGAAACGGGTGGTGTAGGAGGCGTCCTTGAACGTCGGATGATTGATCAGGTTTTCGACGAACACCAGGTTGGTGGCGACGCCGCGGATACGGAATTCCCTGAGCGCCCGGTCCATCCTCGCCCGCGCCTCCTCGGGCGTGGCGCCACGGCAGGTGACCTTTTCCAGCAGGCTGTCGTAGAAGCGGGTGATCACGGCCCCCGTGTAGGCAGTGCCGCCGTCCAGCCGGACCCCGAAACCGGTGGCCCCCCGGTAGGCGTTGATGCGTCCGTAATCGGGAATGAAGTTCTGTTCCGGGTCCTCGGTGGTGACCCGGCATTGCAGGGCATGGGCGGTGAGCCGGATATCTTCCTGCCGGGGCACCCCGGTTTCCTCCGTATGGCCGATGCGCCCGCCGCCGGCGATGAGGATTTGCGCCTTGACGATATCGATACCGGTCACTTCCTCGGTGACCGTGTGTTCGACCTGGATGCGCGGGTTGACCTCGATGAAATAGAACGCCCCCGTATCCACGTCCATGAGGAATTCCGCCGTTCCGGCGCATTCGTAACCCGCCGCCCTGGCGAGACGAAGGGCCGCCTCGCACAACTCCTCGCGCCGGTCGTCGTCGAGATACTGGGCCGGCGCCCTTTCGACGACCTTCTGGTTGCGCCGCTGCACGGTGCAATCGCGCTCGAACAGATGCACCTGGGTGCCGTGCTTGTCGCCGAGAAGCTGCACTTCCACATGGCGGGCCCGCCTGACCAGCTTTTCCAGATAGACCTCGCCGTTGCCGAAGGCGCTTTCCGCCTCGCGCCTGCCGGCGGTGACCTCCCGTTCCAGGTCGTCTTCACTTTCGATGACCCGCATGCCGCGTCCGCCGCCGCCCCAGGAGGCCTTCAGCATCACCGGATAGCCGACCTCCCGCGCCAGTTCGCGAACCTCCGCCATATCCTCCGGCAGCGGCCCCGTCGCCGGCATTACCGGGGTCCCGGCCTTGACCGCCATTTCCCGGGCCGAGACCTTGTTGCCGAGGGACCGCATCACTTCCGCCGGGGGACCGATGAAGGTAATACCCTGCTCGACGCAGGTATCGGCGAATTCCGGGTTTTCCGACAGGAAGCCATAGCCCGGATGAATGGCGTCGCACCCGGCCTGCTTGGCGACCCGGATCATCTCCTCGATGCTAAGGTAGGCCTTGACGGGCCCCATCCCCTCGCCGATGCGGTAACTTTCGTCGGCCTTGAAACGGTGCAAGGACAGCTTGTCCTCTTCCGCATAGACGGCGACGGTGCGGATTCCCAGCTCATTGGCGGCGCGGAAGACACGAATGGCGATTTCGCCACGGTTGGCGACGAGAAGTTTCTTGAATGTCATCGAACAGTTCGCTTGTTGGTTATTGTTGGTGCGGCCGAGGCGGCATCATACTGGAAGATTGCCCGGGATGCCAACCGGATCGCCCCGGCAATTGCGCCGTTCCCCGAAGCATGCGACGATGCCACCTGAGAATTAAGTGCTCATCGAGGGAGTCCACACCATGTCCGAGCGGACCTACCGGATCGCCGTCATTCGAGGCGACGGCATCGGCGTCGACGTGACCGAGGCCGCCCTGGCCGTTATCGAGGTGGCGCGAAGCCGGGCCGGGGGCTTCGAGCTGGACTACCGGACCATTCAGGCCGGGGCCGGGTATTTCCGGGAAACCGGGCGGGACATCGAGGCGGGCGGAGAAGAGGCCGCCGGAGAGGCGGACGCCATCTTCCTCGGCGCCATCGGCCTGCCCGCCGTGCGCCATGAGGACGGCACGGAAATCTCCCCCCACCTGAGGCTGCGCGAGCGCTACCGGCTTTACGCCGGAGTCCGCCCGGTGCGGGCCTACCCCAACGCGCCGCGCCGGCTGGCCGACCCGCGGGCGGAAGACATCGATCTGGTGATTTTGCGGGAATCCACCGAGGGCCTGTTCTATTCCGCCGCCGCCAACAACCGCACTCTCGTCGCCAACGACGACGAGGTCCAGGATATTCTCCGCATCACCCGGGCGACGACGGAAAAGCTCCATGACTTCGCCTTCCGGCTGGCGCGCAAGCGCAAGGCCCGGGGCGGCAGGGGGGCCGTCACCTGCGTCGATAAGGCCAACGTGTTCCGCTCCATGGCCCTGTTCCGGAAAATCTTCAATGAACGCAAGACCGCCTTTCCCGACATCGAAACCGGCTGCAACTACGTCGATGCCCAGGCCCTCGACCTGATCCGCCGCCCCTGGGACTTCGATGTCCTGGTCATGGAAAACATGTTCGGAGACATCCTGTCCGATCTGGCCGGAGGCCTGGTCGGCGGCATGGGCATGGCCGCTTGCGGCGAGATCGGCGACGAACACGGCCTGTTTCAACCCGCCCACGGCAGCGCTCCGGACATCATGGGCGAAGACAAGGCCAATCCCCTGGCGGCGATCCTCAGCGGCGCCCTGATGCTGGACTATCTGGCCGACAAAACGGGCGAGACCGTCCTCGCCGATGCCGCCGCCCTGATCGAAGCCGCCGTTGACAGGGGCTTTCAGGAAAATGCCCTGCGACCCATGGAATTCGGCGGCGACATGGGCACCCGGGCGGTGACGAACCGGATTATCGGCCTGATCGGCGGGGGAACGGTTTGATGGCGGTCCTGCTCGGCTGCATCGCCGACGATTTCACCGGCGCGACGGATCTGGCCAACACCCTGGTCAAGGAAGGCATGCGGACCGTTCAGGTCATCGGTGTCCCGGACGGGAACGTGGACCCGGGCGGGGCGGAGGCCGTCGTCGTCGCCCTGAAATCCCGCACCTGCCCGGTCGCCGAGGCGGTTTCCGATTCCCTCGCGGCGCTGGAATGGCTGCGGGGACAAGGCGCGCGGCAGTTCTTTTTCAAATACTGCTCTACCTTCGATTCCACCCCCCGAGGCAACATCGGCCCCGTCGCCGACGCCCTGATGGACGCCCTGGAGACGGATTTCGCCGTTGTCTGCCCCGCGTTTCCCGACAACGGCCGGACCGTTTTCAAGGGCCACCTGTTCGTCGGCGATCAATTGCTGTCGGATTCCTCCATGCGAGATCATCCCCTGACCCCCATGAGCGAGTCCAACCTGGTCCGCTTCATGGGGCTGCAGAGCGAAAAAGCCGTCGGCCTGATCGATCAAGGAGTGGTTTCCCAAGGGGCCGGGGCCATATCGGACGGAGTCCGGGCATTGACGTCGGCGGGCGCGGCCTATGGGGTCGTCGACGCCATTCACAACGACGACTTGCGGGAAATCGGCCGGGCCGCCGCCGGGCACCAACTGATCACCGGCGGCTCCGGCGTCGCCCTGGGACTGCCCGACAACTTCCGCCGCGCCGGACTGCTGACCGAACCCGCCCCGCCCCCCCTGCCCCAGACGGCGGGCCGGGCCGCCGTCTTCGCCGGCAGTTGCTCGGAGGCGACGCGGGGGCAAATCGCCCATGCCCGAACCCTGTGGCCGTCCCGCCGCCTCGACATCGACCGCATTGTCGCCGGGGAACCGGTGGTGGAGGAAACCCTGGCCTGGGCCGCCGCCCAGTCCGACGAGACGCCGGTTCTTATCTACGGTTCCGCCGACCCGGCGGAAGTAACCCGCGCGCAGGCCGAGCACGGACCCAAGCGGGCCGGCGACTTGATGGAAAAGGCCCTGGGCCGCATTGCCCGGGATCTTGTCAATCATGGCGCCCGACGCATCATCGTCGCCGGCGGCGAGACCTCCGGCGCCGTGGTTTCGGCCCTCGCCATCCATGGCCTGCGGATCGGCCCGGAGATCGATCCCGGCGTGCCGTGGACGGAAACCCTGGACGACCGGCGCATCGCCCTGGCCTTGAAATCCGGGAATTTCGGCACGGAAGACTTCTTTATCAAAGCCCTGGAGATGCTGTCATGACGGAAACCGCGGCGCGCGACAAAATCGCCCACATGGCCAAGTCCCTGTTCGACCGGGGGCTGACCTTCGGCAGTTCGGGCAACATCAGCGTCCGCCTGGACGACGGCTGGCTGATGACCCCGACGGGCTCGACCATGGGGGCCATCGACCCGGCGCGCATCTCCAGGCTGGACGATGCGGGCAATCATATCGGCGGCGACAAGCCGACCAAGGAGTCCTTCCTGCATCTGGCCATGTACGAGGAACGGCCCAAGGCCCAGGCCATCGTTCACCTGCACGCCACCCATTCCGTCGCCGTCAGTTGCCTGCACGATATCGACCCGGCCAATGTCCTGCCCCCCATCACCGCCTACTACGTAATGAAGATCGGCACCCTGCCTCTGATTCCCTATTTCCCGCCCGGGGACCTGGACCTGGCCCGTGCGGTCAGGGAAATGGCGTCCCGGCATCATGCGGTCCTGCTCGCCAATCACGGCCCGGTGGTCGCCGGAAAAACCCTGGAGGACGCCGTCTTCGCCACCGAGGAACTGGAGGAGACCGCCAAACTGTTCCTGATGCTGCAGGACAGGAAAACCCGTTTCCTGACCGACGCCCAGGTGGCCGATCTGCAGGCGAAATTTCAGTCGTAAGGAGAACTTGTCATGTTTGTCGTCACCGTCAACTTCCTCGCCAAGGCCGAACACACGGACGCCTTCCGCACCGCCGTCCTGGCCCAGGCGGAAAACTCCGTCACGCGGGAGGCCGGTTGCCGCGCCTTCGACGTCGCCTCGCCGGCTCCCGGGTCCGGGGAGTTTTTCCTCTATGAACTCTACGACGACGAGGCCGCCTTCCAGGCCCACCAGCAAACCGCCCATTTCATCGACTTCGGCGACAAGACCAAAGACATGGTGGAAAGCAAGACCGTGGCCATCTACGGCATGATTTCCCCCACCCGGGGGGGCTGAATTGGGTGGGCGGCTGCGTAGTAAAGTGTGGATTTGAAGCCCAATAGGACTTATCGTATTGCCTTGGATGACGCAAAGCATGAAAGTATGGGCATGAGCGAGAAAGTCTTCTTCATCGATGATGACGAAAACATCCTCAAGGCTTTCCAGCGCGACTTCCGCAAGCGCTTCGACCTGCTGACCGCAACCGGCGGCCAGGAGGCCCTGAAGCATTCCTTCACCAACGACCCCGTCGCCGTCGTCGTCTGCGACATGCGCATGCCCGGCATGGACGGCCTGGAACTGCTCATGCGCATCCGGGACATTTCCCCGGACACGGTACGCATCATGCTGACCGGCAACTCGGACCAGCAGACGGCGCTGAACGCCATCAACCAGGGCCGCATCTTCCGTTTCTATTGCAAGCCCTGCCCGACGCAGACCCTGGCCGAGGGCATCGAGGAGGGGATCGAGGAATACAAGCAAATCGTCGCCGAACGGGAAATCCTGGAACAGGCCTTCGCCCCCGGCGGCGGCGGCCTGACCGGCATGGTCATCGATTCCATCATCGGCCTGGTGAGAAAGGTGGCGAAGCAGAACAACGGCACCCTGTCCGTCCAGGAACTGGGCGCCATCGGCGGCGAGTTCAAAAAGAACCCGGGCATCCTCAACCGGATCATCCAGCGGGCGTTCGATCAATACATCATCAGCCGCGACAGCCAGGGCGGCAGCCACGCCCGTAACCGGCCCTTCGACCGGGTCGTCGTCGCCAAATTCGCCGACCTGTTCCTTCAGGACGATGAACTGGCGGACGAACCCGACGGTTTCTCGCGCCGCATCCTGCCCGGCTTTTTCGCCGCCCTGGGGATGATGATGGGGTCCGACACCATCAACGAAAAGCAGGAACAGTGCCGCCGGGTCTATGACCGGATGAAGGGAACCGACGAGGAGGAATTCGACTGGGACGCCTTCTACGCCAACGAAGAAGTCCGCGAGGTCACCCTGGATGCGTTGATCCGCATCAGCTTTCATTTCAACAACTGGGAAAAGCGCTCCGACTGGTTCATCAACATCATCAACGGCCATCTGGGCCCGGATACCTGCCCCAACGACCCGCAAGGCAAGCCCTGGAGCTTCTCCCGGCAGGCCTTCCTGACGTTGATGAACAGCCTGCTTGCCGATTTGAAGTCCGAACTGCAAAGCGAAAGCGGACGACAGGCGATCATTCAGCGTTTCGGCTCCACGGCCTGCGACGACCTGAACGAAATTTTCCGGCGCATCGATCAGGCGGAATGATGACCGGGCTTATCCGGATTCTCGCCGTATTACTGTTCGCCATCGCCCCAGCGCGGGCGGAAACCCTATACACGGGACCTCTTTTTGACGCCCACGCCCATCTCTCCAACAGGGCATCCATTGAAACCGCCCACCGGCATCTGACGGAAGCCGGGTTTGAAAAAATGGTTCTCTTCGTCGACGCCATGCGCATCGACAAAGCCGCCAAGACCGCCCCTGACCACATCCGCCTTTTCGCCGACCCCTTCAAACGGAAGACGTCCAAGCAAGGGGGGAAAAATTCAAAGAAGACAGTCCGTTACCGGTTCCAGAAAAAACGGCTGGCGAAGATCGAAGCGGCGCTGAAGTCGGGCAAGGCCGTCGGCTTCGGGGAAATCTACATCCATCTCGGCTATGCCCCCTTCGCCAGTGAAGGCATCCACACCCCCATTGACGACAGAGGCGTCACCGCCCTGTTCAAGGTCGCCAAGCAATATCGGGCCCCGGTGCAAATTCACCATGACCCGGACTATGCCGATGAACTGGAACGTCTCCTCGCCGACAACCGGGAGGTCCCCGTCATCCTCGCCCATTGCGGCTATTCCAGGCCCGACGCCTTGAGCGGACTGATGGACCGGCATCCGAACCTGTATGCGGAAACCTCCCTGATCTTCAACCCGTGGATCCCCAAATTCGCCGACCCACCCCTGAAAGACGGCACATTGCGCCAGGACTGGAAAAACCTGATGCTGCGCCATGCCGACCGCCTCATGATGGGTTCTGACTATGCCGGCTTCCGGCCCGAACAGGCGCCGAAGCTGAACGCCTACTACAGGGAAATCCTCGGCCATCTTCCCAGCGACGTGGCGGAGAAGATCGCCTACCGGAACTTCCAGAGGCTATTCGAACAATGACCTATTCCGCCGCCCACCGGGCCTGGCGGATCTGCACCATCAGGGAATTGGCGAACTTCGCCCCGCCGACGTCGATATCCAGCCCGCCGTCCTTGAGCGCCCGCGCCGTCCAGGTGTTGCAGGTATAGAGGATGTGAAAGTTTCCCCGCGCCGCATAAAATCGGCTGTTCGACGTCAAGCCCGGTCCGACGGAAGCGGCCCTCGCCCCGTCGATGCGCTCGAAGCTGTTGTGAATGAAACCGGTCAGGGCGGCGAAGCCCTCCGCATCGAGGGAAATTTCCTCCCTGTCCTCTTTCGCGAAGGCGAGGGCGGGGTTGTTGCGAAAGCCGGCCACGTGCAGCACGGAAGGGGTCGGCCACAGACCCGCCCGCAACGTCGTCGCCACCCCCGGGTCCTTGTCCTGGTAGAACGCCTCGTCCCCCCAGCCGAATTCGAGATAACCCGATACGGGGAAATCCGCCGCTTCGGGGATCACATCGTCGGGCAGATCGGCCCGGGCCAGAACGATGGACGTGTGCCAGCCCTGAGAGGTGACGAAAACACGGGCCACCGTCTCCTTCGCCTCCGGCGCGGCGACGGTGGAACAAGCGGCCGCCTGTACGATGACGGTCAGCACGAGGGCAATATGGATGATCCTGTTCACAACCCCGATTATACTCGAAAGTAGGTCTTGGGTTAATCTTTAAAGTTTCATTTCCTGCCACATATCCGGCTTTTTCTTATCATCCTTCTTCACATCCGTTGCAGGACAGACGGCAATGGGGTATTGACGTTGCTTCTTTCGAATGCCCCGGCGTTTGAAGCTGAATTCAGTGATTTCCTTTTGTTTCCCTCCTGTTCCGCCCTATTCGTCAAGGAGACCGTACCATGATCCCCCGTTACAGCCGTCCCCGCATGGCCGCCATTTGGGAGCCCGCCAACAAATTCCGCCTTTGGTTCGAGATCGAGGCCCATGCCTGCGACGCCCAGGCGGAGTTGGGGGTGATCCCCGTCGAGGCGGCCAAGGCCGTCTGGGAGAAGGGCGACAAGCCCTACGACCCGGCCCGAATCGAGCGCATCGATGAAATCGAACGGGAAACCCGCCACGACGTCATCGCCTTCCTGACCGAGTTGTCGGAACACGTGGGCGACGAGGCCCGCTTCGTCCATCAGGGGATGACCTCGTCGGATGTCCTCGACACCTGCCTCGGCCTGCAAATGACCCAGGCGGCGGACATTCTCCTGGAAGACCTGGACGACCTGCTGACGGTCCTGGAACGCCGGGCCCGGGAACACAAAGACGATGTCTGCATCGGCCGCTCCCACGGCATCCATGCGGAACCGACCACCTTCGGCGTCAAGCTGGCGGGTCATTACGCCGAGTTCAAACGCTGCCGCGAGCGCATGGCGACGGCCCGCGACGAGGTCGCCACCTGCGCCATTTCAGGCGCCATCGGCACCTTCGCCAATATCGACCCCAAGGTGGAGGAACATGTCGCCGCCAAGCTCGGCCTGAAGCCCGAGCCCGTGTCCACCCAGGTCATACCGCGCGACCGCCACGCCGCCTACTTCGCCACCCTGGGCGTCATCGCCGGCGCGGTGGAGCGGCTGGCGACGGAAGTGCGCCACCTGCAGCGTTCGGAGGTGCGCGAGGCGCAGGAATATTTCGCCCCCGGGCAGAAGGGCTCCAGCGCCATGCCCCACAAGCGCAATCCGATCCTGTCGGAAAACCTGACCGGCCTGGCCCGCATCGTCCGCGCCGCCGTCACCCCGGCGATGGAGAATATCGCCCTTTGGCACGAACGCGACATCTCCCATTCCTCCGTCGAGCGCATGTTCGGTCCCGACGCCACGGTCACCCTGGACTTCGCGCTGGGCCGCCTGACCGGCATGATGGACAAACTGGTGGTCTATCCGAAAAGCATGATGGAAAACCTGATGCAGTTCGGCGGACTGCACGATTCCCAGCGGGTCCTGCTGACCCTGACCCAGCACGGGGTCAGCCGCGAGGACGGCTACCGCATCGTCCAGCGCAACGCCATGAAGGTCTGGCGCAGCTACGGCATCGACCCGGACAACCCGGACGGGGCCGTCGAACCGGCGCCGGAGGACCAAGAAGCCGCCGGTCACGAGAGCCGCTTCTTCTATTACCTGTCACGGGACGAAGACGTGGCCGAGGCTCTCGGCGAGGCGGGGTTGAAAGACCTGTTCGACGGCGAATCGACGGCCTTCCATACCAAGAACGCCGACGCCATCTTCAAGCGGGTTTTCGGTTAGTGTGATGGTTCAGGGATACGGCTCATGATGATGAACCGTATCTCTTAAGCTGAATCACACGGCATCAAACAGGGGGCAATCAGTCGCCGACGCGGCCGTGGTCGTCGCTCAGGGGGGTGGGGTATTCCTGCGCCACCTCTTCCTCGGCGACGCCCTGAAGCTCCTTGATCTTTTCGCGGATTTCATCGTCGCCGATGCCGACCCCGCCGTCGCGGAAGCTTTGCGAAACCATCCGAACGACATCTTCGTGGCCGGCCTCGTCCAGGTCCGCAATGACGACTTTCTTGGCGAAGTCCTCGATTTCGTCACCGCTCAGGCCCAGCTTTTCCGCCGCCCAGACGCCGAGCAGCTTGTTGCGTTTGGCGTCGACTTTGAACTGCTGTTCGGAATCGTGCTTGAACTTGGCTTCTTCGCTGGTGCCACGTTTCTTAAAGTTGTCGCTCATGACGGGTGGTCCTCAATTTCCGGGTCGTTTCCGGGGACAATACTGGCGAAACCCCCGTTTCGCAATGGCTATCGGGCGGTTTCAAATATCAGGCAAGAATTTTTTTACGTTTTTCTGTATAATGGTCCCATGTGCACGCTGATTGTCCTTCGCAGGCCGGGCCACGATTGGCCGCTGATCATCGCCGCCAACCGCGATGAGATGCTGGAAAGGCCGTCGCAAGCACCGGCCCGGCATTGGCCCGACCGGCCCCATCTGGTTGCCGGCATCGACACCCTGGCCGGCGGCACCTGGCTTGGCGTCAACGACGACAATCTGGTTTCCGGCATCCTCAACCGGACCGGATCGCTGGGCCCCGACCCAAGCCTGAGAAGCCGGGGCGAATTGCCCCTGGAGGCCCTGGACCATGCCGAGGCGGAAATCGTCGCCGGCGCCCTGTTCGATCTCGAACCCGCCTCCTACCGCCCCTTCAACCTGTTTGTCGGCGATGCCCAGGAGGCCTTCTGGGTGTCCTCGCTGAACGAATACGGCGAGCCCGGCATCCGCATGAGCGATCTGCCGCTCGGGCTCTCCATGCTCACCGACTACGACCTCAACGAACCCTCATCGGCCCGGGTCACCCGCTACCTCCCCGCCTTCAGGGACGCCGCCGAGCCGGTCCTTGCCGACGATCCCGCAGACGACGACTGGTCCGCCTGGCAGGCGCTGCTGGCGTCCACCGAATTCGACCCCGAGGCGGGCCCCCGAGGCGCCATGAACATCCAGGGAGACGACGGCTTCGGCACCGTATCCTCTTCCCTGATCGCCATTCCCGCGGCAGAAAAAGCGCCCATGAAACCGCGCTGGCTGTTCGCCGACGGACCGCCCGACAGGACCCCCTACCTACCCGTCGATCTTTGACTTTTCCAAACGTTGTCATCGGCGGGGACTCCTGCTATATCAGCCGGAATCACTCCCTATTTCTGGAATCGAACCCATGGCGAGACGCAGACAGCTTTTCGAGGGCAAGGCGAAGGTCATCTTCGAAGGCCCCGAACCGGGCACCCTGGTCCAATATTTCAAGGACGACGCCTCCGCCTTCAACGCCCGCAAACGGGGCGTCATTACCGGCAAGGGCGTGATCAACAACCGGATTTCCGAACATCTGATGGTCAAGCTCAGCGACATCGGCATTCCGACCCATTTCATGCGTCGGCTGAATATGCGCGAGCAATTGATCCGGGAAGTGGAGATCATCCCGCTGGAGATCGTCGTCCGCAACATCGTCGCCGGCTCCCTGGCCACCCGTTTCGGCATGAAGGAGGGCACCCCCCTGCCCCGTTCCATCATCGAGACCTATTACAAGTCCGACGAGTTGGGCGACCCGATGGTCAACGAGGAGCACATCACCGCCTTCGGCTGGGCGACGCCGCCGGAACTGGACGAAATGATGAGCCTGACGCTCCGCGTCAACGATTTCATGTCCGGGCTGTTTCTCGGCGTCGGCATCCGGCTTGTCGATTTCAAGCTGGAATTCGGCCGCCTTTGGGAAGACGACCAGATGCGGATCGTCCTGGCCGACGAAATCAGCCCCGACAACTGCCGCTTCTGGGATACCCAGACCGACGAAAAAATGGACAAGGACCGCTTCCGTGAAGACATGGGGGGCGTCGAGGAAGCCTATCAGGAAGTCGCCCGCCGACTGGGCATCCTGCCTGAAAGCGGACCAACCGACATGAAGGGCCCGGAGTTGATGCAATGAAGGCGAAAGTACACGTGACACTGAAACCGGGGGTCCTCGACCCCCAGGGCAAGGCGGTTCAACATGCCTTGGGCTCGCTCGGGTTTTCCGGCGTCGACGAGGTACGCCAGGGAAAATATATCGAACTGGACCTGAGCGAGACCGATCCGGCGGCGGCGCGCGAGACCGTGGAGGGCATGTGCAAACAGCTCCTCGCCAACACGGTCATCGAAGACTACGCCATCGAGATCGCGGACTGAGCCCCATGAAAGCCTCCGTCATCGTCTTTCCCGGCTCCAACTGCGACCGCGACGTCAAGGTCGCCCTGGCGCAGTCCATCGGAACGGACCCGGACATGGTCTGGCACGGCGGTACGGAACTGCCGCAAACGGACCTGATCGTCATCCCCGGCGGCTTTTCCTACGGCGATTACCTGCGTTCCGGGGCCATGGCCGCCCATTCGCCGATCATGCGCGAAGTGGTCGCCCGCGCCAAGGCGGGGGTTCCGGTGCTGGGGATCTGCAACGGTTTCCAGATCCTGACCGAGGCCGGCCTGCTGCCCGGGGTGCTGATGCGCAACGCCAACCTGAAATTCATCTGCAAGGACGTTCATCTGAGGGTCGATAACGCCGACACCCTGTTTACCCGGGGCTATGCCGACGGCCAGGTGATCCGGGTGCCCATCGCCCACCACGACGGCAATTACGAAACCGACGAAGAGACCCTGAAACGAATCGAAGGCAACGGCCAGGTGGCGTTCCGGTATTGCGACGAAGAGGGCCGGATTTCCGAACAGGCCAACCCGAACGGCTCGCAGGCCAACATCGCCGGAATCACCAATGAAGGGCGGACGGTGCTCGGCATGATGCCGCACCCGGAAAGGCTGGTCGACCCCCTGCAGGGCGGTATCGACGGCAAGGCCATGTTCGACGGCCTTGTTGAAAGTCTTGCCGCCTGAAGAATTTCGGGCTTAAGGTCTTTCCGTGACTTTTCGGAAAGGACCCGCCCTTGAAACCGCTCGACATCCTGCTGGCCCTTTCCGTGCCGCTGATCTGGGGCCTCGGCTTCACCCTGGCCAAGGTCGCCTTCGTCTACGTTTCCTTTCCGCCCATCCTGCTGATGGCCTTTCGCTTCACCGCCACCGCCCTGGTGCTGATCTGGTTCTTCCCGCCGCCCCGGGGGCTGATGCGGAAAATCTTCTGGATTTCCCTGGTCAGCGCCACCATTCAATACAGCCTGACCTTCACCGGCGTCGACGGACTGGACGCCTCGCTGGCGGTCATCATCGTCCAGTTGGAGGTCCCCTTCATGGCCATACTCGCCGCCGTGTTCCTCAAGGACAGGCTGGGATGGCGGCGGGCGGCGGGCATGGCATTGGCCTTCGCCGGCGTCTTCCTGATCGCCGGGCAACCCCGGCTGCAGGGGGACCTTCTGCCGGTTTTCCTCGTCACCGCGGGGGCCTTCGTCTGGGCCTGGGGACAGATCATGATCAAGGGACTGGACGGAAAGGTCGGCGGCTTCGCCCTGATCGCCTGGGTCGCCGCCATGGCCGCGCCACAGTTGTTCGTTTCCTCCTGGCTATTCGAGGACGGCCAGTGGCGGGCCATCACCGGGGCCGGCTGGATCGGCTGGACGGTGGTGATCTACATGGGGGTGGTGATGACCGCGCTCGGCTACGGCATCTGGTACCGGCTGCTGGGCCTCTACAAGGTCTCTCAGGTGGGTCCGTTCCTGCTGTTGCTGCCGGTGATGTCCATCGCCGGGTCCATGCTGTTTCTCGGCGAACGACTGACGGCAATTGAATTTATCGGCAGCGCCATCGTCATTGCCGGCGTCTCCATCATCACCACGACTCGCTCCGGGGTCGGCGACGGCGGCGATCAATAACGTTGCAAATTGTTTACAATTCATGTGAAATCGGAGTGGGAAAGCGGGGCGCGGACCAATTCCTCGATTCGGGCTCTTGGATGTGATGCAATAACGGGAACGTTTCATGACCATCAAGGCTCAAATCTTCGGCGCGCTCGGCCTGATACTCCTCCTTGCCGGTGGGGGAATGACCTACACGGCTCTTAAACTGATGAGCCAGGGGCCGGAACTGAAATCGACGGAAGACAAGGTGGCGACCGTCTCCAAGGCGGCCATCCCGTTGCTGGTCGCCATCAAGGAGATCAAGGCCGACGTCATCCAGGTGCAGCAGTGGCTGACCGTTATTTCCGCCACCCGCGGGCTGCCGGGTTTCGATGACGGCTTCAAAATGGCCGAAGAATTCGCCGATAAATTCGCCGCCGACGCCAATCAGGCCCGAAACCACGCCGAAACCCTGAACATGCCCGAGGTCCTCAAGGCCATCGAACAACTGGAAACCGCCTTCCCGCCCTATTACGAGGGCGGCCGGAAAATGGCCCAGGCCTACATCGATACCGGCCCCAAGGGCGGCAACCCGCAGATGGAGGAATTCGACACCGTGGCCGCCGCCATGAGCGACGCCACGGACAGGCTGACCGCTTTGGTCGAGGAACAAACTTCCGCCAGCCTGAACGACCTTCAGGGGTTGACGGAGAAAGTCCGAAAAAGCAATGAAATCCTGGTATCCGTCCTGTTCATCCTGGCGCTCGTCACCGCCGGGGTCATGGCCGGGGGGATGTTCTTCATCTACAGGACCCTGAGCGCCAGCTTCCGCGACCTGAACGCCGACGTCAACACGGTGATGGCCGACGCCGACGGCGACAATCTGGTTCTCGACCCGGACCGGCATGACGAATTCGGCCCCGTCGCCGCGGCCCTATACGCCTTCCAGGCGAACAAGAAAAAGGCCAACAAGATCTCCCACGAGCAACGCCAGACCCAGGAACGCCAGAGCGCCCGTGCGGAAAGGCTGGAACAGATGGCGCAACGGTTCGACGCCGCCGTCAGGGAGTCCCTGGCCCAGGTGAAGGCCGCCTCGGAAACCATGAAAACCACCGCGGGCGGCATGTCCGAGACGGCGACCCGGACCACCGGACAGACCGACGCCGTCGCCAGGGCGTCCGACGAAACGTCGAAAAACGTCCAGACCGTGGCGACGGCGACGGAGGAACTGTCCAGTTCCATCTCGGAGATCGGCCGCCAGGTCAACGAATCGACCCAGATTTCCAATTCCGCCGTCCACGAATCGGAACGGGCCGATGAGATGGTCCAGGGCCTGGCCATGACCGCCAGCAAAATCGGCGAGGTGATCGCCCTGATCACGGATATCGCCGACCAGACCAACCTTCTGGCGCTGAACGCCACCATCGAGGCCGCCCGCGCCGGCGAGGCTGGCAAGGGCTTCGCCGTCGTCGCCTCGGAAGTGAAGAATTTGGCCAACCAGACGGCCCGGGCGACGGATGAAATCAGCAATCAAATATCCGACATCCAGAACGCGACTCAGGACTCCGTCCAGGCGATTCAGGGGGTTTCCTCGACCATCGGCAAAATCAGCGAGATCACCACCGCCATCGCCGCCGCCGTCGAGCAGCAGGGCGCGGCGGCGCGGGAAATCGCCCGCAACGTGGAGCAGGCGGCGGCGGGCACGGACGAGGTGTCCAACAACATCACCAGCGTCAGCCATGCCGTCAACAATACCGGCATGGCGGCGGAGCAGGTGATCCAGGCCGTCGATACCCTGAGCCAGCAGTCAAACGCCGTCAACCAACACGTCGAGGAATTCCTCCAGGACGTAAAAGCGCTCTGACCGATCCCCATGCTGCTGCCGCTGAAAGACGATAACCCGATCAAGCGTATCCCGTTTCAATACGTCACCGTCATCCTGATCGCCCTTTGCGTCGCCGTCTTTCTCTGGCAGTTGTCTTTGGGCGAGGCCGACGGACGCAAGGCGGTGCTCGGTTACGGGGCCATCCCGTCGGTGCTGTTCGGCAGCCGCGCCCTGCCGCCGGAGCTTTTCCAGATCCCCGCCCCGCTAACCGTCATCACCTCCATGTTCATGCACGGCGGCTGGATGCACCTGATCGGCAACATGCTGTTCCTGTGGGTGCTGGGGGACAACGTGGAAGACGCCATGGGTCATGGACGCTTCCTGGTCTTCTACGTCCTCTGCGGCATCGCCGCCGCCCTCACCCATGCCGGCCTCGACCCGGATTCCACGGTGCCCATGATCGGCGCCAGCGGGGCCATATCGGGGGTCATCGGGGCCTATCTGATCCTGCACCCGAAGGCGCAAATCCTCACCCTGGCGTTCCGTTTTTTCATCCACATCCCGGCCTTCGTCATGCTCGGCCTGTGGATCGCCCTGCAGGTGGTCAACGTTACCATGGCGGGGGAAAGCGACGACGGCGGCGGCGTCGCCTGGTGGGCTCATATCGGCGGCCTGATCGCCGGCTGCATCCTGATCGTCCCCATGCGCCACAAGTCCGTTCCCCTGTTCGACGGCATGGGACGCGCCCCGGAAGAGCCGGAGGCGGAGGAACCGCCCGCCGCCCCCTGGGGACGGTTGACTCTGAAGCAGGCGGCGGATCATAAACAAAAGCGTTCCAAACGTTCCGTCATCCCCGATTCAGGAAAGCCATGACCCGCTCCGCCAAGACCACCTGCCCCCACGACTGCCCCTCTACCTGCTCGCTGGAGGTTGAACTCCTTGGCCCGTCGGGAATCGGCCGCGTCCGGGGCTCGAAAGACAACAGCTACACCGACGGCGTCATCTGCGCCAAGGTCGCCCGCTACGGCGAGCGGGTCCATCACCCGGACCGCCTAACGACCCCCCTGCGCCGCACCGGCGCCAAGGGCGCGGGGACCTTCGAGGAGATTTCCTGGAATGCCGCCCTGGACGAGGTCGCCGAGGCTTTCCTCAAGGCCGAACAACGGCACGGGCCGGAAGCGGTCTGGCCCTACTTCTACGCCGGAACCATGGGTCAGGTCATGCGCGACGGCATCAACCGCCTGCGCCACGTGAAAAAATACACCCGCCAGCACGGCACCGTCTGCAGCGCCGTCGCCGGGGCCGCATCGCGGGCCGGAACCGGCCTGCAAATGGGGCCGGACCCCAGGGAAATGGCCCTCTCGGACCAGGTGATCATCTGGGGCACCAATCCGGTCTCGACCCAGGTCAACGTCATGTCCCACGCCGTCAAGGCGCGCAAGACCCGGGGGGCAAGGATCGTCGTCATCGACACCTACAGGACGCCGACGGCGGAACAAGCGGACGACTTCATCCGCGTCCGCCCCGGCACCGACGGGGCCTTGGCCTGCGCCCTGATGCACGTGCTGTTCCGCGACGGCCTGGCCGACCGGGAGTTCCTCGGCGCCTATTCCGACGCCCCCGGCGAGTTGGAAGAGCATCTGAAGGAGCGGACCCCCGACTGGGCGGAGGCCATCTGCGGCGTCCCGGCGGCAGACATCGAGGCCCTCGCCCGGCGCATCGGCACGACGCCGAAAACCTATTTCCGCATCGGCTTCGGCTTTACCCGCCACCGCAACGGGGCCGTCGCCATGCACGCGGCGTTTTGCGTCGCCACGGTCAGCGGCGCCTGGGCCCACGAGGGCGGCGGGGCGTTCCATTCCAACGGTGACCTGTTCAAGTTCGACAAGACCCTGATCGAGGGCCTGGACGCCCTCGACCCGTCCGTTCGCAACATCGACATGTCGCGCATCGGCCCGGCGCTCACGGGCGACGCCCACGACCTGGGCGACGGCCCGCCGATCACCGCCATGCTGGTCCAGAACGTCAACCCCATGGACATCGCCCCGGACCTGAACAAGGTCCACCGGGGCTTCGCCCGCGACGACCTTTTCGTCTGCGTGCATGAACAGTTCATGACCGAAACGGCGAAGATGGCGGATATCGTCCTGCCCGCAACCATGTTCCTGGAACATGACGACGTCTACCGGGGCGGCGGCCAGCAGCATGTGGGCCTCGGCTGGAAACTGATCGAGCCGCCGGGGCAGTGCCGCACGAACCACGAGGTCATCTGTCAACTGGCCAAAAGGCTGGGCGCGGAGCACCCGGGCTTCGACATGACCGCCCGGGAACTGGTCGACGCCACCCTTCGGGCGTCGGGCTATGCGGATGCGGACACCCTGCAGCAGAACGGCTGGATCGACCTGCAGCCGGATTTCGAAACCTCCCACTACCGCAACGGCTTCGCCCACGGGGACGGGAAGTTCCATTTCAAGGCCGACTGGGCGGCGGCGGGCCCGACCCAATTCGGCCCGGCGGACGTGATGAAGGACATGCCGTCCCTGCCCGACCATTGGGACGTGATCGAGAACGCCACCGCCGACAAGCCGTTCCGGCTGGTCACCGCCCCGGCGCGGAACTTTCTCAATTCCTCGTTCACCGAAACGGCGACATCACGAAGGAAGGAAGGCGAGCCGCGCCTTCAAGTTCACCCCAACGACGCCGCCGCCCTTGGGGTTTCCGACGGCGGCCGGGTTCGCCTCGGCAACGACCGGGGCGACATCCTCATCAAGGCGCAAGTGACCGACGCCACCGCCCCCGGAGTGGTCATCGTCGAAAGCATCTGGCCCAATTCCGCATTCGAGGAAGGCATCGGCGTCAACGCCCTGACCGGGGCCGACGCCACCGCCCCCGTCGGCGGCGCGCCTTTCCATGATAACGCCGTCTGGCTGCGTATACTCTAGTTTCCCTCCGGCGTGGAATCGGCTATGAAGGCTGCATCATTTCACAGTCCTTTCGAAGAAGCGGAAACATGAGCGAAATCACGCCGGAAATCGTCGCCAGCCATGGCCTGACGGAAGACGAATACAGCCAGGTTCTGGATATCATGGGGCGCGAGCCGAACCTGACGGAACTGGGTATTTTTTCCGTCATGTGGTCGGAGCACTGTTCCTACAAGTCGTCGAAAAAATGGCTGAAGACCCTGCCGACGGAGGCCCCCTGGGTCATCTGCGGCCCGGGCGAGAACGCGGGCATCATCGACATCGGCGACAATCACGCCATCGTCTTCAAGATGGAAAGCCACAACCACCCGTCGTTCATCGAGCCCTACCAGGGGGCGACGACCGGGGTCGGCGGCATCATGCGCGACGTCTTCACCATGGGCGCGCGCCCCATCGCCAACCTGAACGCCCTGCGCTTCGGGCGGCCCGACCATCCGAAGACCAAACACCTTGTTTCCGGCGTCGTCGCCGGCATCGCCGGCTACGGCAACTGCATGGGCGTGCCGACGGTCGGCGGCGAATGCGAATTCCACACCTCCTATGACGGCAACATCCTGGTCAACGCCATGACCGTCGGGCTGGCCGAAGCCGACAACATTTTCTATTCCGCCGCCGCCGGCATCGGCAATCCCATCGTCTACGTGGGGTCGAAGACCGGGCGCGACGGCATTCACGGCGCGACCATGGCCTCGACGGAATTTTCCGAGGACTCGGAGGCCAAGCGCCCGACCGTACAGGTCGGCGACCCGTTCACGGAGAAACTTCTGCTGGAAGCCTGTCTCGAACTAATGGCCACCGACGCCATCGTCGCCATTCAGGACATGGGCGCGGCGGGGCTGACGTCATCGAGTTTTGAAATGGCGTCGAAGGGCGGCGTCGGCATCGAGATGAACCTGGACGCCGTTCCCCAGCGCGAAGAAAACATGACCGCCTACGAGATGATGCTGTCGGAAAGCCAGGAACGCATGCTGATGGTCCTGAAACCGGGCCGCGAGGACGAAGCCCGCGCCATCTTCGAAAAGTGGGAACTGGATTTCGCCGTCATTGGAACCCTGACCGACACCAAACACATGGTCCTGCGCCACAAGGGCGAGATCGTCGCCGACCTGCCCATCGACCCGCTGGCCGAGGCCTCGCCGGAATACGACCGCCCATGGGTGGAGACGCCGAAACAGGCGGCCCTCGCCGTTGACGCCGTCGCCGCCCCCGCCGACCCCATGGCCGCCCTGAAGACCCTGGTTTCCAGCCCGGACCTGGCGTCGAAGCGCTGGATTTGGGAACAGTACGACCACATGGTCATGGCCGATACCGTCGGGCGTCCCGGCGGCGACGCCGCCGTGGTACGGATTCACGGCACGTCCAAGGCCATCGCCACGGCGTCGGACTGCACGCCGCGTTATTGCGTCGCCGATCCCTTCGAGGGCGGAAAGCAGGCCGTCGCCGAGGCCTGGCGCAACATCACCGCCACCGGGGCCCGCCCGTTGGCCATCACCGACAACATGAACTTCGGCAACCCGGAACGGCCGGAAATCATGGGCCAGTTTGTCGGCTGCGTGAAGGGCATCGGCGAAGCCTGCGAGGCGCTCGACTTCCCGGTCGTTTCCGGCAACGTCTCCCTTTACAACGAAACCAACGGCCAGGGCATCCTGCCGACCCCGACCATCGGCGGCGTCGGGCTGATGGCCGACGTCAACAACCGGGCCGCCGTCGCCTTCGCCGAGGAAGGCCTGGACATCGTGCTGATCGGCGATACCACGGGCCATCTCGGGCAATCCCTGTACCTCAGGGAAATCGAGGGTCGGGAAGAGGGCGCGCCGCCGCCGGTGGACCTGGACCTCGAACGGCGGAACGGCGACTTCGTGCGCTCGCTGATCGAAAGCGGCCGCGTCACCACCTGTCACGATGTCTCCGGCGGCGGCCTCGCCGTCGCCGTGGCGGAAATGTGCATGGCCTCGGGGGTGGGCGCGACGATTACCCCGCCTGACGGCGCCCCGGCCCTACACGGCTGGCTGTTCGGCGAGGATCAGGCCCGTTACGTACTCGCCACCCGGGACGGAGACCAAGTGCTGTCGGAGGCTGAAAAAGCCGGCGTCACGGCGAAAAAGATCGGACAAACCGGCGGCGAACGCTTGACGGTCGGCGATCAAGCAACCATATCCGTTGAAGACCTGTCCGCCGGCCATGGGAATTGGCTACCGGACTACATGTCTTAAACAGAATTTTCCCGCAATGACAAAGGATTAGACTCCATGGCCATGGAATCCGCCGAGATCGAGCAAATGATCAAGGAAGCCCTGCCCGACGCGGAAATCGTCATCGAGGACCTGCGCGGCGACGGCGACCATTATGCCGCCCGCGTCACCTCCAGCGCCTTCGAAGGCAAATCCCGGGTCCAGCAGCACCAGATGGTCTATGCCGCCCTGAAGGGGAAGATGGGCGGCCAGTTGCACGCCCTGGCCCTGACAACCGAAGTCCCGGCGAAAGCCTGACCGATAACGAGACAAAGGAATTCCAAGATGAGCGACAACCCCACCTTCGACCGCATCAACGGCGAAATCAACGAGACCGACGTGGTCCTTTTCATGAAGGGCACGCCGATGTTCCCGCAATGCGGCTTTTCCGCCGCCGTCGTCGGCGCCCTGTCGCAGATGCAGGTCAAATTCAAGGGCGTCAACGTCCTGGAAGACATGGAGATTCGCGAAGGCATCAAGGAATTCTCCCAATGGCCGACCATCCCCCAGCTTTACGTCAAGGGAGAATTCGTCGGCGGCTGCGACATCGTCCGGGAAATGTACGAGGCCGGAGAACTGCAAAAGATGTTTGACGACAAGGGCATCGCCTACAGCGGCTGAGCCCCATCCACGGACCCCGTGATCGGGCCGCCCCGGATTATTCCGGGGCGGCCTTTTGATTTCCCTGTTCTCTGCCCACCGGCTCGACTACTCTTCGGCCAGTTGTAGACCGTTCGGGAAAACACCGTGACCCCTGCCGCCCTGTTCCGTGAAATCAACGCCTTGCCGGCTTCGCGCCGGCTGGCCCTGCTGGTCCTGCCCCTGACGTTCCTGGCGGTATCGTTGCTCATGCGCCACCACGCCGGGCCGTTCTGGCTGTGGTCGAACCTGGACCCGGACTACTGGTACCTGATCGATTCCCTGAACATGATCAACGGCGAGTGGCCAAAGCACATCGCCCATCCGGGCACCACCCTGCAGGCCCTGGGCGCCCTGGTCATCAAAACGATGCATCCCTTCACCGGCGCCGAGGAGATCAACCGGCTGGTCCTGAGCGATCCTGAAACCTATCTGACCATCATCGGCCGCGCCCTCATCGTCCTCAATACCCTGGCCCTGGCCCTGGCCGGGCTGGTCGGTTATCTGGTGTTCCGCGATCTGATCCCGGCCCTGCTTCTGCAAAGCGGGCCGTTTCTTTCCAAGCTGATCTTCAAATGGTCCCTGCACGTATCGCCGGAGCCGCTGCTGATCGCCACCATGCTGGCCATGACCGTGGCCGTTCTGCTGGCCTTGCGCGACGGACAACTGGAGCGACACCGAAGCCGCTACGCCATCGCCTTCGCCCTGATCGCCGGTTTCGGCATGGTGACGAAAGTAACCTCGGCGGGCCTGTACCTGCTGCCCCTGTTCCTGCTGGGCAACCTTCGCTCCATCGCCCTTTACGGCGTCGCCGCCGCCGCTTCGATCCTCTTGTTCTCCCTGCCCGCCGCCGGGGCTTACGGCATGATCACCGACAGGCTGGCGATGATCTCCATGGCCAGCGGCTTCCATGGCGGCGGCGAGCAGACATTCATCAATCTGCTCACCTATCCCAGGGACCTGATACGCATTTCCAGCCGGCCCATGTTCTTCGTCGTCTTCCTTGTCGGCCTGGGACTCTGCATCGGCCTGATGCGGCAATGCCGGCGCCGGAACCGTCCCTTCCCCGCCGCCGGGCGGGCGCTGGCCGGGCTGTGTCTCGCCTACGCCGGGCAAGCCCTGCTGGTGGCCAAGCATCCCGCCGGTCACTACATGATCCCGGCCCTGGTCATGAGCGGCCTCGGCCTGGCCCTGATTTACCAAGTCGGCAAGGAACTGCTCAGGCCCGGCGGGAAAGGCCTGAAGAGACTGCGCAACGGCTTCGCCCTGCTACTCGCCGTCCTCGCCGTCGCCCAGGCCAACACCCTGTTGCGCCTCGACCGCCAATTCACCCAGCGCACCGCCGCCGCCGAGGCCATCGACGAGAGCGCCTATGGGAACTGCGCGCGGATCTATTTCTGGCCCGCGTCCCACCCCCTCTACGCCCTGTTCATGGGGAGTTGGAACACCGCCGATTCCTTCGACGACACCCTGAGCGGGCTCTATCCGGACAAGTCGGTGATGTATTACACCAACGACGGCGTGCTGCACGGCCTGAAAGGCCTGGTCGATCCAGAAAGCCTGCCGGACGCCTATCCCTGCATCTACGCCCGGGGCGAGCGCCCCGACGGGTCCCTGACGGTGCTGCAGGACGCCTTCGCCTCCTACCCCGTGCGCGACCGCTGCCAGCTTACCGACGAGGTCGCCTTCACCTGGGGAGTCACCTGCCGGTAGGCACAAAAAACGCCCGCCGGTTTGGCGGCAAAGTCAAGGTGTACTCCGATTGTTAATGTCGCTGGCGATCAACTCCTTGACCAAAGACACAGCTTGTTCCCCAACTTCCAAAGGGCATCCCCAATAGTCAAAGATCCCATCTCTATTGGTGTTTTGCCCACACGTCACGAACAACCCCGTGCCTAGTCTCGATTTCAGGTAATTGGCCAGCCAGCCGATAAATCCACTGTTATCGGCGCAGCCATCAAAATGAAAAGAGAAGATCGTAAACAGCTCCTTCGACTGGTCGTCAGAACGGACAAGTTGGCTCCACACCTGGTCATCCCTCACGAGACAAAGCGCATCCTGGTTCGCTTTGTCGGAAAACTCCGCCAACGGAAATTCCTCGAAGACATAAGCCCCCTCATAGACCTTAAAACCGGTTTCTGAAATAACCTTACGCAGCCGCATTTCCGTTTGTTCCGGCGTTTCGTGACTGATCTGAACCATGGTCGGCTGCCTCTTAAATACTTCCCTTTTTCTCGATCACCAGAATGCGAGCCTCGCCTATGGGATGGGCAACGTGTTCATCACCCGTTTCAGCATGAAAGATGTCGCCCGCCGCCATGTGTTTTACATGTTCTCCCGCCCCGTCCCGATAATGCATATCGACGGCGCCGTCCAAAATGGCGAAAACCTCGGCACCGTCATTGACATGCCAGACATAGGGTTGGTCGGCCCAATGCAAACGCACGGTTGCGCCTTCTATCTTGGCGATGTCGAGCGCATCCCAGGCCGCTTCACCCGTAAAGGCCTTTCCATCGTGAAATCTCATGCCGGCCTTCCCCATCAAAAAAGTCGTCCAGCGCATTACTGGACGACTTTACTTAATGCCAATAATCGGCAATGCACGTTAACGCGAATAGAATTCGATGACCAGATTGGGTTCCATCTGCACCGGATAGGGCACGTCGGCCAGCAGGGGCTGGCGGATGAAGGTGCCCTTCATCTTCTTGTGGTCCACTTCCATGTAGTCGGGGATATCGCGCTCGGGCGAGACCACGGCTTCCAGAACCATCGGGATGTCCTGAGACTTCTTGCGGACCTCGACCACATCGCCGTCCTGCAGCAGATAGGAGCCGATGTTGACCCGCTTGCCGTTGACCATGACGTGACCATGGTTGACGAACTGGCGGGCGGCAAAAACGGTGGGGACGAACTTCATGCGGTAGACCACGGCGTCGAGACGGCGCTCGAGAATGCCGATCAGGTTTTCCGAGGTATCGCCACGGCGGCGCACGGCCTCGTCGTAGTAGCGGCGGAATTTCTTCTCGGTGATGTTGCCGTAGTAACCCTTCAGCTTCTGCTTGGCCATCAGTTGGGTGCCGAAATCCGTTTCCTTGCGGCGGCGCTGGCCATGCTGTCCGGGGCGGCTTTCACGGTTGTTGATGGGGCTTTTCGGGCGTCCCCACAGGTTGACGCCGAGGCGTCGGTTGATCTTGTACTTGGACTTAATGCGTTTGCTCATGTTTCACTCTTTCCAATCACGCGTTTACCGGTTGTTTTTGTCCCAATAGCCACCACAGATTCCCCACCAAAACAGGAAAGGGCGTGCGGGGCGGGGTCTTTCGTGACCCTCGTTCTTGGGAATAAGTGCGGGAATATAGCCATCCGGCAAGGAAAGGCAAGGGTTTTCGGTGAGTTTCAGCCTTGCAGCAACTCGGCGTCCCAATAGAGGAAATCGCGCCAGCTTTCGTGCAGGTGGTTGGGCGGGAAGGCGCGGCCGTTTTCCTGCAGCTCCCAGGCCGTCGGCCGCCGGGGCCGCCGGCGGGGGTTCATGCCGGTTTCCCGTGGCAGGCGGCTGCCCTTGGCCAGGTTGCAGGGGGAACAGGCGGTGACCACGTTCTCCCAGGACGTCATGCCCCCCCGGGAGCGGGGAATGACGTGGTCGAAGGTCAGGTCCTCGGACGGGAAGCCGCCGCCGCAGTACTGGCAGGCGAAGCCGTCGCGCAGGAAGACGTTGAAGCGGGTAAAGGCCGGACGCTTGGCAAGCGGGATGTAATCCTTAAGCGAAATGACGCTGGGCAACCGCATCTCCAGGCTGGGCGAGTGAACCGCGTGATCGTATTCCTCGACCACGTTGACCCGGCTCATGAACACCGCCTTGATGGCGTCCTGCCAGGACCATAAGGACAGGGGAAAGTAACTCAGCGGCCGGAAATCGGCGTTGAGCACAAGGGCCGGATAGCGTTCGAGAGCCGCGGTCATCGTCGGCACGTCCTCCTTCCTGTCCGCGGAGGATACTACATGTGGTGCCGGATACCAATTAATAGTCCGCAGTGTTGATTTCGGCCCCCCCTGCGGGAAAAGTGCTATGGTCCGCCCATGAGTTCCGATTCCATGCCCGCCGCCGTCGTCACCCGCTTCGCCCCGTCGCCGACGGGACTGCTGCATCTGGGGCACGCCTATTCGGCCCTGTTCGCCGCCGACTTGGCGCGGCGGGCGGGCGGGCGCTTTTTGCTGCGTGTCGAGGACATCGACCGCCAGCGCTGCCGGGCGGAATTCGAACAGGCGGTTTACGAGGACCTGTCCTGGCTCGGCCTGAGCTGGGAGGAGCCGGTGCTGCGCCAGTCCGAACACATGTCCCGCTACGCCGAGGCCCTGAACCGGTTGCGGGACGGGGGCCTGCTCTATCCCTGCTTCTGCACCCGCAAGGACATTCGCGACGAAATCGCCGCCGCCCCCACGGCCCCCCACCAGGGACCGGAAGGCCCCCATTATCCCGGCACCTGCCGGAACCTGAGCCCGGAGGAGGCGGCGAAGCGGGAAGTCGAGGGCGTTCCCTTCGCCCTCAGGCTGGACATGGCCAGGGCGCTTGCCGCCGCCGGAGGCCCCCTTCTGTGGCATGACGCGGAGCACGGGCCGGTCACCGCCCGCCCGGAAGGCTTCGGCGACGTGGTGCTGGCGCGCAAGGACGTTCCGGCCAGCTATCATCTGTCGGTGACCGTCGACGACGCCCTGCAGGGGGTGACCCTGATCAGCCGGGGCGAGGACCTGCGCCCGGCGACGGACATCCACCGCCTGCTGCAGGCCCTGCTCGGCCTGCCGACGCCACACTACCGCCACCACCCCCTGCTGACGGACGAAACCGGTCAGCGCCTGGCCAAGCGGGACCGGTCATCGACCATCCGGGCCTTGCGGGAAAGCGGCGCCTCCCCGGAAGACGTGCGGCGAATGGCCGGGCTATAACACCCCGTCGACGACGTATCTGAGGATCCGCACCACCTGTTCCGGGGTTTCGGCGACGGCCAGGGCGGCGGCGTCGATCTCCTTCAGGGGGTGGTTGACGGCGGAATCGTGCAGGGTGATCAGCGGCGTCCCCAGGGCGGCGGCGTAACCCGCGTCGAAGGCGGCGTTCCACTGCTTGTACTGATCGCCGAAACGCACCACCACCACGTCGGCCCGTTCGATCATGGTGCGGGTGCGGATGGCGTTGACCCCGGCCCCCTTGCGGTCCTTCCAGAAGTCGTCCCCCTCGGCCCCCAGGATATCGACGCCGCAGTCGTCGCTGGTGGCGTGATCGGTGACCGGGGCGAGGAACTCGATGTCCAGGCCCGCCTCGGCGCAACCCTTTTCGATCCTGTCGCGCCAGTCGGTGTGAATCTCCCCCGACAGGTAGACGCTCAATTCCATTTCGCTCATTTGCTCGGTTCCTTTCAATCCAATCCGCGCAGGCCCCGCACGAGGGCCGGATAATCCGGATGATCCGGTTCTATGACGCCGTGGCGGATGAGAAAATCGATGACCACCAGGGCGCAGTTGAATTTGAAGTCCTCGGTCTCGGCGACCCGCTCGGCGACCTCCCGAATAGGCATGCGCAGGAACGCCTCGACTTCCCCGTCCGTGTTGCGGGGCGTGAAGTCTACGGGCAATTCCAGGTCGTAGACGTACAGCACATCCCGGCGCAGTCCTTCCGGCCGTTCGGTGACGTAGCTGACGTCCCCGACGGGCCGGCTGGCGGCGGCCAGGTCCGGCGGCACGTCCGCCTCTTCGGCGCATTCCTTGATCAGATTGTCCATCAGGGACAGGCCCACGGGCTGGCCGCCGGCGACCATCTGATCCAGCAACCCGGGCCCCGTCGGCTTGCTTAGGCTGCGCCGGCCGATCCACAGGGAGGGCCCGTCCGCGTCCCGGACGATCCCGTTCAGATGCACGCCGTAGCCGATGACCCCGAACAGGGGCACGGCCGCCCGTTCCATCTCGAACAGGGCCGGGGCGGTGAAGGATTCGGCGACCGGGTACTTTTCTCCCCGCCATGCGGAAACCATTCCCTTTTCCCGCAGCCGGTCGAGCACCCCGTCGACGGCCTCGCTCCGGCTCTTGGGCCCGTCCAGCGTCTCCGAAAGGGCGACGTGGCCACGGGTGACGGTGAAGGTATCGGCATGGTCGGCAAGCTGCCGGGCGAAGGCCGGTTTCACATAACCGACGGTCCTGCCCTCCACCGTGAAGGGCAGGTAGTCGGCAAGGTCCGGACGGCGACAGGCGTTGATTCGGTCCAAATAGCTCATGGCCCGCATCATCGTGAGAAAACCTTGTCAAAACAAGCCTCTTGTGCCAGCCTCGCGGGCATGAAGATTTCCCTCGACAAAACCGGCGGCGACGAATACGCGCTGCGCTTCGACGACACCGAGGTCATCCTGGACGGGGATCAGGTCAAGCACCTGCTGATGGCGGTGATGAAGACCCTGGCACCGGGGGAACTGGTCGGCAACGAAAGTTCCCGGGCCAAGGATTTCATCGAGCGGATCAAGACGGCGAGCGATGTGGGCATCCAGAAACTGTTGCTGGTGGCCGAACACGACGACATGCTGATGCTGCTCAAATCCGGCCAGGACGACCAGGCCCTGCAGGACAAATTCATCGCCAACATGAGCGACAAACTGCATAAGATTTTCGAAGAAGACCTGCTCTACCAATTCACCGACGGGGTACCGGAAGTCCAGCTCCTGCAAGCCGTCGGTCGCCTGATCGAAAAGGCGGCGGAACTGGAGGAAGAAGGCACCCTGACCTACGAAAGCGCCTGAGACCCACCGGCGGCCAAGGCCTTTTTCACGGCCTTCAGCAGGACCCGGTCGTTACTCAAGCCCGCGGCGTTGATGCGGCCCAGAAGGTCGGCCCCCAACAGGTTCACCGCCCCGCGAGACAGTACGAAAGCCCCCTCGGGCGCCCTGACGGGATAATCGTCGCGGCAGACACGGGGGTCGCCATCGTCGATCAAGCCTCCTTCGGCAAGAATGGGTCTGCCTTGCGCGTCACCCGGATAGGCGAGTTTATATTCACGACGGACTTTGAAATAATAATCTCCCCGTTCCCCCGGCAGGCCACTGTGGTAGCGTTCATCGGCCAGCATATTCCGCAACGCGGCGTCATCCTTCGATGGCCCGCCGGCGATTTCGGCCAGGGCCTCACGAAGACCGGCGGCGCGTCCCGGTTGGGCCGACGATATCCGGTTGAGACGGGCGACGTTTCCAACACCCAGGGCCGCGACCGCCGGTTTCGACAGTACGAACTCACCTTCCTGGGCAATGACCGGATGAGCCTGGGAAGAAACGGCGGGATTGCCATCGTCAATTAGGCCCCCTTGATGAAAACGGCCACTGGGGTCGAAATCGTCACCGTCGCCGCCGTAATCCCCACCCTGTCCGGGACCGCCACGATTGGGCCCGGAAATATCCCGCTGCCGGTCGCGAGCGGCCTTTTCCCGCCGCGCCTTTTCCTCCGCCAATTGGCGTTGCTGATTTGTGGCACGGACATCTTCGAAGGTATAGGGATCGCCGGAAAGAGTGACCGAAGGAATCGCTTGCGAGCCACCGCCGATCTTTTCCAATGTCCGGTCTTTCCTCCTTTGCGCCGCCAGGGCCCTTGCAACGACCGCGGCTTCGGCTTTCTTTTTCTCAGCCTCGGAATACACACCCAGTTTTTCATGCGGCGGGCGGTCAAGAGACCTTCGCACGCCATGATCATCTTCGTCTTCCCAGGATGGCGGATGGACAGCCTTCAACGAGCGCGGCGGCGCCAGCAGGCTGCGCATGGCCTTTTGCTCAGGAGTTTGCTCTTTCTCATTGCGGGCCGCAATCCGCTCCGATTCCTTCTGGACCTTGATCGACTTGGCGAGATGTTCCCTTTCCCGCCGCCTGTCGCGCTCGTAGGCGCTGGGCTTGTTCACCGGTTTGCCCGCCAACTGCCGTTCCTGATTGGTCGCACGGCGGTCTTCGAACTGATACGATCTGTCGAGATGTCTTGAAAGCGCTTGGCCAACGGCGCTGCCCACGGCTTCGGCCATTGCCTTGTCATAGGCCTTCTTTGAGCGACTCAATTCATGCTCAATGAATTCTTTCACTTCTTCTTGAAAGACCCGCTCTTCCTGCGTGGATTCAATAAGGTCCATCGGCGTCCCGATACCCCGCATGGCCTGATGAATTGAGTCGAGCTGACCCATCGTCAAGCCACGGGTCTGAATTCCCATTTGAGAAAGGCGCTCCTTCGCATCGTTCGCCCGCACTATCCGGCCTATGGTGGGTTCATCTGATTGTCTTTGACTGCCGGTCGCGACCTCTAATGCATTCTTTGCTGGTTTTTTCCAACCACTGTTACCCATTGCTCATACTCCTGCTCTTGAGACTCCGAAGTGAAAACAAATCCGGCGCCTCCTTTTGCAACTGTTCTTCCCGGCAGCGGTCATAGCCGGGGGAAGACGTGTAGGTGTCAAAATATCCCGGGAAATAGGGCGGAAGACAGCCCAGGTGGTCCAAGATGGCCGCCCGCAGGCAGCGTAATTCCAAGCCCACGTGGCGCACGCACCAGCCGGCGGCGTTGCCGTACCTAGTCCCCTTGTCCTCCGCATGTTCCAAAAACCAAGGGTCCGCCAGAACCGTGACATCCCGGACCTTTCCCTTGAGGTTCAGTTTATTCAGGAGTGCTTTCGCTTTTGCACTTCCCTCGTTGATGTAAATGGCGTGAACGAACCATTTGGCCGCCTTGACGGGGTCGAACACTCCATGGAGACGGTTCCCCCCCCCCATATACACCTCTCCCCGAATGATACTGATGCTCGCATAGCCCCCATCGGACAGTTGCAGCACGTTCCGCCATACATTTCCCAGCCTCAAATCATTGAGATGAAGGGGGGCGGTTTCGATCGCGAACAACAGTTCCTTGGCGATTAGTTGCCCATTGCCCAAGGCCTTTCTCGCCCAATACTCGGAGCGGGCCAGGTTCTTCTCCACGTACAACCCCACATCGGGAAAGCTGCTTCCCGCGAAATAATAGAACGCAAGAAGGGCCTGAGCGAGAGGGTGGCCGCTTTCCGACGCCTGTTCCAGGAAGTTCCGCAGGCTGACCTTGTAGATAGGCAGAAGGTTTCCCTCCAGAGAGAGGACGACGAAGTCCGCCATAGCATTTACATCGCCCGCTTTCGCCGCCTGCACCAACCATCGCCCGGCGGTCCGCTGCGCCTCCACATTCTCGTCTTCATAGAGAAGGGAACCCAGCAGGGACATGGCCTTGACGTTCCCCGCTTCGGCGAAGGGGCGGAGGATGTGGATCGCCCGCTCATCATCGCCGTCGTGCACGGCGGCGACGGCGGCGGCGAAGGCGTCCTCCGCCTCGCCGGCTTTATCGGCCCGTGCCGGAACGGCGTAAAGGAAGACGGAAACGAAGAGGGCCATGAGCAGCCACGCTCCGAACCGTTGATAGGCGCACCTCATGAACCGTATCTCCCAAAAATGCATGTTACGAGAATAAACTTAGGCTATACATATCTTATTAAGAGCATAATGTCAAGGTATTTTTACCTATTTTAGGCAAGACAGTTTCGCGCAAAAAAAGAGCGGGGGAATTCCCCGCTCCCTGGCCGGTAGCCGGCGGTGAGTCCGGTGGGCCTCAGGCGACCTTGGCTTCGCCCCTGTCCCGCTCGCGGTCGCGGGTGCTCTTGACGTAGGCGCGGGCGCAGTGGGCGGCGCAGTAGGGCTTTCCTTCCAGAACCTGCTGGCCGCAGAAGCGGAAGTCGTCCGTTCCCGGCTCCCCCTCCGGCCAATTGCACATGCCCGAGGTCAGCTCCTCCATCTTCACCATGTCGGCGGTGTCGGGCAGGGGCGCCTCCTCCACCTTGGGCTTGGGCGGCTCGGTGGGCTTCGCCGCCCGGGGGGCCCGGGGGGCGGAACTGATCGGCGACTGGCGCTTGGGCAGCCCCAGGCGATGCACCTTGCCGACGACGGCGTTCTTGGTGACGCCGAGACGGCGGCCGATTTCCAGGGTGGAGACCCCCTCCGCCCACAGCGCCATCAGGGTCTTGACGCGATCCGGTGTCCAATCAATGGCCATATTGTTGCTTCAGGAACACAGAAAAAAATACGGGAGAATGCCGTGCGGTGAAATACCCCCCCTCCTCGTAGACCGTTTCTGCGCGGCTCCTGCCTCCTTTGTTGTTTGTTGGCGTAGATGATGAATATGGGCGATTTTCTACAACATTTTCCTTCGCCTGCCTACCCCCATACCATATCTTGTTGAAATGACTAGATATTGTAGTTTTTATCCACAGATATGGCCGGATGGTGTGCTTTCGCCCCTTCTTCGCAGTCGCACAAAATATCCGTTTTCCCCGGACGAGAGCCCGTTTATACTGCCGCCCAGCAATCGCCAGCCCCCGACCGACGGAAGGAGACCCCGCCATGACAGCGCCCACGGACAAATCCCTCGAAGCCTGGCGGGAGGCCGCGGGCAAGGAACTGAAGGGCCGCTCGCCGGATGATCTGATCTGGCAGACCCCGGAGGGCATCGCCGTCAAGCCGCTTTACACCGCCGCCGACCTGGAGGGCCTGGAAACCGTGGACAGCCTGCCCGGCTTCGCCCCCTTCCTGCGCGGCCCCCGGGCCACCATGTACGCCGGCAGGCCCTGGACCATCCGCCAATACGCCGGCTTTTCCACGGCCGAGGAATCCAACAAGTTCTACCGCGACAACCTGAAGGCCGGGCAGAAGGGCCTGTCCATCGCCTTCGACCTGGCCACCCACCGGGGCTACGATTCCGATCATCCCCGGGTCGTCGGCGATGTGGGCAAAGCCGGGGTGGCCATCGATTCCGTCGAAGACATGAAAATCCTGTTCGACGGCATCCCCCTCGACGAGATGACCGTCTCCATGACCATGAACGGCGCCGTACTGCCGGTGCTGGCGGGCTACATCGTCGCCGCCGAGGAACAGGGCGTGCCGCGCGAGAAACTGGCCGGGACCATTCAGAACGATATCCTGAAAGAGTTCATGGTCCGCAACACTTTCATCTACCCGCCCGAACCGAGCATGCGCATCGTCGCCGACATCATCGGCTACACCGCCGAGTACATGCCGAAGTTCAACTCCATTTCCATTTCCGGCTACCACATGCAGGAAGCGGGCGCGACCGCCGTGCAGGAACTGGCCTACACCCTGGCCGACGGCATCGAATACGTGAAGACCGCCGTCGACAGCGGCCTGGACGTGGACAAGTTCGCCCCCCGGCTGAGTTTCTTCTTCGCCATCGGCATGAATTTCTTCATGGAAATCGCCAAGCTGCGCGCCGCCCGGGTGTTATGGTCGGAACTGATGGCCGCGTTCGGGCCCAAGGACCCGCGCTCGTCCATGCTGCGCACCCACTGCCAGACCTCCGGCGTTTCGCTGACCGAGAAGGATCCCTACAACAACGTCATGCGCACCACCATCGAGGCCATGGCGGCGGTCCTCGGCGGCACCCAGAGCCTGCACACCAATTCCCTGGACGAGGCCATCGCCCTGCCGACGCCGTTTTCCGCCCGCATCGCCCGAAACACCCAGTTGGTGCTGGCCGAGGAGGCGGACATCACCCGCGTCGTCGATCCCCTGGGCGGCAGTTACTATGTGGAAAGCCTGACCGCCTCGCTGATCGCCGAGGCCCGCAAGCTGATCGCCGAGGTGGACGCCATGGGCGGCATGACCCGCGCCGTCGAAGCCGGCCTGCCGAAACTGCGCATCGAAGAATCGGCGGCCCGCAAGCAGGCCCGCATCGACCGGCTTGAGGAAGTGGTCGTCGGCGTCAACAAGTACGCCAAGGAGGACGAGGACAGCATCGACACCCTGGAAATCGACAACAACGCCGTGCGCGAGGCGCAGGTGGCG
The DNA here is from genome assembly GCA_964344645.1 of uncultured Thalassospiraceae bacterium. Taxonomy (GTDB): domain Bacteria; phylum Pseudomonadota; class Alphaproteobacteria; order Rhodospirillales; family JABHCV01; genus JACNJU01. Next base: position 131,367 of record CAYFOJ010000002.1, read on the forward strand.
CGCCTGAAACAAATTCGCGACAGCCGCGACGGCGACGCCTGCCAGGCGGCGCTGGATGCCTTGACGGCGGCGGCGGAAAGCGGCGAGGGCAACCTGCTCGACCTGGCCGTCCAGGCGACCCGGGCCCGGGCGTCCGTCGGCGAGATTTCCGACGCCCTCGAAAAAGTCTACACCCGTCACCGGCCCAGCACCCAGTCGATTTCCGGCGTCTACGGCGCCGCCTTCGAAAACGACCCGGCCTTTGCCGAAATCCTGCAGGACGTGGAAAATTTCATCGAGGAACGGGGCCGCCGGCCGCGCCTGCTGGTGACCAAAATGGGCCAGGACGGCCACGACCGGGGGGCGAAGGTGATCGCCACCGCCTTCGCCGACATCGGCTTCGACGTGGACATCGGCGCCATGTTCCAGACGCCGAAGGAAGCGGCCCGGGAAGCCATCGAGGACGACGTTCACGTCATCGGCGTGTCGTCTCAGGCGGCGGGGCACAAGACCCTGGTCCCGGAACTGATCCGCGAGCTCAGGGAACAGGGCGCCGACGACATCGTCATCATCTGCGGCGGCGTCATCCCCGCCCGCGACTACGATTTCCTGAAGGACGCCGGCGTTTCGGGCATCTACGGCCCCGGCACCCACATCCCGACGGCGGCGGCGGAAGTGCTGGCCATCATCCGGGACAAGCGCGAGGCCGCCTGATGATGATGAAGTGGACCCTGACGGCCGTTGTTTGCGCCACGGTGATTGGCGTCTCCGCCTGTTCCGTCAAGCACGTCCCACATTGCCGGCCTCAGCCCACCTCATCGTCCGTTCCCTCTGAACCGCCCACCCTCTCCGCCGAAGACACCGCGACCGATTGCACCGCCAACCCCAATTCCCCCGGGTGCGCGAAGCAAACCGCCAACGCCACGGGACCCTCCTGCGGCGGGGGCTAAAGCCATTCGTCTTTATTCTGCCCCATACCCGGCAGCATAATAAAAGTTCCGGCAGCCGGCCGATCAAACCCACCGCGCCACTGAAAGATGCCACGAAAAATACGGCTAACCCCGACCGTCGATAACGGAAAGGAATTCGCCAAGTTCCGCCGGGTTTATGAGTCGTTGAAGGAATTCCGCGCCAACTACGCCATTTGGAACGAGCTGGCCCGCCCCTGATTGATCAGGCCGCCTGGCTGACGAAAAGGCTGGACGGCAGGTTGGCCATTTTTTCCAGCAGGTAGTCGACATCCGCCGGGGCCATTTGGATGTCCATCTCGCCGTACTGGGACAAAATCCGCTCGATCATGCGCCGGGAATACCGCGCCCGGTCCTTCTCGCCGCCGTCGTGCTCCATGACCTTGGCCACATCGATGGCCGCGCGCACGGCGGGAAAGCAGAATTCCGGAATTTCCGCCCGCTTGAAGGCGGTTTCCAGGCCCAAGGAGCCCGCGTCATGGATCAGGATATGGGCGTTCACGGGGGAAATGCCGATGCGCTGGGCGACGCTGATTTCAAAAAAGTCGAGATCGCCCATGCACAAAGCCCTGATCATCAAGGATGGGGTCAGCCGGCCGTTCGCCAGCAACTGACTGACCAGCTTGCCGACGTCCGCCTCGTCGCTTTCGGCGGAAAGGCCGATGACGGCCCTTTCCCGGGCCTGAAGGATCAGGTCGGCGGCCATGTCGTCGCCGACATCGTGGCGTTTCGCCAATTCCTCTCGCATCCGCTCGGAGACCAGGGTCAGCAGCCGTTCCGTGATCGCAACCGGCAGCTTGGGGCGCAGCACCATGGCGTCCTTGACGTTGTCGTTGCCGGCGAAAAGGGTGACGACACGCTCCAGATCGCCGTCGGCGACCCGGGCCCCCCGGTTGGCCATCAGGCAGGAGACCACATCGGCGTTTTCCGTATCCACCAGGGCGGCGGAAACGGCCTCGGAAACCCGTCGCCGTCCGGCGACGGCGACCTGCCGGGCGGTCCCCTGGGAGCGGACGATTTCGATCAGATCCTCATCGGTGAGAACCTCGGAACAGCGAATGACCGGCAGGCAGACGGTGTCCACATCCCGAACCAGGCGCAGGGCCACGTCGCGGGGCAGGAAAGGGTTATCCTTGAGATTCCTGGACAGGGCCTCGCGCACCCGCACCTCGGCGTCACGGGCCATGATGCGGAAAATATCCTCGGCGATTTCCCGTTCCGCCTCGCTCAATTCATGGGCGTCGAAACTGCCGGCGATTTTCTCGGCCGTCTCGGCCCGGGCGTCGCCCGAACTGTCTTTCAACAATCTTTCAATATCTTCGGCCGATAGCCGTAGAGCCGCCAGCATGACCCAGGTTTCCCTTTGAATACCCTAGAATTCCCTAATCGCGGATCATACCTCAACGGGCACGCTTTTCCAAGCGGAACCATCCGCCCTTATCGCCGCCGAAACAAAGCCGGGCTTGCGGCAACCGGCCATGATGCTCTATATTCCCGCTAAATTTCATTGATTGAGCAACCAAGGAGAAAGAGATAATGATGAAAGGTAAACTGCTTGCCTTTGCCGCCGTGGCCGTGATGGCCCTGGGCAGCGGGTCCGCCTGGGCCGATGGCGACGCGAAGAAGGGCAAGAAGGTCTTCAAGAAGTGCAAGGCCTGTCACACGGTTGAAGCCGGCAAGCACAAGTCGGGTCCGTCCCTCGCCGGCATCATGGGCAAGAAGGCCGGAACCGTCGACGGTTTCAAGAAATACAAAGCCCTGAAGGACGCGGATTTCACCTGGGACGAAGCCACCATGTCCGAGTGGCTCACCAACCAGAAAAAATTCCTGAAGGCCCGGGACATGCCGACCAAGACCCTCATGAATGTCAAACTCAAGAAGGAAAAAGACCGGAAAAACGTGATCGCCTATCTGAAGGACCACTGACCGGGACCGAGCAGATATTTTTCTTGAGAAAACCCCGCTTCCGACGAGGCGGGGTTTTTTCTGTCCTGCCGACGCCGAGGAATGGAAACCCATAAAATGAACACGCCGCTTGGATGCCTGGACGACATGCCACGGGCCCGCCTGTGTCACGCCCCCACCCCCCTGGAGGACATGCCGAACCTGTCGCGCGCCGTCGGCGGCCCCCGGCTGCTGGTGAAGCGCGACGACTGCACCGGCCTGGGGCTCGGCGGCAACAAGGTCCGGCAACTGGAATTCTACATGGGCGCGGCCACCGCCGCCGGGGCGGATACGGTGCTGATCACCGGCGCCGTGCAATCCAATTTCGTCCGCCTGGCCGCGGCGGCGGCCCGCAAGGCGGGCCTGGACTGTCATATCCAGCTCGAACAACGGGTCGAGGGCGCCGGCCCCGCCTATCACCGTTCCGGCAATGTGCTGGTCGACCGGCTCCTCGGCGCCACCCTGCACTCCTACCCCGTCGGCGAGGACGAAGCCGGGGCGGACCGGCAACTGGCCGCCATCGCCGAAACCCTGCGCGGGCAAGGGCGCAAACCCTATATCATCCCCCTGTCCCCGGGGCATCCGCCGCTGGGGGCGTTGGGTTACGTGGAGGCGGCAAGGGAACTCCTCGGGCAAATCGGGCGGACGGACTGGCATCCGGACCGGCTGGTCGTCGCCTCGGGCAGCGGGGCGACCCATGCCGGGCTTCTGTTCGGCCTGCGCGCCCTCGGCTCGGCCCTGCCGGTGACTGGCATTTGCGTGCGCCGGGACAAGGCCTTGCAGGCGCCCCGCATCGGCGGCCACTGCCACGGCCTCGCCGCCCTGCTGGAGATGGACAACCCGGTTTCCGACACCGACATTGAGCTCGACGACCGCCACCTGCCCCCCGGTTACGGCAAGCTCAACGATGCGGTTCTCGACGCCATGCGCCTCGCCGCCCGAAACGAGGGCCTGTTGCTGGACCCGGTCTACACGGGCCGGACCATGGCGGGCTTCCTCGGCCTCGCCCGCGAGGCCGGGCCGGAGCAGACGTTGCTGTTCGTCCACACCGGCGGACAGCCGGCCCTGTTCGCCTACGAAGAGGAACTGGCCCCTATTCTCGCCCCGCCCGCCGTCGCTGACTGAACAGCACCAGCAGCAGCAGGGCCAGGGCGGGCAGGTAGAAGATTTCCTTGGCCATGCGCTGCGCCGGCACCTCGACGCGGATCACTTCCACCGGATCGTCGCCGTAGAAATCGAAGGCGAGAAGCTGTTGGAACAACGCCGTGTTGGGCAGGGGTTCCTCGAGGAGCACCCTGTCCCCGTCTTCCATGAGCATGAGCCCGGCGGCGTCCAACAACCGGCTTTCGCCGTCGCCGCCTTCGCCCAGGGGAACCAGCAGGGTCATGGGCTTGACGATGCCGTTGCGGCTGTCCGGCCCCCTGACCATCATCCTCAGCCGGGCGTCGGCGGGGGCGTCGGCGGCGATCCGGACGACCTCGCCGGGCGGGCGCAGGTCATAGGGAGGGCTGACCTGATCGAGCCAGAAGCCGGGCCGGAACAGGGTGAAGGCGATGAGCAGCAGCGCCGCCGTTTCCCAGGCCCTGTTGCGGACCAGCAGGTGTCTCTGAGTCGCCGAGGCGAAGGTCAGCATGGCGGCAAGGGCGACGATGAAGACGAACACCGCCCTGCCCGGGCCGACATCGATCAACAGCAGATCCGTGTTGAAGATGAACAGAAACGGCAGAATGGCGGTGCGAATGTCATAGGCGAAGCCCTGTATGCCCGTGCGGATGGGGTCGCCGCCGGAAATCGCCGAGGCGGCGAAGGCGGCCAGGCCGACGGGCGGGGTGTCGTCGGCGAGAATGCCGAAGTAGAAGACGAACATATGCACCGCGATCAACGGCACGATGAGCCCGGTTTGCGCCCCCAGGGCGACGATCACCGGCGCCATCAGGCTGGAGACGACGATGTAGTTGGCCGTGGTCGGCAGCCCCATGCCCAGGATCAGGCTGAGAAGGGCGACCAGAAACAGCATCATCATCATGTTGCCGCCGGAAAGGAATTCGACGAATTCCCCCATCACCTGATGCGCCCCGGTCAGCGACACCGTGCCGACGATGATGCCCGCCGCCCCGGCGGCGACGGCGATGCCGATCATGTTCCGCGCCCCGGCGATCATGCCGGAGCGGACTTCCCGCACCCCCCTCAGAAAGGCCGCCGAATACCCGTCCTGGCGGCGAAAGAACGCTTTCAGGGCATGCTGGGTGAAGGCGATGAACAGCATCCCCATGGTCGCCCAGAAGGCGGACAGGCCCGGCGAGAAGCGTTCGATCATCAAACACCAGACGAGAACGACGATGGGCAGCAGGTAATAGAGGCCGGTTCTGAGGGTCGGGCCCACCTCGGGGACGCTGACCATGGGCGCGTTGGGGTCGTCGGGCTCCAGGTCGGGCAGGCGCGACGCCCACCAGACAAGAACCAGATATCCCGCCAGGAACAGCCCCGCCGCCGCGTAAAGAGTGGCCTCGCCGAAGGCCGCCTTGGTCCAGCCGAGGCCGTAGTAGAGAACGGCGGAGAGGCCGGCGATGACCAGAAAGCCCAGCAGCACGTTGGCGAGCCGGCCCGCCACGGAACGGGCGGGGCCGCTTCGGGGCAGGCCCTTAAGGCCCATCTTCAGGGCCTCCAGATGAACGATGTAGAGCAGCGCGATATAGGAAATCAACGCCGGCAGGAAGGCGTGGCGGACCACGTCCAGATAACTGATGCCCACGTATTCGACCATCAGGAAGGCCGCCGCCCCCATCACCGGCGGGGTCAACTGGCCGTTGGTGCTCGACGCCACCTCCACCGCGCCGGCCTTTTCCGCCGAAAAGCCGACCCGTTTCATCAGGGGGATGGTGAAGGTGCCGGTGGTCACCGTGTTGGCGATGGAAGACCCGGAAATCAGCCCGGTCATGCCCGACGACAACACCGCCGCCTTGGCCGGGCCGCCCCGGAAGTGTCCGAGCAGGGAAAACGCGGTCTTGATGAAATAGGCCCCCGCCCCCGCCTTTTCCAGGATCGATCCGAACAGGACGAACAGGAACACCATGGACGTGGACACCCCGAGGGCGACCCCGAAGACCCCCTCGGTCTGCATCCAGAAATGTCCCAGCGCCTTGGAAAAGGACGCCCCTTTCCACTGGATGCTGTCGGGCAGCCAGGCGGCGTGGCCGAAGAACACGTACAGCATGAACACCGAGGCGACGACCACCAGCGGCAGGCCCAGGGACCGGTAGGTGCCGATCAACAACACGCCGATGCCGAGAGCCGACAGAGTCAGGTCGGTCGCGGTCCACAGGCCCGGGCGCTGGGCGATGTCTTCCTTGAAAACGGGAAGATAGAGGCACACGGCGACGCCGAGAAACGCCAGCAGCCAGTCATACCAGGGGATGGCCGTGCGCGAGGAGGATTTGAACAGGGGAAACGCCGTCGCCGCCAGGAACAGGGCGAAGGCCAGATGAACGGCGCGGGCCTCGTCGGAATTGAAGGTCAGGTTGACGCCGGTCAGGCGGGTCAGAAAGAAGGGCAGGGTCGACGAGATATAGATCTGAAACAGCGACCAGGCCAACGGCACCACGACCAGCATCTTGCCGGAAAATCCGCCCGGCGCGCGTGCGCCCAGGTCGGTCTCCGAAACCAGAGATTCTGCGTTGCTCGCGTCTTCTGCGGTCATGTCGCTCCCCCCTGAATAGTCACCGTTTCATCGTCTGGCACTTTAAAGAAAAAAAACGCCGGACTCCACGCGGGAGTCCGGCGAATTTGACCATTCGGGCCGTCAGTCGATCAGGCCCAGTTCCTTGTAGGCCTTGACCGCGCCGGGGTGCAGCGGGGCGGAAAGGCCGTCGCTGACCATGGTTTTCGGATCCAGCTTGGCGAACGCGGGATGCAGTTTGCGGAAGGTGTCGATGTTGGCCATGGACTCCTTGGCGACGATGTAGGCCACGTTATCGGGCACATCGGCGGAGGTAACGAAGGTCGCGCCGACGCCGAAGGTGGTGACGTTCTTGTCCGTGCCCCGGTACATGCCGGCCGGAATCACCGCCGTGCGGTAATAGGGGTTTTCGGCGATCAGCTTGTCGATGGGCGCGCCCTTGACGTCGATCAGCTTGGCGTCACAGGCCGTGGTCGCTTCCTTGACAGCGGCGGCCGGGTGGCCAATCGTGTAGATCATGGCGTCGATCTTGTTGTCGCACAGAGCCGAGGCCATTTCTGACCCCTTCAGTTCGGACGCAAGCGCGAAGTCGCTGTTCTTCATGCCGAAGGCTTCCATCACCACTTCCATGGTCGCCCGCTGGCCGGAACCGGGGTTGCCGATATTGACCCGCTTGCCTTTCAGGCCCTCGAAACCGTCGATGCCCGCATCGGCGCGGACGATCAGGGTGAAGGGCTCCGGGTGAACCGAGAACATGGCCCGCAGCTTGCTGAACGCCCCCGCGTCCTTGAACTTGGAGGAGCCGTGATAGGCGTGGAACTGCCAGTCCGACTGGGCGACGCCGAATTCCAGCTCGCCGGCGCGGATGGTGTTGATGTTGTAGACCGAACCGCCCGTGCTTTCCGCCGAACAGCGGATGCCGTGTTCCTTGCGGGTCTTGTTGACCAGGCGGCAAATGGCGCCGCCGGTGGGATAGTAGACGCCGGTGACGCCGCCGGTGCCGATGGAGACGAATTTCTGTTCCGCCGTCGCGCTGCCGCTGACGGAGAACGCGCCGACGGCGACGGTCAGCGCCAATGCGGATATGCTCAGTTTCTTCATGATCAGGACTCCTCCCTGGGTTTGATAATGCTTCTGTTCGTTATGATTGAGGCCGTTGTTCCGGAGAACGGAGACGATCCGGGCCACCGTTCATGGACAGAAGCTTATCCATGAACGGCCCCTCAACGCAACAAATGATTCTTAGCGCCTCGATTTCATCACAAATGGTTCAGGGCCGACTCCACGGTCCGTCCCAGTTTTTCAACGAGTTCGCCGACTTCATCCTCGGAAATGATGTAGGGCGGGGCGAGAAGAATATGGTCGCCGCCGACCCCGTCCACCGTGCCGCCGTCCGGATAGCAGATCAGGCCGCGATCGAAGGCTTCCTTCTTGATTCGGGCGTGCAGCTTCAGGTCCGGGTCGAAAGGGGTCTTGCCCGTCCTGTCGCGGACCAGTTCAATCCCCAGAAACAGTCCCCGTCCCCGGATATCGCCGACATGATGATGATTGCCGAACCGCTCCTCCAGGGCCCGGCGCAGGAACGCGCCCCGCTCCCGCACCGCCTCCAACAGGTCGCGGGACTGGATCGCCCTTTGCACCGCCAGGGCCGCCGCGCAGGCGATGGGATGGCCCAGATAGGTATGGCCGTGCTGGAACGCCCCGGGGCCATCGCGGAAGGCGGCGAACACCCGGTCCGAGACCAGCGTTGCGCCGATCGCCTGATAGCCGCCGCCCAGCCCCTTGGCGGTGCAAATCAGGTCCGGCGCGATGCCTTCCTGTTCGCAGGCGTACAGGGTGCCGGTGCGCCCCATGCCGCACATCACTTCGTCGAGGATCAGCAGCACGCCGTATTTGTCGCAGATTTCGCGAATCCGCTTGAAGTAGCCGGGCACGGCGGGCACCGCCCCCAATGTGGCCCCGACCACCGTCTCGGCGATGAAGGCGGCGACGGTTTCGGGCCCCAGTTCGAGGATTTTCTCCTCCAGTTCCCCGGCTACCCGCAGGCCGTATTCTTCCTCGCTCTCCCCCTCCCTTTGTCCTCGGTAGGCATAACAGGGGCCGATGTGATGGGTTTCCGCCAGCAGCGGGTGGTAGGGTTGACGGCGCTTGGCGTGTCCACCGACGGCCAGCGCCCCCAGGGTGTTGCCGTGATAGCTTTGATGCCGCCCGATGACGTTACGGCGGTCCGGCTGGCCGATGATGGTGAAATACTGCCGGGCCATCTTGACGGCGGTTTCCACCGCCTCGGACCCGCCGGAAACGAAATAGGCCCGCCCGATCCCCTCGGGCGCATCGGCGAGAAGGGTTTCCGCCAGTTCCTCCGCCGGTCGGGAGGTAAAGAACCCGGTGTGGGCGAAAGCCAGGGAAGCGGCCTGTTCCCGGATCGCCTCGATAACTTTCGCATCGCCGTGCCCCAGGCATGACACCGCCGCGCCGCCGGAGGCGTCCAGATAGCGCTTGCCGGTGTCGTCGATCAGGTAGACCCCCTCGCCGGCCACGGCCCGTGGCATTTCCACATTGATCTGGCGTTGGAATATTTTCGTCATTTCCCGCTTTCTTTCCCCGCCGCCTTTTTCGGGCGTCGCCTCCGCTTGTTGCCTCCGGCGTCATACTGGTGCCAGTAGGCGTGAAAACTCTCCAACTGCTTTTCGCTTTCGCCGATGGCGTCGAGGGCCGTTTGCCCGCCTTCGACGACCAGAAGGGCGATCAGTTCCTCAACCGCCGTGATCCCGGCGGCGACGGAATGATAGAACGAGGGGCTTTCATTCTTGATGATGAGAACCTCGTCGGCGTTTTTCGCCAGCGGCGACACCGGACTGTCGGTAATCACCACCGCCTTGCCGCCCTGCTCCTTGGCGTAATCGATGGAGCGCACGGTTTCCACCGTGTAGGGGTGGAAGCTGATGGCCAGAATCACATCGTCGCGGCCGAAGTTCCGCAAGCCGTCGGAAAACGCCCCGCCCCGCCCGTCCAGCAGGACCGCGTTATCGCGGAACATGGAATAGGCGTAATGAAAGAAATAGGCGACGGGATAAACCCCGCGCATGCCGACGATGAACAGCCCCCTGCCCTTGCCCAGCGCCTTCGCCGCCGCCTCGAAATCCGCCGGTGAGTTGATCTCGAAGGTTTCGCGCAGGTTGGCCAGGTTGGCCGCCAGGACTTCCTGGGTCAGCGTTTCCTCGCCCCCCTGCCCCCGGGCCTGCAGGGTCCGGGCCTTGGCCAGATAACCGTCGGGCCGGGCGCGCAGGCGCTTTTGAAACGGGGCGCGAAAATCCTGATAGCTGCCACAGCCGAAGGACTTGGCCAGACGCACCATGGTCGAAGGATGCAAATCGGCCCGGGCAGCGAGACCGCGCATGGACAGCAGGGCGACGTCGTCGGGATGGTCGAGGATATAGCGGGCGGCGGCCTGCAATTGCGGGCTTAGGGTCGGATAGGAATCGGCGATCCGCTTACTGATGTCGGCAAAGTCCATACCTTGGAGGTCTTTCCGTTTCGGGCCCTGTTTCGTGCGACGGTTATAGTTTCCGTCATCCTATCGTCAGGCGGGACGGGAATGCAACAAAACGAAACACATTTCTTTTAATTTGCAACGATTGACTCTTTTTCCGTCTTTCCAAATTGTCTCCCTTGGCCGATGCCGCTAGACTGGCCGCCACCTCAACACGGACCAAAGAGATAATGAGTTCCATGGATATCAAAGATCATATTCGCACCATTCCCGATTTCCCCAAGCCCGGCATTCTGTTTTATGACATTTCGACCCTTCTGGCCCATCCCGACGCCTGGCAGGTGGCCATGGGCCGGTTGGCGCAGATGATCCGCCGCTACCAGCCGGACGTGCTCGCCGGGATCGAATCCCGGGGTTTCCTGGTCGCCGCCCCCCTGGCCCTGAAACTGGGCTGCGGCTTCACCATGGTCCGCAAGCCCGGCAAGCTGCCGGGCAAGCTGGTGTCCTACGAATACGAACTGGAATACGGCTCCGACACCATTCAAATTCAGGACGACGCCGTCGAGCCCGGCCAGCGGGTGGTGATTCTCGACGACCTGCTGGCCACCGGCGGCACCCTGGGCGCGTCCATCAACCTGTTCAAGAGCGTCGGCGCGGAGGTGGTCGGCACCGCCTGCATCGTCGAGTTGGACTTCCTCGGCGGGCGCGACAAGCTGGACGGAGTCCCCTTCGACGCCCTGGTCAGCTACAGCGAGTAGTCACTCCCGGGCGAGGGCATGCCGGGCGACCTTCTTCATGACGCTCGGCAAAGCCTGCCGGGAAAAGCCGTCGGGCCCGCACCACACGCCCTCCGCCGCCCCGGGCCGGGGGCAGCGCCCCGCCAGCACGGTCAGTTCCAGATGAAAGTGGGTGAAGGTGTGGCGCACGCCCCCCGCGAGAGGCCGCCAGTCCGCGGTTAATGGGGCTTCCCTTACGGCGTCATTCAGACTCCAGCCCACTTCGCGCCACTCGGTCGAGGGGAATTCCATCATGCCCCCCAACAGGCCCTTGTCCGGTCGTCTTCGCAACAGAATTTCACCGTCTGCGTTCTCGACCCAGAAGACGACGCCGTGGCGGGTCGGCTTGACTTTTTTCGCCGCCCTGACCGGCAGATCATCCGCCGTCCCCGCCCCGTATGCGGCGCAATCACCCCGCCACGGACAATCGCCGCATCGGGGGTTGTTCGGGGTGCAGACCCCCGCGCCCAGGTCCATCATTGCCTGGACGAAATCGCCGGGGCGTCCGGCGGGAACCAGCGGCGCCAGCACCGCCGCCGCTTCCTTCGTCAACCCCGGGAGCGGCGTTTGGATCTGATACAGGCGGCTGATCACCCGGGCGATGTTGCCGTCGACCGGGGCGCTCCGCTTGTCGAAGGCGATGGCGGCGATGGCCGCCGCCGTGTAGGCGCCGATTCCCGGCAGGGATCGCAAGGCCTTCTCCGTATCGGGAAAGCGCCCGCCGAACTCCGACGCCACCATCCGGGCACAGGCATGCAGATTGCGGGCCCGGGCGTAGTAGCCCAGCCCCTGCCAGGCATGCAGCACCTGGTCCAGGTCCGCCGCCGCCAAGGCCTCAAGGTCGGGCCAGCGGCGGGTGAAGGCCTCGAAGTAGGGTCTCACCGCCGCCACCGTTGTCTGCTGCAACATGATTTCCGACAGCCAGACCCGATAGGGGTCGGCGGGGCCGCCGACGACCCGCCACGGCAGGTCGCGGCCATGGGCGCCGTACCAGTCGAGCAACTGTTTTTGCAGGCGCTGTTGTTCCTTCGTCGTCATCGCCTTATCTTATCAACATGGCATCGAAGGGAAACGCGAAAAGAGGCGGCGCGCCGAAGACCCTGGCGCAGCATGCCGGAAGGCTGACCAAACCGATTTTCGGCGGCCGCGGTTTTGCCGACGGGGCCCTGCTCGGCGACTGGCCGGCCATCGCCGGGGCACTCCTCGCCGCCCATAGCGCGCCGGAGAAAATCACCTATCCGCAAGGCCACCGGAACAAGGGCACCCTGCATTTGCGCGTCGACATGGGCGGCCTGGCCATGGAGATCCAGCACCAGCAAACGGTCCTGATGGAACGCATCAACGCCTATTTCGGCTACGCCGCCGTGGCGCACATCCGCATCACCCAGGGCCCCCTGCCCGAGCGCCCGCCCACGGACCCGCCGCCGCCCCGCGCGCTTTCCGAACCGGAAGAAAAGAACCTTCTGAATAGTCTCAGCGCCGTCCGGGACCCGGATATCCATGACGCCCTGGAGCGCCTGGGCCGGGGCGTCCTGGGGAAAACTTCCAAAGAAAAGCCATAATCGCCCCCTAACCTTCCCGGCCGTGACGGCAAAACTTCCAGTTTTACAAGGGCTTGGGGGCCGCCGTCAGAAACTCCGCCGGGCCCGCCGAAAAGGAGTCGACTCTGTTGCGGGGGCGATTCTATATTCAATCTACATATTGTGTTAATGGAGGGTGATTTGCCTCGTTACCTACTAGGGATAGCTGTTTCTTTTCTTCTCATGGCCGCTGGCAGCGGCTTTGCCGGCAATGTTTCGGTCGGCGAAGCCATGTCGGAAAAGTCCATCGGCAGCGCCGATGCGCCCATCACCATGGCCGAATATTCGTCCCTGACCTGCCCCCACTGCGCCGCCTTTCACAAGGATGTCCTGCCCCACATCAAGAAGGACTACATCGACACCGGCAAGCTGCGCCTGGTGTTCTGGGACTTCCCCCTCGGCAATCTGGCCATGGCGGCGTCCATGGTCTCGCGCTGTTCCGGCGACGGCTACGTGCCGATGACCACCGCCCTGTTCGAAACCCAGGAATCCTGGAGCAAGAGCGACACCCCGTTCGACGCCATCGTCGGCATCGCCCGCCTGAGCGGCATGACCGAAGACGATGTGCATGACTGTCTCGACAACGCGGAATTGCTGAAGGCCATTCAGGAAAAGGCCCAGCACGCCCACAAGGTCCTCGGGGTCGAGTCGACGCCCACCTTCTTCGTCGAGGGAACCAAGGTGCCGGGCAATCTTCCCTACGAGGATTTCAAGGAAATCCTCGACAAGGCCCTGGCCGCAAAATAACGACCGGGAAACCCTACTTTGCTGCGTTTTTCCAAACTCCGCCTGTCGGGCTTCAAATCGTTTGTCGATCCGACCGAGTTGCATATCGAACCGGGACTGACCGGCGTCGTCGGCCCCAACGGCTGCGGCAAGTCGAACCTGGTCGAGGCCTTGCGCTGGGTGATGGGCGAAACCTCGGCCAAGCAGATGCGCGGCAGCGGCATGGAGGACGTCATCTTCGGCGGCACCGCCGAGCGCCCGGCCCGCAACATCGCCGAGGTGGTGCTTAACCTGGACAATGCGGAACGTTCCGCCCCGGCCCAGTTCAACGAATTCGAGGAACTGGACATCAGCCGTCGCATCGAGCGGGAAAAGGGTTCCACCTACCGGGTCAACGGCAAGGAAATGCGGGCCAAGGACGTGCAGTTGCTGTTCGCCGATTCCGCCACCGGCGCCCGCTCGACGGCGATGGTCAGTCAGGGCCGCATCGGCGCCGTCATCAACGCCAAGCCGGCGCAGCGGCGCAGCCTGCTGGAGGAAGCCGCCGGCATCACCGGCCTGCATACCCGCCGCCACGAGGCAGAATTGCGCCTGCGCGGGGCGGAAACCAATCTGGAGCGCCTGGAGGACATCCTCGGCGCCCTGGACGTGCAGATGCAGAGTCTGAAAAAGCAAAGTCGGCAGGCCAACCGCTACCGCAACCTGTCCGACCATATCCGCAAGGCCGAGGCGACGGTCTACCACCTGCGCTGGATCGCCGCCGCCGAGGACCTTGAACGGCACCGCCGGGAATTGAAGGAGTGCGCCGCCCGGGTCGAGGACCTGACCCGCCTCGCCGCCAGTGCCTCCACGGCCCAGGGCGAAGCCGCCGCCGACCTGCCGGAACTGCGCCGCCTGGAAACCGCCGCCGCCGCCGAATTACACCGCCTGACCGTCGCCCGCGACGGACTGGACGCGGAGGAAAAGCGCATCGCCGAAGCCCATGCGGAGGCGGAACGGCGCCTGCGGCACATCGTCGCCGACATTGAGCGGGAGAAAAATCTGGCCGAGGACGCCATCGAGGCGACCCGGATTCTCGAGCAGGAGCGGGGCGAAATCGAGACCGCCCGCCAGGGCGAGGAGGAAAGCGGTCGCCTCGCCGGTGAACGGCTCGAGGACGCCAACGGCGCCGTCGAGGAACTGGACGGGCGGCTGACGGAGCTGACGGAACGTCTCGCCGACAGCGAAGCCCGCCGGGCCAGCCTGAACCGCACCATGGACGACCTGACCCACCGTGGCACACGTTTGAAGTCCCGCGCCGCCGAGACGGAAGAGCAACGCGCCCGGGTCGAGGCCGAGGCCATAGACCCGGCGGAACTGGCGGCGGCGGAAGCGGACCTTGAAACCCAGCAGGCCGCCCGGGAAGCCGCCCGCGCCCGCGCCGAGGCCACCGAACAGGCCCGCGCCGAAGCGACGGAAGCGATTTCCCACAGTGTCGCCCGGCAGCATGCCGCCCAGGCCACCCTGACCCGGCTGCAGGCGGAGGAACAGGCCCTGTCCGACGTCCTCAAGGCCGGTGACGCCGACGAATGGCCGGCGATGATCGACGAGGTCACGGTCACACCCGGTTACGAGGCGGCCCTTGGGGCGGCGCTGGGCGAGGATCTGTCCGCCTCCACCGATGAACCGGCGCCCCTGCGCTGGCGCACCCTGTCGCCGTTTTCCCGGCCCCCGGCGCTGCCCGAGGGAACCCGGGCCCTGAGCGAATACGTGTCCGGCCCGGCGGCCCTCGACCGGTGCCTCGGCCAAATCGGGGTGGTCGAGGACGAAGAGGCGGGTGGCCGCCTCGCCGACGCCCTGCAACAGGGACAATCCCTGGTCAGCCGGGATGGCGGCATGTGGCGCTGGGACGGCTTCACCATGGCCGCGGGGGCGGAAACCGCCGCCGCCGCCAGACTGGAACAGCGCAACCGCCTGGCCACCATCCGCGACGGCCTGGCCGACGCCCGGGCCGACGCCGCCGCCGCCGAGGCGGAGGCGGGCCGGGCCAGGGACGCGGCCGAACAGGCGCAAACGGCGGAACGGGATGCCCGCGCCGACGCGGGCAGCGCCGACGCCGCCCATGAGCAAGCCCGCGACGCCCTCGCCGACATCAAGGAAAAGGCGGCCCATCACTCGTCCAGGCTGTCGGCCCTGATCGAGACGGCGGAAGGCTTGAGAATCGACCTGGAGGAAACCGAGGCCCGCGCCGCGGAATCCCGTCAGGCCCTGGCCGAACTGCCCGACACGGAAGCGGCGCGGGAGCGTATCACCGCGCTGCGCGCCGATCTTGCGGAACGCCGCACGGTTCAGGTGGAATGCCAGAGCGCCTTCGACGCCCTGGTCCGCGCCGCCGAGGACCGCCGCCGCCGTCTCGGCGACATCGAGCGGGAACTGGCCAACTGGCGCCAACGCAGCGACGGCGCGGCGCAACAGATTGATCAACTGGGCCAGCGCCGCGAGGCGGAAAGCGCCGAAATTACCCGCCTCGCCGCCCTGCCTGAGGAAATCGAGGAAAAACGGGGCGTCCTGCTGGCCAGCATCTACCGCTCGGAAAACAACCGCAAGGAGGCCGCCGACAAGCTGGCCGTCGCCGAGGCCCGCCTGGCCGAGGCCGACAAGGCCCTGCGTCAGGCCGAAGGCGAACTGGCCCAATCCCGGGAAGAGCGGGTCCGCGCCCAGGGACTGGTGGAACAATCGCAACAGGCGACGGAAGGAATCACGGAACGGGTCCTCGACAAGCTGGACGCCACCCCGGATCAACTGTTCGAAATCGCCGCCCTGCCCGAAGGCAAGGACCTGCCGGACCTGGAGGCCAGTGAAAGAAAGCTGGAACGGCTGGTCCGCGAACGGGACACCATGGGCCCGGTCAACCTGCGCGCCGAACAGGAAACCCAGGAACTTTCCGAACAGATCACCACCCTGGAAACGGAACGGGACGATCTGATCGAGGCCATCGAGAAACTGCGCAAGGGAATCGCCGAACTGAATCGGGAGGGCCGTCAGCGCCTGCTGGAGTCCTTCCGCGAGGTGGACAAGCATTTCCAGGAACTGTTCGTGCGTCTGTTCGGCGGCGGGCGCGCCCATCTCACCCTGACCGATTCCGACGATCCCCTGGAAGCGGGACTGGAGATCATGGCCAGCCCTCCCGGCAAGCGCCTGCAGGTGCTGTCGCTCCTGTCCGGCGGCGAACAGGCCCTGACCGCCCTGTCGCTGCTGTTCGGCGTCTTCCTGACCAATCCGGCGCCGATTTGCGTGCTCGACGAAGTCGACGCCCCCCTGGATGACGCCAACGTCGACCGTTTCTGCACCATGCTGAACGAAATGGCCGCCACGGGAACCACCCGCTTCCTGATCATCACCCACCACCGCCTGACCATGGCCCGCATGGACCGGCTTTTCGGCGTCACCATGTCGGAACGGGGCGTCTCGCAACTGGTTTCCGTCGATCTGAAAAACGCCGAAGAATTGCGCAAGACCGCCTAACTTATTGCTGCAGCGCAATAAAAAAGAATCTTCCGGGGGTATTTCCGCAATATTATCAAATGGTTATGTACGCCCATTCGGCCTTGACAGACCCTCGTTTCGGCTTTAATTTCCGCACGGATTTAAGGCGACGTTCCAATCCGACGGGGGCCTGGCGAGAGTGCGCCGATACCATGAGCGACAACAAGCCCCCGGAGAACCTGGAAGACCTTGACAAGCGCCTGCATCAGGCACGCGAAAAAAGCCGCGCTGGCAATAAGATCGGCTCCTCGCCCGGAAAAGAGGAAATGTCCGGTTACAGCATGGCCATTCGCATCGGCACCGAACTGGTGGCCGCCCTGATCGTCGGCGTCGGGATAGGGTATTTCCTCGATCTCTGGCTTGGTACGAAGCCCTGGTTCCTGGTGGGCTTCTTTTTCCTCGGCGCAGGCGCCGGGGTTTTGAATGTCTACCGTGCTGCAAGCGGCCTTGGCATGGCGGCCGGATACCGAGAGCCCTCCGGCGGCGTGGCATCGCTGATTAAGAGAGACGAAGCGCCCGACGGCGCCGATGGCAACAACAAGGAAACGGGCGGACAATAAAGTGGCGAATCCCCTAGAGCAGTTTCAGGTCAAAACCCTTGTTCCGATCCAGTTGGGAGAGATCGACGCATCCCTGACCAACGCCGGCCTGTTCATGGTCATCACGGTCGTCGCCATTACCCTGTTCCTCGGCCTCGGCATGCGCCAGCGGGCGCTGGTTCCCGGCCGTTGGCAATCCATGGCCGAACTCAGTTACGAATTTATCGCCGGCATGATACGGGACAACGTGGGCAACGAAGGCCGCAAGTATTTCCCCTTCGTCTTCTCCCTGTTCATGTTCATCCTATTCGCCAACCTGATCGGACTGATCCCCTACGCCTTCACCTTCACCAGCCACATCGCCGTCACCTTCGCCATGGCCATGGTGGTGTTCCTCGGCGTCACGGTCATCGCCATCGCCCGGCACGGGCTGCATTTCTTCAGCTTCTTCCTGCCCAGCGGCGTCCCCATGGTCATGGCCCCGGTGCTGATCCCGATCGAGGTGCTATCCTACCTGTCCCGCCCTATCAGCCTTTCCATCCGTCTGTTCGCCAACATGATGGCCGGACACACCATGATGAAGGTGTTCGCGGGCTTTATCGTGCCGCTCGGGATCATCGGTGGCTGGGCGCCGCTGACCGTCGATGTCGCCCTGACCGCTTTTGAATTTCTGGTTGCGTTCCTGCAGGCCTATGTCTTCACCGTGTTGACCTGCCTGTACCTGAACGACGCCATTCACCTGCATTAAGCCTTGGCGACAGGGCTTATCGCGTAACCCCACAACCTTGATACATCATTGAAACGTAAGGAATTTGGACTATGGAACTTGATGCCGCAAAAATGATTGGCGCCGGTCTTGCCGTTATCGGTCTGGGTGGCGTTGGTGCCGGTATCGGCAACATCTTCTCTTCGCTGATCGGCTCCATCGCTCGCAACCCGGCCTCCCGCGGTCAGGTTTTCGGCCTGGCCATGCTCGGCTTCGCCCTGGTTGAGGCGGTGGCGCTGTACGCGCTGCTGATCTCGTTCCTGATCCTGTTCACTTAATCTTTCGCTTTCGGGCGAAACCGGCGGCTTGCAGCCAAGCCGCCGGTTCGAGTTGAACCTCAATCAGGAGCATCCCATGGGGATCTTGAAACCAGCGCTACTCTCGCTTCTTGCCCTGGCCGCCGGCGGCGGCAGCCCTGCCCAGGCGGCGGGTTTGCCGCAGTTGGATATCGCCACCTTCCCGCCGCAGCTGATCTGGCTGGCCCTGACCTTCATCGTGCTCTACCTCATGATGGCGCGGGGCGTCCTGCCGAGAATCTCCAAGGTTCTGGAAGAGCGCCAGCACAAGATCGACGACAATCTGAAGAAGGCGGAAACCCTGAAGGAGGAAGCCGAAGCGGCGGCCGCGGCCTATGAAAAGGCCCTGTCCGAAGCGCGGGCCGAAGCCCACGGGATCATGCTGGAAACCCATAACGCCATCGCCCAGGAAGCGGCCAACAAGCAGGCGGAACTGGGGGCGGAACTGGAGGCCGAAATCAAGGCCGCCGAAGAACGCATCAACCAGGCGAAAACCGCCGCCATGGCCAGCCTCGGCGAGGTTGCCGCCGAAGTCGCCCTCAGCGCCACGGAGAAACTGTCCGGGGAGTCCCTGAGCGAAACCGACGTCGCCCGGGTCATCGCCACGGTCATGGAGGAACGGCAATGATTAGCGTCGCCCACGCATCGGAAACGGCGGGCGCGGCCGGAAACGGCAGCCTCATCGACGACCCGCAGTTCTGGGTCCTCGTCGCCTTCGTCATCACTCTGGCGGCTGCCGGCAAGGCGGTTTACCAGAAGATCTCCGCCGCCCTCGACGAACGGTCCGAAGGCATCCGTAGCGAAATCGAGGAAGCGACCCGGTTGCGCGAGGAGGCCCAGGAACTTCTGGCTTCCTACGAGCGCAAGCAGCGCGACGCCGTCGAGGAAACCCGCGCCATTGCCGAGCGGGCGAAAAGCGAGGCGGACTATCTGGCCGACAAGGCGGCCAAGGACCTGGAGGCCATGACCGAGCGCCGCAAGCGCCAAGCCAAGGACCGCATCGCCCAGGCCGAGGTTTCGGCCCGCGACGAAATCCGCGCCGCCGCCATCGACGTGGCCATGGAAGCCAGCCGCCGCATCCTCGCCGACAAAATGTCCGGCGACAAGGCCGACGCCCTGGTCGACGCCGCCATCAAGGACCTGCCGTCCCGGCTGCATTAAGCCCGTCCGGCACTATAAGACAAAGAAAGGGGCCCCACGCGGTCCCTTTTTTTTGCCCTTGATCAGGTAATGCGTTTGCATTACCATTGTCGCTGACGCGCCGGCAACGGACTATATGCGGGACATTATGAACAAGGTCTTTGTTTTTGAATCGGAATCGACCCTTACGGATCGCTATCAGACCACTATTCCCGAAACCGTGCGCCGGGCGCTCAGGCTCGGCAAGCGAGACAAAATCCGTTATAAAATCGAGCCCAGCGGCAAGGTTGTCCTGTCTCGTGGCGATGGCGGAGAACAAGACCCGGTTCTGGGGAAATTTATCGATTTCATCGCCCGGGACATTCAGGAACACCCCGACACCCTTCAGGCCCTTGATTCGACCCTCGCCCACCATCTCCAATCCCTGACCGACGGCGTCTCCTTCGATCTCAACGACGCCCTTCCCGAAGAGGAAGAATGACGCCGCCCGGCTCACCGGTTGTCGTCAACGGCTGGAGCCTGTACGCCCATCCTCTTTTCCTGGGTCAGGTTGAAACCCTCGCCTCACAGGTCTCGCGGCTAAAGGAAAAAAGCCCTGGCGACTACAAACGCAAGAACGCCACAAAACGACTCGCCGCCATTCATAGACTCGCCTTCGCAGTGATCCCCGAGGACCCGACCCGCCCGGAATATCGCCTGGGCGGGACGCTCGGGGAGGAGCGGAAGCACTGGTTCAGGGCCAAGTTCTTCCAGCAGTACCGGCTGTTTTTTCGCTTTCACAAGGAAGCCGGGATCATCGTTTATGCCTGGGTCAACGATGACCGCACAAAACGGGCCTACAACAGCCGCTCCGATGCTTATCTCGTCTTCAGGAAAATGCTCGACGCCGGCAATCCGCCCGAGAGTTGGAACGACTTGTTGAAAGAAGCGCGGCAGGCCTCTCCAAGCCTGAACAACATCCGTTGATCACCCCACCATCGCCAGCCATTCCTGTTCGCTGAGGCAGGTCACGCCCAGGTCTTGGGCCCGTCTCGCCTTGGCCCCGGCGTCGGCGCCGATGACCACGTAGTCGGTCTTTTTCGACACCGACCCGGCCACTTTGGCGCCCAGGCTTTCCGCCTTCGCCTTGGCCTCGCCCCGGCTCATGGTTTCCAGGCTGCCGGTGAAGACCACCGTCTTGCCGGCGACGGCGGACGAGCCCACCTCGGGGGCGACGAAATCCTCGATGCTCAGTTCCGCCTCCAGGTCGGCGACGACGGCGCGGTTGTGCTCCTCGTCGAAAAAGGCGATCAGGTCTTCCGCCACGGACGGGCCGATGCCGTCGATGTTGGTCAGGTCACCGAAGGCTTCCGAGCCGTGAATTTTGGCGGCCCGCATGGCGTCCCGCCAAGCGCCCAAGCTTCCATATTGCTTGGCCAGCAGCCTGGCCGTCGCCTGGCCGATCTGTCGGATGCCGAGGGCGAAAATGAATCGGTCCAGGGGGATGGTCCGGCGGACCTCGATGGAGGCCATCAAGTTGTCCACGGATTTTCCGCCCCAGCCTTCTTTCTCGGACAGGGCCTGCCGATGCCGGGCGAGCCGGAAGATATCCGCCGGAGTGGAAATCAGGCCGTCGGCGATGAAGCCCTCCACATGCTTGCCGCCCAGGCCCTCGATGTCGAAGGCGTTGCGCGAGACGAAGTGTTTCAGGCGTTCCAGGGCCTGGGCCGGGCAGATCAGGCCGCCGGTGCAGCGCCGCGCCACCTCGCCCTCCTCGCGCACCGCATGAGAGCCGCATTCGGGGCAGGCGTCGGGAAAAACATAGGGCGCGCTTTCCGCCGGGCGTTTTCCCGATACCACCTCGACGACCTGCGGGATGACGTCGCCTGCCCTTTGGATGACCACCGTATCGCCGACGCGCACGTCCTTGCGGGCGATTTCGTCCTCGTTGTGCAGCGTCGCGTTGGAGACCACCACGCCGCCGACGGTCACCGGGGCGAGCCTGGCGACCGGGGTCAGGGTTCCCGTGCGCCCGACCTGGATATCGATGGCGTTGACCAGGGTTTCCGCCCGTTCGGCGGGGAATTTATGGGCGATGGCCCAGCGCGGGGCGCGGGAGACGAAGCCGAGACGCTCCTGCCAGTCCAGGCGGTTGACCTTGTAGACAATGCCGTCGATGTCATAGCCGAGCGAGGCCCGGTCCCCGTTCAGGCGGTCATAAAAGGTCAGCACGGATTCCACGTCCGGGCATAGGCGGGTCTCCCGGTTGACGGGGAAGCCCCATTCCTCGAGGCGTTTCAGGACCCCCCAATGGGTGTCGGCGATGGGGGCGGAGACTTCGCCCAGGGCATAGGCGAAGAACGACAGGGGGCGAGTCGCGGTGATGGCGCTGTCCAGTTGCCTGAGGCTGCCGGCGGCGGCGTTGCGGGGGTTGGCGAACACCTTGCCGCCCGCGGCCTCCTGGGCGGCGTTGAGGGCCAGGAAATCCGCGCCGGACATATAGACCTCGCCGCGCACTTCCAGCACCCGGGGGACATCCTCCGGCAGCTCCCGGGGCAGTTCCCCGAGGGTTTTGACGTTGGCGGTGACGTCCTCGCCGACGCTGCCGTCCCCCCGGGTCGCCGCCTGCACGAAGCGGCCCATTTCGTAGCGCAGGGAAATGGACAGGCCGTCGATTTTCGGCTCGGCAACCATTTCCAGGGGAATCGACGGATCGTCCTTCAGTTCCTTGAGGAAACGCCGCACCCCTTCGACGAATTCCCGGTAATCCTCGGCCGAGAAGACATTGCCCAGGGACAGCATGGGTTGGGCGTGAACCACCTTGCCGAACCCGGCGGCGGCGGCGGCCCCGACACGCCTGGAGGGGCTGTTCGGCGGGACGTAGTCGGGAAACAGAGCCTCGATGGCGTCGCAGCGCCGCCGCAGGGCGTCGTAATCCCCGTCGCTGATACTGGGCGCGTCGTTCTGGTAATAGGCCCGGTCGTGGGCGGCGATGTCCTTGGCCAGGGCCTCAAGCTCGGCGCGGGCCTCCAGCGGCGTCAGGTCCTCCGGCGCGATATCCCGCAGGGAACCGTTCACCGGCCCATGTCCTGGAGCAGGCTGTGGGCGGCGGCGCGGGCCTCTTCCGTGACCTCCGCCCCGGCTAGCATGCGGGCGATTTCTTCCTTTCTGGCCTCTTCCGAGAGCGCCTCGATGCGGGTCGCCACCGCGCCGTCGGCGCCACCCTTCGAAACCCGCCAATGACGGTCGCCGCGCGAGGCCACCTGCGGTGAATGGGTAACCACCAGGACCTGCGCCGATCGCGCCAGCCCGGCCAGCCGTTCGCCGACGGCGGCGGCAACGGCCCCGCCGATGCCGGCGTCCACCTCGTCGAAAACCAGGGTCGGCACGGCGTCGGAGGCGGCGAGGACCGCCTTCAGGGCGAGCATGAAACGGGACAGTTCACCGCCTGAGGCGATCCGGTTCAGTGGCCCCGGCGGCGCGCCGGGATTGGTAGACACCCGGAACGTCACCTGATCCATTCCCCTCTCGCCCCACAGAGACTCCTCCAGGGGCTCGACGGCGGTGACGAAGGTCGCCTTCTCCATTTTCAGGGGCGCCAGTTCGACGCTTACCGCCTTGTCGAGCGCCGCCGCGGCCCGGCTCCGTTCCGCCGACAGGGATTCCGCCGCCCGGCGGTAGGCGTCCCGCGCCTGCTGTTCCGCCTCGGCCAATTTCCTCAGGCGCAGGCCGCCGTCCTCCACGTCGGACAACTGCTCCTTCATGCGCCCAAGCAAGGAGGACAGATCGTCGACAGCCACATCATGCTTGCGGGCCTGGGCGCGCAGGGCGAACAGGCGTTCCTCGACGGCCTCCAGCTTTTGCGGATCGAGATCGATGTCCCCAAGCGCCTTCTCCAACAGGGCCTGGCCCTCGGCGGCCTCGATGGCGGCCCGATCGAGGGCGGCCAGGGCCTCGTCGAGCCGCCCGTCCGCCCGCTCGGCGACCTGCTGCAGGCGGTGTGCCGCCGAACGCAGGCTCTCCTCCGCGCCGTCGGAGCGGACAAGTTCGGCCAGGGCCTTGTTCATGGCGTCGATCAGGTGTTCGCCGTGCATCATCATCGTGCGTTGAGAGGCCAGGGTCTGCTCCTCCCCCGGTTCCGGGGCGAGGGTTTCCAGTTCGGCCACGGCATGAATGAGAAAGTCCCGGTCCCGCCGGGCGGCCTCCATTTCGGCCTCAGCCCGGGCATGGGCCTCGACGGCCTGCCGCCAGGTCCGCCACAGGGCGGCCGTCTCCGCCGCCGCGCCGCGCAAACCGCCGAAGGAATCGAGGAGACCACGGTGATTGGCCGGGCTGAGCAGCCGCTGGCTTTCGAACTGCCCGTGGATTTCCACCAGCAATTCCCCCAGCCGCTTCAACAGGGCGACGCTGACCGGCTGGTCGTTGACGAAGGCCCTGGAGCGGCCGTCGGCGGTGAGCAGCCGGCGCATGATCAGGCCGCCGTCCTCGGTTTCCAGTCCGTGCTCTTCCAGCACCTCGCCGACGGGGCCGGCGGCGGCGACTTCGAAGGTCGCGCTGACCGACGCTTGCTTGGCGCCATGGCGGACGAGGCGGGCCTCGGCCCGTTGTCCGAGGGCAAGGCCCAGGGAGTCCAGGAGAATCGATTTTCCGGCCCCGGTCTCGCCGGTGAGGACCCCAAGCCCGCCACCGAACGACAGGTCCAGGCGTTCAATCAGCACCACGTCCCGAATCGAAAGGGATTGCAGCATTCAGAAACCTACCACAGCCTGTACCAGGGATCGTCTTCCTTGGGCCGGACCAGCTTGCCCTCGACCAGGGCGTAGGCATCCACATACCATTCACTGCCGGGGAAATTATGGCCGAGAACGGCGGCCACCTTTTGGGCCTCCAGTTGAATGCCGAGGGCGACATAGGATTCGGCCAGCCGGTGCAGGGCTTCCGGCACGTGTGTCGTGCTCTGATAATGGTCGATCACCGATTTGAACCGGTTGATCGCCGCCAGATGATGCCCCTGCTTCAGGTAATAGCGGCCGATTTCCATTTCCTTTCCGGCCAGATGGTCCATGGTCAGGTCCCGTTTCAACTTGGCGTCCTTGGCGTATTTGGAACGGGGAAACCGCTTGATCAACTCGCCCAGGGTCTGCAGGGCCAGTTCGGTCATCTTCTGGTCACGGGTGATATCGGAAATTTGTTCGTAATAGCAAAGGGCCTTCAGGTAATAGGCGTAGGGAACGTCCGGGCTCGAAGGGTGAAGCTGGATGTAGCGGTCGAGGGCGACGACGGCGCTGTCGTAGGCATCGTCCTGATAAAAGCTGTAAGCCGCCATGAGCTGCGCCTTGTTGGCCCATTTCGAATAGGGATGCTGGCGCTCGACCTCGTCGAAGAGAATCGCCGCTTCCTCGAAATTCTCGTCGTGCAGGACGTTCAGGGCCTCGTTATAGAGTTCGTCCACGGGCCGTTCCACGTATTCCGGTTCAAGCGCTTCCTCGGTGCAGGCGGAAGCCGCGAACAGGACGGCGAACAGAAAGGCCGCCAACCGCATCCGGTTGGCGGGGATCCTGCCCAGGCGTCGGACATGGTCGGAAATCATGGGTGCGGCCGCCTCATCTCAGAAGAGCTTCGATAACCGGCGAACTATATCACGGAGGGGCGGTGAATAGGCAAGGCCAAGCTCCACCGAAGCGTCTTTTTCCCACCGGGGCAAGGCCCTCTTCAGGCCTTGCTCAGGCGTGGGCGGCGACGGCCTTGGGAATGGAATCTCCGGCCCATAGGGGACGCGGAGACGCGGCAACGGGCTCGGCGGCGGTCATGTCCTCGTAGCACCAGGCATCCCGATCGGCGAACAGGGCCCGCAGCAGGGCGTTGTTGGCGGCATGGCCGGAGCAGACGCCCCGGAAATGGCCTTGCAGAGGGACGCCGGCGAGATACAGATCGCCGACCGCGTCCAGGACCTTGTGGCGGACGAATTCGTCGTCGTAGCGCAGGCCGTCCTCGTTCATCACCTTATCGCCGCTGACGACGACGGCGTTGTCGAGGGAACCACCCTTGGCCAGGCCGGCGGCGCGCATGGCCTCCACCTCGTGCAGGAAGCCGAACGTGCGGGCGCGGGAAATCTCGTTCTTGAAGGCCTCCGCCGTCATGGCGAAGCCGATGGACTGGCGGGAAACGGCGGCGCTGGCGAAATCGATGTCGAAATCGACGCCGAAGCCGTCACCGGGGACGATGCTGGCGGATTTGTCGCCGTCCTCGACCACCACCGGCTTGAGCACGCGAATACGGCGGCGCGGCATGTCCTGTTCGACGGTTCCGGCACATTCGACGAGGAAAATAAACGGCGCGGCGCTGCCGTCCATGACCGGCACTTCCGGGCCGTTGACCTCGATCAGCGCGTTATCGATGCCGCACCCGGCGAGGGCGGCCATCAGGTGTTCGACGGTGGAGACGGTGACGCCGTCTTCATTGCCGAGGGTGGTGCAAAGGGTGGTATCGACCACATGATCCCAGGTCGCGGGAATTTCGGCCCCGCCGCCGGAAATATCCGTGCGTTTAAAGACAATGCCGCTTCCGGGCTCGCCGGGCTTCAGGGTCATGGAAACCTTGTTGCCGGAATGCAGCGCAACGCCGGTGCAGCTAATGGAACTTTTAAACGTTTTCTGTTTGATCATGCCTAATTTCTTTTTCTTTAATGACCGGGCCCAAGCGCCGGCCGCCCCCTAAATTCGTGAAGCCGTGTCGACAAAAAGAAAGCTTCAAGGGTGTTTCTAACAAGGCCCCTTGAAGCTTTCAAATCACTCTTTGTTACGAAATGTTACGTTAAATCAGCAACATATCCTTAACCGATCGTTAATTGGCCTGACGGCGCAGAAACGCCGGAATATCAAGCAGATCGTCTTCCGGCTGGGGCGTCGGCAGGCGGTCCGTTTGGTCCAAACCGCCCAGTTTGTTCTGGGCCGGAGCCGCTTGCGGCGCGGGCGCCGGGGCCTTCGGCGTCAGGGGAATCGGCGCCTCCGCCTCGCGGGGGGTCGAATTCGCGCCGGCCAGGCCGGTGACCCGCTCGAACAGGCTCTGCTTCTTGGCCCGGGGCGCGGACGAGGGCTGCGGCTCCTTGTTTTTCGCGCCGTTGGCCATGGCCGCGGCGGCGAACGGGTCGGCGGTCTGCACCGCCTCCTCGCCGCTGGCGCTCAAGGGAGCCTCCGGAATGAAGGCGTCCTCCATGTTGGTTCCCGGTGTCGCCGGGGCCGGTTCGCCCTGGGCAACGGTTTCCTCCCTAAGCGGCTGCGGCCGGGCTTCCACGGCCGGCTCCGCCACGGGCTGTTCCACGGCGGCCTCCGGTTCGGGGGCTTCCACCGCCGGGGCCGGGGCCGCTTCCGCAACCGCCGGGGCGGGCGTGGGGACAGGGGCCGGGGTGGGCTTCGGCATGGGCGCGGGGGCCACGGCGGCGGCCGCCGGGGCCGCAAGGGGTGTCACCGGGGCCGGGGCGGGCACGTCCGCCACCTTGGGGGTTTCCGCCTTCGCAGGGGCGGCGGCGGGGGACGATACGGACAGGAATGTCGGCGCGGGCGCGGACACGGCTTCCCGGTCCATGCCGGTGGCGACGACGGAGACCCTGATCCGCCCGGTCAGGCTTTCATCGAAGGTGGACCCGAAGATGATGTAGGCGTCGTTGTCCACTTCCTGGCGAATCCGGTTGGCGGCCTCGTCGGCCTCGAACAGGGTGATGTCCTCGCCGCCGGTGATGTTGATCAGCACCCGCTTGGCCCCGGCCATGGAGCAATCGTCCAACAGCGGGTTGGCGATAGCCGCTTCGGCGGCGTCCAGCGCCCGGCGCTCGCCTTCGCCCTCGCCGGTGCCCATCATCGCCTTGCCCATTTCGCTCATGACCGAGCGGATATCCTCGAAATCGAGATTGATCAATCCCGGCATGACCATCAGGTCGGTGACCCCGCGAACGCCGGAATACAGCACTTCGTCGGCCATGTTGAAGGCGTCGGCGAAGGTGGTTTGTTCGTTGGCGACCCTGAACAGGTTCTGATTCGGAATGACGATCAGGGTGTCGACGAACTGCTCCAGGTCCTCGATTCCGGCTTCCGCCATGCGGTAGCGGTTCATGCCCTCGAACTGGAACGGTTTGGTGATGACGCCGACGGTGAGAATGCCTTTTTCCTTGGCCGCCCTGGCGACCACCGGCGCGGCCCCGGTTCCGGTGCCCCCGCCCATGCCGGCGGCGATGAACACCATGTGGGAATCCTTGATCTGCTCTTCCAGTTCGGGCAGGGATTCCTCGGCGGCGGCGCGGCCGATTTCAGGCTTGGAACCGGCCCCCAAACCCTGGGTGATGTTGGCGCCCAGTTGGACCCTGGCGTCGGCCTGCGACTGGGACAGGGCCTGCGCATCCGTGTTGGCGACGATGAAGTCGACCCCTTCCAACTGTTTGTCGATCATGTTGTTGACGGCGTTGCCACCGGCGCCGCCGACACCGATCACCGTGATTCGGGGTTTCAACTGCGGGGTGTCGCTGTTGGGAATAGTCAGGTTGATGCTCATTACTGCCTCCGGGTCCTTTGGTATGGCGAATGCATGATTGCGTCCTTGATAAGTTCAAATAGTTGAAATTCCATTAAAAATTCTCCCTTAACCACTGTCCGAGACGGGCCATGCGTCCGCTCGGCTCGGCGACGGGCCGATAGGCGCTGCGTGCCTCGTCCGCCGGGTTGTTGAATGCGAAGTGAAGCAGGCCCGCCGCGGTGGAAAACGCCGGGCCGGAAACGGATTCGGCGAGCCCGGGAATGGCCAGCGGCCGGCCCAGGCGGACCTGTTTGTCGAGGATGTCGCCCGCCATTTCCCTGACGCCGGGAAGCTGCGACGCCCCCCCGGTGAGGACGATGCGCCGCCCCGCCACCTTGTCGAAACCGGCTTCCTCCAGCCGGGTCCTGACCATTTCGAAGGTTTCCTCGATGCGCGGACGAATGATGCCGACCAGCACGGAACGGGGAACCTGGTTGGTTTCGCCGCTTTCCTCCTCGCCGATCAGCGGCACCTGGATGATCTCGTGATCGTCGGACGGGCTCGGGATGGCGCTGCCGTAAAGCGTCTTCATGCGTTCGGCATGGACCGGCGGCGTCGACAGGCCGCGGGCGATATCGTTGGTGACATGAACGCCGCCGATGGGAATGGCGTCGATGTGAACCAGCTCGCCGTCGAAGAACACCGAAATCGACGTCGTGCCTCCGCCCATGTCGATACACGTGACGCCGAGATTTTTCTCGTCTTCGGCGATGCAGGACAGGGCCGAGGCATAGGGCGAGACCACCTTGCCGAAAGTATCCAGATGGCAGCGGGAAACCGCATGTTCCAGGTTTCTCAACGGCGCCATGGCGGCGCTGATGATATGCATGTTGACCCCCAGGCGCTCGCCGTGCAGGCCGCGCGGGTCGCGCACCCCCTTGTTGCCGTCGATGCTATAGCCGACGGGGATCATGTGAATCAGCTCCCGCTCGTGGCGTTCGTTTTCCGGCAGTCCGGCCGGGTCCAGCAGACGCCGCAGGTCGGCGTCACCGATCTCATGACCGGCGATGGAAATCTCATAGGCGATCAGCCGCGACTGGGGTTCGCCGCAGGAAATGTTGACGATAACGTTGTTGATGTTCTCGCCCGCCATCTGCTCCGCCGCCTCGACGGTCGAACGGATGGTCGCTTCCGCCTGCTCCATGTCGATGATCGCCCCGGATCTCAGGCCATGGGCGATCTGGTGGCCGATGCCGACGATTTCGAAGCCCCCGCCCGCCGCCGGCTTGGCGATCAGGCAGCAGGCCTTGGTCGAGCCCAGGTCAATGGCGGCCACCAGGCCGGAGCGGACCTTGTTGGCGTCGACGCCGTTGATGGGTTTGTTTGGCTGTTCGCTGGTCATGGCTCAGGTTTCCCTTCCCGGCGTCAACTTCACTTCCGGGCCGTTGGGGGTTTTGCGGACGATCAGCCGGTCCGGAAGCCTGAGGTCGAGGACCTTGACGTCGCGACTGAGGATGCCGTGGCTGCGTTCGTATTCGGCCAGCCGGGACCAGGCGGCCTCGGCCCTTTCCGCCGGCAGGCGGACGTCAATGTCGCCTCTCAGGCGCACGTTCCAGCGCCGACCGCCGACGCGGACGGCGGACATGGCCAGGTCCATCAACTGCGGCTGAGTCTCGAGGATCGTCAGCAGGGAGGCGGCGTGCTCCGGCGCGTCCTTGCCGACCACCACCAGCAGGTCGGCGAAGCGCTCGACGCTCTGCCTGTCGATCACCTCGCCCTTTTGGTCGATCAGTTGAAAGCGGCCCTTGCTTTGCCACAGGGCCAGCGGCTGGCGCTCGACGACGCTGAGCAGGATGGTGTCGGGCAGCATGCGTTCGACGGACGCCGTCTCGATCCAGGGCAGGATCTCGATCCGCCGCCGCGCCTGTTCCAGATTGTAAGACAATATCGGCGCCCCCCGGGCGAGGCGAACCGCCTTCAGCAATTCCTTCTGCGTCGTCTGCGAACGGCCGACGACGAGAACGTCCTCGACCTTGAAGCCCAGTTCGCCGGACAGGGCGATCAGGCCCCACTTGACCTGCTCGCCGGCGCGTCCGATCAAACCGCTGTTCCACAGCCAGGCGCCGCCACTGCCGACGAGGACCATCAGCACGACGACCAGGGCCGCCAGGGTGCCGCGATGTCGCCAAAGCGGCACCACCCGGCGGCGGGGCTGTCCACGCTTGGCCTCGCCCTTCTTTTTCTTGTCCCGCTTTTTGTCCAGCCAGTTGAATATTTTCATGGATCGCACTCCGCGTTTTCAACCATCCAGGTCACCAGTTCCTCGAAGGAAATGCCCACGTGTGCCGCCTGTTCCGGCACCAGTGAGGTGGGCGTCAGGCCGGGCTGGGTATTCACTTCGAGAATGGTCAGTTTTTCGCCGTCGTAACGGAAATCCGCCCGCGACACCCCCCGGCAGCCGAGCGCTTGGTGAGCGACGACGGCGAGGCGCATGGCCTCGTCATAAAGCGCCCCGTCGATATCCGCCGGGATGACGTGCAGGGAACCGCCCTCTTCATACTTGGCGGAATAATCGTAAAAGCCCCTGTGGGTGGTGATTTCCGTCACCGCCAGGGGCCGGTCGCCCATGACCGAAACGGTCAGTTCCCGTCCGGGCACGAACGCCTCGACCATGACCTGCTCGCCGTAGGGCCAGGCGCCGTCCGCGAACGGCGGCCCGTTGTCTCCTTCGGTGACGATATGAACGCCGACGCTGGAGCCCTCGTTGGTCGGCTTGATGACGTAGGGACGGGCCATGACGTCGCCCGCCAAAACCTCTTCCCGACTGACGATCTTGTGTTCGGCGACGGCGATCCCGGCGCTTTCGAACAGTCGCTTCGACATGGGCTTGTCCATGGCCAACGCCGAGGCCAGCAGGCCGGAATGGGTATAGGGAATGTCGAGGATGTCGAGCAGCCCCTGAACACAGCCGTCCTCGCCGAAACGTCCGTGCAGGGCGTTGAAGACCACGTCCGGTTTCGGATAGAGCCGGGTCAGCAAAGCGCCCATGTCCCGCTGAACGTCGATGGAGGTGACCCGGAACCCGGCCTGCCTGAGACTG
The DNA here is from genome assembly GCA_964344645.1 of uncultured Thalassospiraceae bacterium. Lineage (GTDB taxonomy): Bacteria > Pseudomonadota > Alphaproteobacteria > Rhodospirillales > JABHCV01 > JACNJU01. The sequence continues at coordinate 162,359 of CAYFOJ010000002.1, forward strand.
TTGGAGACGGCCGCGCCACTGACCAGCGAGACCTCCCGCTCCGCCGACCAGCCGCCCATCAGGACCGCGACATGTTGATTCATCTTGCGCCCTCCTCTCCGCGCCGGGGGTCCGGCCGTCCGATGCGCCTGATCTCCCATTGCAGGGAAATGCCGCAACTTTCCAGGACCCGGCGGCGGACCTCCTCGCCTAGCCCCTCCAGATCGGCGGCGCTGGCCCCGCCCGTGTTGATCAGGAAATTGCAGTGTTTTTCGGAGACCTTGGCCCCGCCGCGCACGAGCCCTCGGCATCCCGCCTTGTCGATCAGTTCCCAGGCCTTGTTGCCCGGGGGGTTGGCGAAGGTGGAACCGCCGGTGGGGGTGCGCACCGGCTGGCTGTCTTCGCGGGCGGCCTTGACGGCGTTCATGCGCGCGAGGATTTCATCCCGCTCGCCGGGGCTCCCCCGCAGGACCGCGTCGACCAGTAGCCAGTCTTCTGGAATCGAGGTGCCGCGATAGCTGAAGGTGACGTCTTCCGGGCCGAGATGATGAAACCGGCCCTGGCGGTCGAGAGCTCTTGCGCCGATGAAAATATCCTTGAACTCCCTGCCGTAGGCGCCGCCGTTCATACGCAGGCCGCCGCCGATGGTGCCGGGGATGCCGGAAAGGAATTCCAACCCGGCGAGACCGGCCTCGAGGGCGGCCAGGGCGACGTTGCCGTCCAGGGCCCCGGCCCCGGCGCGGATGGTCTCTCCCTCCACTTCGATTTCGGCGAAGGCCCGGCCCAGGCGGATCACCACCCCGTCGACGCCGCCATCCCGGACCAGCAGGTTCGAGCCGACGCCGATGACGGTGACCGGGATCTCCGCCTCCAGGGCCGAAAGGAACGCCTGCAGGTCGTCGACATCAGCCGGACGGAACATCACCTCCGCCGGGCCGCCGACCCTGAACCAGGTGATTCGGTCAAGCGGCGCCCCGGCGCTGTAACGCCCGCGCACCGGCGGCAGCCGGTCGAGCAGGCCCGGGGTCAGGGTTTCCGCCGCCATCATGAGCCGCCTCCGCCGCCGTAACGAAGCATGCGCAGTTTTTCCGGCAGCTCGTTCGCCCATTGGGTGATGTTGCCGGCCCCCAGGCAGACGATCAGATCGCCGGACCCGGCGAGGTCGTTGACGATTTCCGCCAGTTCCTCCGGGTTGATCAGGGGCATGACCGTGCGGTGGCCGCGCTCGCGCAGGCCACGGACGAGGGCGTCCCGGTCGAAGCCCTCGATGGGCTGTTCCCCGGCGGCGTAGACATCGGCCACCAGCACCGCGTCGGCGTCGTTGAAACAGGTGCAGAAATCCTCGAACAGGTCGCGCAACCGGCTGTAGCGGTGGGGCTGGAAGACGGCGACCACCTGGCCTTCCGTCGCCGCCCGGGCCGCCGTCAGAACGGCGGAGATTTCCACCGGGTGGTGACCGTAGTCGTCGATGACCGTCATGCCGTCGATTTCCCCGGTGCGGGTGAAGCGGCGCTTGACCCCGGCGAAATTGGCCAGGGCCCGGCGCAGGATGTCGTCCTCGATGCCCATTTCGTTGGCGATGGCGATGGCGGCCAGGGAATTCTGGATGTTGTGGTCGCCGAACATGGGCAGGACGACGCCCTGGATGGTCCGCGTCGTCCCTTCCTTGCGGTCGGTTATGACCACGTCCATGCTGACCCCTTCGGTGCTGCGTCCCACGTTGATCGCCCTGACATCGGCCTGGGGGCTGAAGCCGTAGGTCACCACCTTGCGGTCGGACACCCGGGGGATCATCGCCTGCACCTCCACATGGTCGATGCAAAGGGCGGCGAAGCCGTAGAAGGGAATGTTCTGGACGAAGGCGTCGAAGGCGGCGCGGAGCGAATCGAAATCGCCGTAGTGGTCCAGGTGTTCGGGATCGATATTGGTGACCACGGCGATGGTCGCCGGCAGTTTAAGGAAGGTGCCGTCCGATTCGTCGGCCTCGGCCACCATCCAGTCGCCGCCGCCCAGCTTGGCGTTGGAGCCCCAGGCGTTGATGATGCCGCCGTTGATCACCGTCGGGTCCATTTCCGCCGCTTCCAGAATGGCCGCCACCAGCGAGGTCGTCGTCGTCTTGCCGTGGGTGCCGCCGACGGCGATGGACCATTTCAGGCGCATCAGTTCGCCCAGCATTTCCGCCCTGCGGACGACGGGAATGAGCTTGCTCCGCGCCATCGTCACTTCCGGGTTGTCGTCTTTCACCGCCGAGGAAATCACCACCACCTGCGCCTGCCCCACATTGGCCTCGCTGTGGCCGATGGCGACGGGAATGCCCATGCCCCGCAATCGTTTGACATTGGCGTTGTCGGATTGGTCGCTGCCCTGCACGGAATAGCCCAGATTATGCAGCACCTCGGCGATGCCGCTCATGCCGATGCCGCCGATGCCGACGAAATGAATGGTGCCGATGGACAGGGACAAGGCTCTCATGCGGCTCTCCTGCCGTTATCGTTTTCACCGTTGCCGCCGATCATCCGGCACACCGCGTCGGCCAGCCGCTCCGCCGCGTCGGGACGGCCGGCGGCACGGGCGCAGGCCGCCGCCCTGACGAGAATTTTCGGCATGGCGAACAGGGATTGCAGGCGCTCGGCCAGGGTCTCCGGGGTAAAGGTCTCCTGCCCCATCAGCCAGCCGCCGCCGACATCGTCGAGCGCATGGGCGTTGTAGGTCTGATGATCATCGACCGCATGGGGATAAGGCACCAGAATGGCCGGTCTGCCGATAGTCATGGCCTCGGACACCGACGACGCGCCGGACCGGCTGATGAACAGGTGGCTGTCGGCCAGACGGTCGGGAATGTCGTCGAAGAAACTGTCCAGATCGGCGGCGACGCCCATCTCCGCATAGGCGGCGCGGGTTCCGTCCAGGTCTTCCGGGCGGCATTGCTGGGTGATTTTCAGACGCCGCCTGAGGCCTTCGTCCAACCGTCTCACGGCGGCGGGGACGACGGCGCTGAAGATGCTCGCCCCCTGGGACCCGCCCAGCACCAGCACGCGGATTTCCCCGTCTTCGCCCAATTCCGGATAAGCGCCCGCACGGGCGGCGGCGACGGCGGGCCTGACCGGCATGCCGGTGTGGACGACCTTGTCCCCGGCCCCTTCCGGGATGGCGCGGGTGCCTTCGAAAGAGGTGGCGATGCAGCCGACCCGCCCCGCCAGCAGGCGATTGGCGCGGCCGAGAACCGCGTTCTGTTCATGCAACAGGGTATTGAAACCGCCGAAGGTCGCCGCCAGCATGGTCGGCACGGAGGCATAGCCACCGAACCCGACGACGGCGCGGGGGCGCAGGCGCTTCAACAGGGCGCGGGACTGCAGGGTGCCGAAGGCCAGTTCCGGCCCGCTGCGCAGCAGGGCGGCGAGCTTCTTGCCGGCGATGCCTCCGGCGCGGATGCGATGGGTTTCCAGGCTGCCCAGGGCGCCGCCATAGGCATCGCCGCGGCGGTCGGTGATCAACCGCAGTCCATAGCCCCGCCGGATCAGTTCGACGGCCAGGGCCTCGGCCGGGAAGACGTGCCCGCCGGTGCCTCCGGCGGCGAGGACGATCAGCTTGTCCGAGGCCACACTCACCGCACACCCCCTTCCTCGACAAGATGATGCGACGATACGGGACGGACCTCGATCGCCGAACGGCGGGTCCGGCGTTTGCCGACCCCGGGGCGTCTGCGGGTCAGGGCCAGCATCATGCCCATGCCGATGGCCAGCGCCACCGTGGACGAGCCGCCGTAGGAAACGAAGGGCAAGGTCATGCCCTTTGGGGGGATCATGTTCAGGGTAGTGGCGATGTTGATGATCGCCTGCAGGCCGAACTGCACCAGCAGGCCCGCCACCGCCAGCAGGATGAACAGGTCGTTTTCCCCCAGCACCCTGGAAAAGCCGCGCAGCACGACAAAGGCGAACAGGGCGACCAGCAGCAGGCAGATGATCAGGCCGAATTCCTCTCCGGCGACGGCGAAAATAAAGTCGGCGTGGGCGTCGGGCAGCACTTCCTTGACCCGGCCTTCGCCCGGTCCCCGTCCGAACAGGCCACCACTGCGGAAGGCCTCGAGGGCGCGGGAGACCTGATAGCCCTCGCCCACGTCCGGGTCCAGGAAGCGGTCGATGCGGGACTGCACGTGGGAAAACGTGAAGTAGGCCCCGACAAGGCCCCCCAGCAGCAGCAGCGTGATCATGACGACCCATGTCAGGGGCAGCCCGGCGAGAAAGAACTCCACCCCCCAGATGGCGGCGACGACGAAGGTCATGCCCAGGTCGGGCTGCAACAGCAGCAGGACGGCGATGACGGCGAACAGCCCCGTCGCCAGCCGGTTGCCGGGCAGGCTGAACAGGCCGCTGTGGGCGGAAAACAGCCAGGCGGCGAGGACCGCATAGGCGGGTTTGATGAATTCCGACGGCTGCACGGAAAAACCGGCGATGTGCAGCCAGCGGCTGGCGCCCTTGATCTCGGCGCCGACGAAGAGAGTGGCGATCATGCCGATCAGGGCGACCCCGGCGCAACCGACGGCCAGGCGGCGAATGCCCCGAGGCGTCATCAACGAGACCAGGACCATGATGATCAGCGAGACCGGCAGGAAGATGAACTGACGGCGGACGAAATGATAAGTGTCGAAACCGATTCTCTCGGCGACGGCGGGTGAAGCGGCCAGGGTCATCAACGCGCCCAGGGCGGCGATGGCGACGATGGCGCTCAACAGCCAGCGGTCGACGGTCCACCACCAACGTCCGAACAGGCTCTTGTCGGTTCTGGCCAGGGTACTCATGCGCCCACCTCCCGGCGTTCTCCTTCAAGGGCATCGACCAGGGAGCGGAAGTCCTCGCCGCGGGCCTCGAAGTCGTCATATTGATCGAACGAGGCGCAGGCCGGAGACAACAGCACCACCGCCCCGCCCCCGGTTTCCGCCAGGGCGGTCCGGCGCGCCTGACCGACGGCCTGGGACAGGCGGCCCGACAGGGTGACCGGCACCTTTGGCGTCAGGGTGTCGGCGAAATCGTTGGCCGCCTCGCCGATCAGGTAGGCGTGGCGGACATGCCCCCAGTAGGGACGGGTCGCAGTCAGGCCGTCCGCCTTCGCCCGCCCGCCGGCGATCCAATAGACATCGCCGTAGCAGGCCAGGGCGCGGGCGGCGGCTTCGCCGTTGGTCGCCTTGCTATCGTTGACGTAGGAGACGCCGTCGATCACCGCCAGCAATTCCTGGCGGTGGGCCAGTCCGGGGAAGGACAGCAGCCCGGCCCGGACCTGTTCCACATCAAGCCCGGCGGCGCGGGCCACGGCACAGGCGGCGGCGGCGTTCTGGGCGTTGTGAACACCCGGCAGGGACGCCAGCCGATCCATCTCGACAACAGCTTCCTTGACGCCGGAGGTTTCGTCATGGAGCACCCCGTCCTCCACGTAGACGCCGCCGGGGACGGCGCCGCTTCCGGAAATCGGGATCACCGGGCGCCCGCCCTCGGCCCGCAACTGCTCATAAACGGCGCGGCTGTGCTCGTCGTCGACGCCGACGATGGCCGTCCGGGCGTCGGAAAAAAGGCGTTTCTTGGCGCTCACATAACCGGCCATGCCGCCGTGGCGGTCGAGATGATCGGGGCTGACGTTCAACAGCAGGGCGATGTCGAAGGCCAGGGAGTGAGTCAGGTCCAACTGATAAGACGACATTTCCAGCACATAGAAACCGTCGTTTCCGGGCGCTTCGAGATCGAGGACCGGCACCCCCAGATTGCCTCCGACGGCGGTCTTCCGACCGGCGCGGGCGAGGATATGGCCGATCAGGGCGGTGGTGGTCGATTTGCCGTTGGTCCCGGTGATGCCGATGGTGCGGGCGCGGACGCCGTTTCGCGCCAGCAGTTCCACATCGCCGATGATTTCGACCCCCGCCCGGCGGGCCAGGGCGGCCAGCGGGTGCGGTTCCGGGTGAGTCAACGGAACCCCGGGGGCAAGCACCAGGGCGTCGATGACCGACCAGTCGGCCTGGTACAGATCGGCGGTCTCGACCCCCGCCTTGCATGCCCGTTCCCGGGACGCGGTGTCGTCGTCCCAGGCGAGGACCCGGGCCCCGCCCCGGCTCAGGGCCATGGCGCTGGAGAGGCCGGAACGGCCGAGGCCGAAGACGGCGATGGTGTGGCCCGAGAAGCTGGTGAGGGTGATCATAACGTTGTTTCCTCCCTACCTCAGCTTCAGCGTGGACAGGCCGATCAACGCCAAAATCAGGGCGATGATCCAGAAACGGATGACGATGGTCGGCTCGGCCCAGCCTTTCTTCTCGAAATGATGATGCAGGGGGGCCATGGCGAAGACCCGCTTGCCGGTCAGCCGGAAGGAGACCACCTGAACGATGACCGAGACGGTTTCGAGCACGAACAGGCCGCCGACGATGGCGAGCACCAGTTCGTGCTTGGTGATGACGCTGACCACCCCCAGGGCCCCGCCCAGGGCCAGCGAGCCGGTGTCGCCCATGAAGACCTTCGCAGGCGGCGCGTTGAACCACAGGAAGCCGAGGCCGCCGCCGATCAGGGCGCCGCAGAAGACGGACAGTTCGCCGGTTCCCGGAACATAGTGAAGCTGCAAATAGGAGGCGAAGCCTGCGTGACCGATGAGATAAGCGATCAGCGCGAACACGGCGGCGGCGATCATCACCGGGCCGATGGCCAGCCCGTCCAGGCCGTCGGTCAGGTTAACCGCGTTGGAGGCCCCGACCATGACGACGACGGCGAAAATCAGGAAACCGTTGCCGAGGTCGATGAGGATATTCTTGAAGAACGGCACCGCCAGAGTCGTCGCCAGGTCGGCGGGCAACAGGTGCGTGATCCACAGGGTCGCGGCGATGGCGACGGACGCCTGCAAAAGCAGTTTCAGGCGTCCCGGCAGGCCCTTGCTGTTGCGCTTGCTGACTTTCAGATAATCGTCGGCAAACCCGATGCCGCCGTAGGCCATGGTGACGCCGAGGGCGGCCCAGATGTAGCCGTTGCTCAAATCCGCCCACAACAGGGTGGCGACACTGAGGGCCAGCAGGATGAGGAATCCGCCCATGGTCGGCGTCCCCTGCTTGGTCAGCAAATGCCCCTCCGGACCGTCGTCGCGAATGGGTTGCCCCCCCTTCTGCTTGGCCCTGAGGGCGTCGATCAGGTAGGGACCGAAGACGAAGCCGACGATCAAGGCCGTGATCACGGCGCCGCCGGTGCGGAAGGTCAGATAGCGGAAGACGTTGAAGACGGCGATCTGATCGGCCAGGGGAAACAGGAGATGATACAGCATGTTAGTCCTTACCCCCCGTTGACCGCCCGTTGCCGCGGCGCGGCAGTGGTTTCCAGCGCCAGCAGGGCCTCGACGATACGGCCCGTGCGGCTTCCCGCCGATCCCTTGACGACGACCACGTCGCCGGGGGCGACCGCTTCCAGGACCATGGCTTCCAGCCGTTCCGAATTGTCCGCATGCCCGCCCAGCATGCCCGGATCGAGGGCCCGGGCGAGACGAGCCATGTGGCGGCCCGCCGTGAACACCAGGTCGATGTTTTCCTCGGCCAGGGGGGCGGCGAGCCGTTCATGCAGCTCCGGCGCTTCCTCGCCCAGTTCCAGCATGTCGCCGAGGACGGCGATGCGCCGCCCGCCCGGCCCGGGAACCGCCCGGCCCAGGACCTCTATCGCCGCACCCATGGAGACGGGACTGGCGTTGTAGCTTTCATCGATCACCGTCAACGGACCGCCCGCCATGGTCACCGTGTGAGAACGCCCCCGCCCCTTCGGCGCCCGCAGATCGGCGAGGCTTGCGGCGGCTTCGGCGACATCGCCCCCGGCGGCGGCCACGGCGGCGAGGACCCCCAAGGAATTGAGCACCCAATGGCGGCCGGGAACGGCCAGACGGTAGCGGAGAACGGTTCCGCCGAGGTCGGCGTCGATCACCGTTCCGGCGGTGTCGTCGGCAACGTCGAGCACCCTGAAATCGGCTTCATCGTCACTTCCGAACGGGACAATCCGTTCGATTCCATGCCCCCGCGCGGCGGCGGCGAGACGGTGGAAATAGCGGTTGTCGCGGTTGAGAACGGCGGCCCCTCCTGGCTCCACGCCGGCGAAGATTTCCGCCTTGGCGTCGGCGATGTCCTCGACGCTGTCGAAAAATTCACTGTGAACAGCCTCGACGGTAGTGATCAAGGCGACATGGGGGCGCACCATTTTCGTCAGCGGCGTGATTTCGCCGGGATGGTTCATGCCCAGTTCGAAAACGCCGAAGGCCGCGTCCCGGGGCATCCTCGACAGGCTCAGGGGGACCCCCCAATGATTGTTCAGGCTACCGGCGCTGGCCGACGTCACCCCCTGCCGGGAGAGGACGAATTTCAGCGCCTCCTTGCTGCCGGTCTTGCCGACGCTGCCGGTCACCGCGATGACCGCCGCCCCGCTCCGCCGCCGCGCCTCCCGGCCCAGGTCTTCCAGCCCCGACTGGGTGTCGGCGACCGTGAGGGCCGGGCCGTCGGCGTCGCCGCCGTCGATCATGGCGGCGGCGGCCCCCTTGGCGAAAGCCTGGGCGAGGAAATCATGGCCGTCGAAATTGGGGCCGTGCAGGGCGACGAACAAATCGCCCTTTTCCAGGGTCCGGGTGTCGATGGAAACCCCGGAAGCCCGCCACTGGGCGGGACTGGTTCCGGCGGTTGCCCGGACGGCTTCTTGCGAGGTCCACAAACTCATGACCCGGCCTCCCCGACGGCGCGGCGCACCTGTTCGGCGTCGTCGAAGGGACGCACCTCGCCCATCACCGTCTGGCCGGTTTCGTGCCCCTTGCCGGCGACGACCAGGACATCACCGGCCTCGAGGCGGGCCACGGCGGCGGCGATGGCCTCGGCCCGGTCGCCGATGTCCTCGGCCCCGGGGCAGGCCTCGAGGACCTGACGGCGAATCAAGGCCGGGTCCTCGCCGCGCGGGTTGTCGTCGGTGACGATGGTCCGGTCGGCCAAATCCGCGGCGATTCTTCCCATCTCCGGCCGCTTGCCCGCGTCCCGGTCGCCGCCGCAGCCGAAGACGACGTCGAGACGCCCCGACGCATGCGGACGCAGGGCCTCGAGCACATTGGCCAGGGCGTCCGGGGTATGGGCGTAATCCACATAGACGGCGGCGCCGTTGTCCCGGCTCGCCACATGCTGCAAACGGCCCGGCGCGCCCTGCAGATGTTCCAGCGCCGCCACCGCCGGTTCCACATCGGCCCCACCGGCGATGACCAGGCCGAGGGCGCAGAGGGCGTTTTCCGCCTGGAACGCGCCGGACAAAGGCAGGGTCAGGGTGAACGGTTGGCCCATCACGGAAATTTCGAGACGCTGCCCGCCCTCGCAGGGAGTCAAATTGTCGAGGCGGATAGCGTCGCCGCCGCGCCCGTAGCCGACGACACGGCAACGGGCGGCGCGGCGGATTTTGTCGCAGGCCGGGTCGTCCATGTTGACGACGGCAACGCCGTCTTCGGTCAGCAATTCCGTGAACAGGCGCAGCTTGGCCTCCAGATAATCGTCCATGCCGCCGTGATAATCCAGATGGTCGCGGCTGAGATTGGTGAACCCGGCCAAGGAGATTTTGACCCCGTCGAGGCGATATTGCGCCAGCCCGTGGGACGAGGCCTCCATGGCCAATTTCTCGACCCCACGGTCGTGAAGATCGGCGAGACTGCGGTGCAGGTCCGAGGGGTCCGGGGTGGTCAGGCCGTCGGGGATTTCCAGGCCCGGGGCGGACAGGCCCAGGGTGCCCAGGCTGGCCGCCTTGACCCCGAGACGGGTCCAGATCTGGCGCACGAAGGCGGTCACCGAGGTCTTGCCGTTGGTGCCGGTGACGGCGGCCACGGTTTCGGGCTGGCGGCCATAAAAGCGGGACGCCATCAGGGCGTAGCGGCGGCGTGGATTGCCGCTGGCGATGACCGGCACGGCGGCGCGGGTGACGGTGCCTTCCGGCGCGAGGACGGCGGCGGCGCCCCGTTCGACGGCCTGGTCGACGAAATCCCGGCCGTCGATGCTGCCGCCCGGAATGGCGGCGAACAGGAACCCGGGCGCGACCCGGCGGGAGTCGCACGTCAACCCGCTGATTTCCGTCTTGCCGATGGCCGCTTCGTCGATCACGCTGTTTCGTTCTCCATCCAATAAATCAATAAGACGCAAGGTGCCGGACCCCCGCCTCGGTCCCGGCGGGCGCGAGCATCGCCAGCCGTGGCTTGCCGGTCTTCATTTCGATGCCGCCGGGCGCTTCCCCCTCCCGGGGCAAAATGCCGTAAACGGAGGCGATGCGGCTGACCATGCGGCCGACCACCGGGGCGGCGACCCAGCCGCCGGTGGCGTAGTTGAAGGTGCGCTTGTTGCCCTTCGGCTCGTCGAGCATGGCGAGCACGACGAAACGGGGCTTGTCGATGGGAAACGCCCCAACGAACGAAGAGATCAGCGCCTTCTTACGGTAGCCGCCGTTACCCTGTTTTTCCGCCGTGCCGGTCTTGCCGCCGACCAGATACCCGGGGGCGGAGGCGTTCTTGCCCGTGCCCTCGGTGACGACGAGACGCATCAGATGGCGCATTTGTTCCGATGTGCGGGGCGAGAGGACGCGGGTCCCGGCAGGCGGCGTCGATCCGCGATGCTTCAGCAACGTCACCGGCATGCGCATGCCCCCGTTGACCAGGGCGGCAACCCCGTCTACCAGTTGCAGGGCACTCACCGACAGGCCGTGACCGTAGGAAATGGTCATGGTGGAAATGTCGCCCCAGCGTTCCGGGTATTGCGGCTGCCCCACTTCCGGCAGTTCCACCGCCGAGGAATGCAGCAAGCCGAATTGATCGAGATAGAACTTCTGCGCCTTCGCCCCCACGTCCAGGGCCATCTTGGCGGTGCCGATGTTGGAGGAATAGACGAGGATTTCCGGAACCGACAGCCAACGATCCTTGCCGTGATAGTCGTCGATGGTGAAACGGGAAATCCGGATCGGCTCGGACGCGTCATAGCCGTCCTCGATGCCCACCGTGCCACTGTCCAGCGCCATGGCCGTGGTGAACAGCTTGAAGGTGGAGCCCATCTCATAGACCCCCTTGGTCACCCGGTTGAACCCGGTGGTGCCGCGCATGCTTTCCGGAATGTTGGGGTCGAAATCGGGCAGGGACACCATGGAGATGATCTCGCCGGTCTCGGCATCGAGAACCACGCCCGCCGCGCCGATGGCCTTGAACTCCACGACGGCCTGGGTCAGTTCATGACGCAGCATGGCCTGAATGCGCAGGTCGATGGACAGTTGCAGGGGCTCGGTCCCCTTGTCCAGGGTCGAGGCGAAATACTGTTCGATGCCGGCGATGCCCTTGCCGTCCACGTCGGTGAGGCCCAGGATATGAGCCGCCTCGCGGCCGTGCGGATAGACCCGGCGCTCGCCACGTTGAAAGGCGAAGCCCGGCAGGCCCAGCCGGTTGACCCGGTATTGCTGGTTCGGCGTCAGGTTGCGGCTGATCCAGACGAAGCGGGATTTCGATTTCAACTTCAACAGCAATTCGTTGGCGTTGACATGGGGGAAGATCGCCGCCACCTTGGCCGCCGCTTCCTCCGCCTCCTGCACCTCTTGCGGGTTGGCGTAAAGGGACATGGTCGGCAGCGTGGTGGCGAGGATGATGCCGTTGCGGTCGACGATGTCGGCCCGGCCCGCCGTGACGGCGGTATGGGAGGTGACCCGGGCGCTGCGGGGCTCGACACCGGGGCCGAAGGCGGTCAGATCGACGAGCCGCACGCCGATGGCGACGAAGGCGATCATGAACATGACGCCGGTCACCAGCAGCCGGTTGCGCCCGGTTTCCAGGGCCTGTTTGCGGTTGCCCTCCAACTGGACCGTTTCGTCCACCGGAATGTCGTCGTGCCGGCCCGGCAAATCCCGGGCGCGGGCGCGGCGGTATATTCCCTTGATCGGACTCATGGCCGCCCCTCCCCCGCGCCGACGGACGCGGCATGGGCGAACCCATTGGGGCCGCCGCCATCCGTCCTCGGCCCCAGGTCCAGTCGTTCAAAACCCTGGAAATCAACCATGCGGGCCGGGTCCATGGGCTTCATGCCGAGATAGCGCCGGGCCAGGTCGGCCAGACGCTCGGGGTTGTTGAAGTGACTCCATTCCGCCTGCAGGACATGAATGGACTGACGCTCGGCGATGATCGCCCGGTTCAGCCGCACCAGTTCCTCTTCCAGGTCCTGCACCTGATACTTGATGGCGAACAGGGCGACGCTGAGGATACCGGCGACGAGCAGAAACAGGAGAGTGGTTTGTCTCATGATCCCGCCCTCATGCCGCCAAGCCCGCCCCGTCGCCGGGCCAGGACGGGGAACGGGTCCGTTCCGCCGCCCTGAGCCTGGCCGATCGGGCCCTTGGGTTGGTTTCGATTTCCGCCGCGCCGGGCTTGACCGTGCCGCGCTTGAGCAGCCGGAAGCTTGGGCTCGGCGTCTCGCCACCGGACTCGGGGAGATGGCGGGACGGACGCGGCCCCTGGCCGCTGCGGGCGAGCAGGAATTCCTTGACCTTGCGGTCTTCCAGGGAGTGAAACGACACCACGGCAAGGCGGCCGCCCGGAACCAGAAGCCGTTCCGCCGCCTCCAGGCCCCGGCTCAGTTCCCCCAGTTCGTCGTTGACGTGAATACGCAGGGCCTGGAAGGTGCGCGTCGCCGGATCGATGCCGTCCTTGGACTTCTTGACCACCCGGCGGATCAGTCCGGCCAGTTGCGCCGTCGTGGTGAAAGGCCGTTCCGCCCTGTCCCGGACGATGGCCGCCGCGATGCGCCGCGAGGCCCGCTCTTCCCCATAGGCGTAGATGATGTCCGCCAGATCGCCCTCGGCCATGGTGTTGACCACGTCGGCGGCGCTGGCCGCCGCCCCCTCGCCCATGCGCATGTCGAGCGGTCCGTCGGCGCGGAAGGAAAACCCCCGGGCCGGGTCGTCGATCTGCATGGATGAAACGCCGATGTCCAGGGCCACGCCGTCCACCCGCTCGACGCCGATGTCGCCGAGAAGCCGCACCATGTCGCCGTAACAGCCGCCGAGCACCCTGAGCCGCCCGGGGTAGCGCCGGGCCAGTTGTTCACCCGCCTGCAGGGCGCGGGGATCGCGGTCGATGCCAAACACCCGGCAATCGGCGGCTTCCAGAATGGCGGTCGTGTAGCCGCCGGCGCCGAAGGTTCCATCCACATAGATGGCGCCGTCACGGGGTTCGAGGGCCTGCAGCACTTCCCGCAGCAGGACCGGGGTATGGGGAGAAGCGCTCGGGGGAAACGGGGTCATTGCGATTCTCCACCCGGGGCCGGGCGCGGCGGCAGGGTGACGCCACGGGCACGGGCCTGTTCCAGGCCCCGGTGGCGGTGCTCTTCATGGGACTGGGGATCCCAGATCTGGAAGAAATTGACCCGCCCGACAAAGCGGGCCTCGGTGGAAATCCCTGCCATGGCCAACAATTCGCCGGGCACGACGATGCGTCCTTCGGGGTCGAACGGCAAGGCGTGGGCGTTGTCGAGGATGGCAATCAGCAGGTCGTCCTGTTCCGGGGAGAACATTTCGAGGGAGTCGTCGAGACGCTGGGTCAGTTGGCGGAAATAGCGTTCGCCGCAGGCTTCGATGGCCTTGAAACGGATGGAGGGATAGACGTAGACACCGGAAAACCCTTCCTGGACGAAGCCGTCCCGGAACGGTTTGGGCACGGATACCCGTCCCTTCTTGTCAATCTTGTTGACGTGTCTGCCTACCAACAGCGTCATTTCGGCCCCCGATGCCGTTTGCTATCCCACCCCGTCATTCATCGGGATTGAGCCCGGGCCGGAGTGTCAGCGGCCCCAGAACCGGACGCCGACGGGCTTCGATCCCCCCCCAAGGTTTCGACGGGATGTCATGGGATACCATGGGGAATTATGGGAAGCAATGGGATATTATGGTTTTCGCAGGGTTAACAAACCCTTACCCCGGTGAAAAAAGGCAACCATCTGAGCACTTTGAGCGCAATCGGGCCGGCCTGGAGCCACCGCCAGGGCGAATCTCCCATTGTCCCCCGCCAAGGGTTGCAAAACCCTTAAGACGGAACCGTTATGAGAAAACAAAAGGAAAGCGGCGAAATTCCGGTGCCATTGCGGTCATTTCCGGGCACGGGGCGCGGCCCCGCCGGCACCCCACGAACCCTACGGCGTGGGCGCGGCCATACCCGGCAGTTGGAAATGGAAGACGGCGCCTTGTTCCGGGTCGGCCTCGGCCCACATGCGCCCGCCTGCGTCTTCGATAATGGTCCGGCTGATCGCCAGCCCCATGCCCATTCCCGAGGCCTTGGTGGTGTAAAAGGCCTCGAACACCTGTTCGCTGTCCTTGCCGGATAGCCCCGCTCCTCGATCGGCGACACTACAGACGACCCCGCCCCCGTCGTCCGCCCGGGTGGTGATGGTCACCGTCTTTTTGTCCGCCGGGGCGGCCTCCAGGGCATCCATGGCGTTGTTGACCAGGTTGATCATCACCTGTTCGATCTGCACCCTGTTGACCCTGACGTCGGGAATGTCCTCCTGGTCGAAATCGATGCCGACCCCCCGGCGGTCCGCTTCCATGCGGATGACAGCGAGGGTATCGCCAATGAGTTCGTTGAGGTTCTCCCGTTCGCGGAACACGTCCTCCCGGCGGACGAAACTGCGCACCCAGCGAATCAACTCGCCGGCCCGCTCCGCCTCGCCGGCGATGATGCCCAGGACCTTGTCCAGATCACTTCTCGACAAAGATTGACTGTTCAGCCTGCGGGCGCTGCCCGTGGCGTAATTGGAAATGGCCGTCAACGGCTGGTTGATCTCGTGGGCCAGACTGGCCGCCAGTTCTCCCATGCTGTTGACCCGGGAGACATGGGTCAGTTCGTTCTGCCGCCGAGCCGCGGTGTCTTCCGCCTGCCTGCGCTCCCTGATCTGGCGTTCCAGTTCCGCATTGGTTTCCGACAATTCCCTGGTCCGTTCCCGGACCATGGCCTCCAGGTCGTCGTTGCTGCGCTGGGCCATTCCGAGGGCCCGGACCAGTTGCCGGTGCAGGGTCCAAACGATGAACCCCGTGCCGACCCCGGAAACGGTCCAGCAGGATATGGAGGTCACCCAGGAGGAGACGCTCAGATGATAAAGGCCGGAATCGAAATTGAACTGGCGCGCGCCGGTGATCACTTCATTGGCGATCAGCATGGACATGGCGACGATGATGAGCGCCGTCAACGCCCCGCCTCGTTCGCCGAAAAACAGAAAACCCACCGTCGGCACGATGATGAGATATGAAATGCTTCCGGCGAACAGGCCGAATTGCCAAATCCCCGCAAGGCCGCTGCTGATGATCAGCAAGAGAAGGTAGGAAGAGCGAAAGATCAGGGGAAGCCGCTTGCGAAGCATCATCACCACCCAGCAACTGGCGACCACGACCGTGTCGAACACCATAACCGGCTGCAGGCCCACATCGGGAATGCGGCTGGCGCTGGCGACCAGCAGCGGCAGGGTAAGCACGGCGATGGCGATCAGAAACGTATTGCAAAGATCCGATCGCATGACGGAATTATATTCGCTTTCCAGAACCTGCACGCGGGCCTCCCCTATTTGCATTCACGACGGACCAATCATGCCAGTGCTTTCCCGGAATATCCAGTTTCGGCGGATGGAATGAAGGGGGGAAAAGATAAATGTCAGACGGTCTGTAAGCCGGGTTCTGTCCACGCCTACGGGCCGAAACCCGGTGGCGATGGATGGCCATTCATCTGGGACACCCGTTGCCGGACGCCTCCTGCGACACACCCGGACGGCGGCGCGAAAACCCGCCCGTGGCCCTGAGCCACCGGCCGTCCCTACTCGGTCTTGCTCCCGGTGGGGTTTACCATGCCGTCCCCGTCGCCGGGGCCGCGGTGCGCTCTTACCGCACCCTTTCACCCTTACCCTTCGACGCCGAGGCGTCGGCGGGCGGTTTGCTTTCTGTGGCACTTTCCCTGGGGTCGCCCCCGCCGGCCGTTAACCGGCACCGTGTTTCCGTGGAGCCCGGACTTTCCTCGACCCTCGCGGGCCGCGGCCATCCAACCGTCTGACCGCCCCTTATCCCACGTTCCCCTTCAGCCGGTCAAGTCGGCCAGCCGCCGCAACAGACCGGCGGTTTCCCGGTCGAGCACGCCGTCGATGCGGGCCGGGCGGTAGCGCCGCTGAAAGGCGGAAAGGGTATCCGCCAACCGGCCGGTTTCGTAGCCGATGGCGTCCAGCAACGGGACCGCTTGTTCCTCCGCCATGTCATGGGGGACCGCGCCTTCCGGCCACAGGCCGAGGCCGAGGCCGGACAGCCGCCGCCAGTCAAACAGTTCCCCCGGGTCCTGCTTGCGGCGGGGAGCCACGTCGGAGTGGCCGACCACGTTGCGGGCGGGAATGGGATGACGCCCGACAATGCCGAGGGCCAGGGACTCCAACGCCCGCATTTGTTCGTCCGGGAAAGAGGCGAGACCGAATTCGTGGCCCGTGTTGACCAGTTCGATGCCGATGGACCGGGCATTGATATCCATGTGACCGCGCCAATAGGCGACCCCCGCATGCCAGGCCCGATGCTCTTCGGCAACCAGTCGGGTGACCGCGCCGTCCTCGTCGATCAGGTAATGGGCGCTGACCTTCGCCTCGCCGTCGCACAGTCTTTCCAGGGCTTCGCCGGCGCTCGCCATGCCCGTGTAATGGAGCACCAGCATGTCGATGGGAATGTCCGGGGGCCGGTCGTCATGATTGGCTGACGGGCGGTGGCGCACTCAGCTAAATCCGCGCTGCTTCTTGATGCTGTCGTAGGCGGCGTTGATGGCGGCCATCTTCTCGTTGGCGAGGTCGATGAACTCCTGCGGCAGGCCCTGGGCCATCAGCTTGTCGGGATGGTTTTCGTGGATCAGCTTGCGGTAGGCCTTTTTGATTTCCGCCTCCGAGGCGCCGTCGCCGAGGCCGAGAACCTCGTAGGGGCTGGACGCGCCGGGGGCGTCGAAGCTGGCCCGCAGGCGCTCGAAATCCCGTTGCGTGAAACCGAAAATCATCGCCACCCGGCCCAGATAATCCAGCTCCGCCGGCTGAATGGAACCGTCCGCCTGGGCGATGTGGAACAGGCCGCCGATCAGTTCCTCCAGCACCGCCGGTTCATGGCGGAACATTTGGGCGATCTGTTCGGCGTAGGGTTCGAAGCCGCCGGCGTCCTCGCGCGCCTCGTCGAACAGCCGCCCGACGTTCGTCATCTCGTCGGCGGGGATATGGAATATGCGCTTGAAGGCGTCGACCTCGGCCCGGGTGACCACCCCGTCGGCCTTGGCCATTTTGGCGCTAAGCACGATCACCGCCATGGTAAAGGCGACCTGGCGGGTTTGCCGGTCGGCCTCGGCGTAATCGAAGGAGTCTTCGGCCCCGGCGCGGGCCTTGTCCATGCGATGGCCCGCGTAGGCGCCGATCAACGCCCCCAGCGGTCCGCCCAGCGCAAATCCGGCAACGCCGCCGATCACCTTACCCCATATGCTCATGTCTTTCCCGAACCTCGCAATCTCCGTTGGCGCTAAAATAGGCCCCAATCCGGCGAAAGGACAAGACGGGACCGCCGTTTTTTTTCCGACGGCCTAATTCTTGCCCCGGTAGACCGCGGTGTTGCCGCTGGGGGCACAGGTCATCCAGGGGGTTCCGTCCTTGGACACGGCGACGAACTGGGAATGCTTGAATTTCCCGACCCGGTCGAAGGAACCGTTGCGGGCATTCCACTTGCGAAGACGGCAAATCAACCCCGAAATGGGACTGACGGTCACCCCCGCGCCGGGCTCGTTATCGGCAGTGGTGTGGGTTTTCGAGGTGGCGTAGACGACGCCGTCGACGGAAATGTCCACATCCTGAACCGTGAAGGCTCCCTTGCGGGGGCGTTTTTCCATTTTCCCCGCGACCAACTCATAGGCCTGGCCGCTGCTGTTGACCGCCCACAACGTTCCCGCCGGACCGCTGGACACGCGCACGAACGGGCGGCCTTTCGAGTAGAACTTATAGAAGCTCTTTTTCCCCGCATCCCTCCGGTAAATCTCGCCGGCGGCCACGTAAACATTGCCCGCCGTGTCAATGGTGATGTCCGTAATGTCGGTCTGGGCCTTGGTGATCTCGGTCGAGGTGAACGATCCGCCTTTTTTCTTCTGCCAGTACACGGTTGTCGAACTGTCCGGTACGACCCAAATCCTCTCGTCGGCCCCGGAGATGATGCTGGCGACGGTAATGCCGCTGGGCAACCCGTGATAGGGCTGGTCGGCGCGGCTGAAATTGGCGGTCTTGTAGACCCGGAATTTTTCGTCCCTTTCAAGATACTGGAACACCCGGTCCGTGCGCAGCCCCCAAAGGCGGCCGTCCCGACCCATGGCGAAATCGACGAAGTAGACCGTATTGGGGATGGTTGTGATCTTCACGCGTTTTTCGAAGACGAACCCGGCGTTGGGCGCGTCGGCGCTTTTGCTCAGCTTGCCGGACTTCAGGATCATGCCCGACAGCAGGGCGGCGCCGACGCCCAGGGTATCGCCATCGCTGCTCGACTTGACCGGCTCGTAGACATCCTCCCCGGCGACCTCGGTCGCCTTCGCTTTTTTTGCGAAGGCGGCGTGAATGACGTTTTCTTCGTCCAGGATCCAGGGCAGCCCCTTGAGCCCGGCGGCCATGTCGATGACCCGGTCGCCCGGGGTTTTCACTTTCCGGAATTTCCTGCCGTCGTAGCGGTGCAGGTGTCCCTTGTCGTCAACCATGAACACCACCCCCTCCGGAGAGATGGATATCTTTTCCGCCGTGCCTTGAATCCTATGGCATCGCCCCTGAACGCAGCGGAAGATATCCCCCTTCTCCTTGACCAGCCAGAACACCGCCTGGTTTTGCACCGCGACGAGGCGGGCGGTGAATCCGTTCTTGACGAAAGCCTTCCTTCCCCAGTCATAGCGACGGACCCGCCACTTGCCGTCGACGATCAGGACATCCTCGCCGCGGGCGGAAATGGATGTGGCCAGGCCGCTTTGCTGCTTCCATTCCCCATCGTCGAAGTGGAAGATGCGACCCAGGGCATTGATCGCCCACAACTGGCCGTTCCCGGCAACGGCCAGTTCCACCACCCGGCCGGGGAATTCAATAAATTCCTTCTTTTTCGGCGACCACAATTCCAGGGTGCCGGTCGGGTTGAGGCGAAACACCCCGTCGGGCCCGGCGAACAGGCGCAGGGCCGTCAATTTCATCCTGGCGAACTTCAGGGCCCGGCGATGACTGTCGTCGTCCTTGCCGGTCCGCAGATTTGCCAGGGTGAAGGGCACCCGGTAGACCCCGCGTCCGCCGAGGGCCCACAGACGGCCCGCCGGGGATACCACCATGGAGACGATCTCGGCGGAATTGTCGGCGACGATCCGCCTGCTTTTGTGTTGCTGGCGGACCTGGAAAATCAGCTTGCCGATTTTGTTGCGAAGGATGTAGAGGTCGGGCCGCATCAACAGAACCCGATGGATGTCCTGCTCCAACACTTCGTCCTCTTCCCCGCCAAGACGGACCAGGACGCCGTTATCGCGCAACAGCACAAAGCCCCCTTCGGCGGACCCGTGCAGGGAAACGGCGTCGGTTACGGCGGCCAGGCGTTCCGGCGTCGGCCGCTTTTCGCCGTTATGGGAATAGGCGTGGATGCGTCCCTTCGAAAGAATGAAAAGCCTGTTTTCCGTGATCGACAGATCGTCGATGGGCATCTCGCTGTCGAAGCCCCGCCAGACTCCGTTGCGCAGGAAGAACACGTTCCCCAACCCCGTCGCCGCCCAGATACGGCCCTTCGGCCCCCGTTTCAAAAGCTTGAACCTGCCGGCCATGCGGCGCACCCGCCCGCTTTCCGTGTTCAACCGCCGGGCATTGCCGGACCCGTCGAGGTAAAGCAATTCCTCTTCGGAAAGGACACTCAGCCCGTTCGCCTCCATGGGCAGGACGAGCCAGTCCCCGGTATCGACGATGCGCGCCTCTGCCGCCGGGCATGTCAGGATGAGGAATCCCAACAGGATGTATGGGCCGGCCAGCCATCGCATGATACCGCTCATGATTTACCGAATATCTTTCATTTCCCGCAGGATAGATTGCGCGACACTGACGATCTCCGCGTTATCGACGCCGGCGGAGACATCGGCGTCACTCAAGTAGTCCCGGCCGAACATCTGGGCGATGGTGGTGTTGCGGCCATCGTCCTGAACCGGCTCGATGGCCGTTTCCCGACCGATCAGGCGGCGCAGCATCAGGGCGTCGGCATTTTTGAATTGGGCGGCAGCCTCTGGCATCGTGGGAGAAGGCTCGTCGGCGGGGGTGCGGGGCGTGAGAAGAATGGTAATGGACTTCTTGTAGCGGCGCTCGATGGTTTCCGAAAAAAGCATGCGAAGGCCGGGAACCTCTCGCAGCCCCGGCACGCCATCCACCCCATTGGCGTCTTCCTGTTCGATCAGCCCGCCCAGGAGCAGGGTTTCCCCCACATTCAGGACCACTTTCGAATCAACCTCGGTTTTCGTGGTGTCGATGCGATAGTCAAACACAACCGAGGAACTGGGGTCGGTCAAAAAGGTTCTCGTAGCCTTGACGGCGAGGCGGATCTTGCCGCCGCCGAGAAATTCCGGCGTCACCTCCAGCTTAACGCCGATTTCCTTTTCGATGGAAACGGAATCGCCGGTGCCCCCCGAAGTCGCCGCGCCGGTGATGTTGACGCCGGAAAAGAACGTGGATGTTTCGCCGGACAACGCCATCAGGCTCGGCTTGGCGAGTATCTTGCTCTGATTGTCGGCGGAATTGACGATGTTCAGGGAATAGCTGATTGCAGGAATGGTCAGGGTACGGACCACCGACTTCACGGTGGCGTTGTTGGTGGCGTCGTCCATGTCCCGCGACGCGCTTTTGGAATAATTGAAGGCGTCGGTCCCGTCGGCGGAATCGCCGAACTGGAACTCCAGCCCGTTGAGAATATTGATGCCGGAGTGCTTGCGGTTGTCTTGCCGGGAACCGATGATGACCACGTCGACGACAACCATTTTCTCGTCACTGATCACGTTTTCTTCGTTGTCGTCTTCGTTCTCGTCGTACTCATCATCGCTCTGAGCCAATTCACCGCCGCCGCCTTCCGAGAGGGTCGCCGCGGCGTCGTGCAGGCGACCCCAGACGGCCATCCGTTCGGCGACTTCGTTGCGAGCGGGCCTGGACGCCGTCAGCGAGGCGTAGGATTCGTAACACTGGGACGCACGAGCCTCTCTTTGCAGGGCGGCATTGCTGAGGGCGCAGGACTTGAGGGTCTCGATCCTGTTTTGATCGGAAAGCTCCCTGGTCAGCATGTATTCGGCCACGCCCCGCGCCAGTTCGAAGTCCAGGCTGCTGTAGGCGGCGGCGAGTAATAGCTGAAAGACCTTGACGCTCCCCGAATTGCGCACGGCGGCCTTGATCAGATGTTTGCGCGCCAGGGCATACTTGCCCTGCTCGTAATAGATCAACCCCAATAGATAATGGAAGCGCCAGTTGGAGGGATTGAATTTAACCGCCAGTTTATAGCCTTCCTCGGCGAGGCTGAAATTCATGGCGTCCCTGTCTCGCGCCGACAGGTGATAGGCGATGCCGTTCAGGGCCTGTAGTTGGGCATTGCGGATATTGAGCTTGAGGGCGTCGTTGAAGCTATCGGAGGCCTCGTCCACGGCGCCTTCTTCGAGGAACGAAACGCCGTCGTTGGCGAAATCGAGCCACTCCGCCAGTTCCCTGCCGTCGTCCTTGCCGCCAAAGGAGCTCAGCCCTTGCCCGCCGGCGCAGGCAGTCAATCCGAGAGCGAATGCAAACACCGCCGCAACGGCAAACGAACGCCGGCGACGAATTCTGACATCCACCCACCAGGGAGCGAACCGTCGTTGCGGATTCATCGGTCGGATAACTCCTTGCCCATGCCGTCCGGCCTGGATCGTCGCCGGGCCTTAACCTGGGGAATCGTGAAACGCCGCCCGAATCTCGTCTATACCATATTTATGGTATAGACCCCGTGGAAGGGAACTCAGCTTGCATTACCCCTTGCCGCTCTCGGGACGGCTCAGGATCAAGGGCAGCCGCAAGACCAGCCGCGCGCCGTCCTGCAGGGGAGTGATTTCAATATCGCCGCCGAGAGACCGGGCGCGGGCGCGCATGTTGTCCAGGCCGTAGCCGTGACCGGCACCGCCGCCCTTCACATAGGGCTCGCCACCGTGGTTTTCCACGTCGATGCGGGCCAGACCCTCCCCGTCGGGACTTCCGGAAATGGTGATCCGTCGCGGGACGCCGTGCTTTTGCGCATTGGTCACCGCCTCCTGCAGGATTCGCAGCACCGTCAAGACATTGCCGGGGCCGGCGCAGTCGATTTCCGGCAGGGCGGCCATGGACCAGTCCAACTCGACGCCCAGATTTTTCAACACCGGCTGCAGGCGCTCGCGGAAGGATGCGAGGGCGAAGGCCAGGTTGTCGCCGTCCGCATCCAGGGAGTAAATCACCATGCGCATGTCGTCGAGGGCGGAACGGGCCACCAGGTTGATGTCCTCCGCATCAGGTGTTTCCGCCTCGGACAGGGCAATGATGGAAACCAGATGGCCGCCCATGCCGTCGTGCAGGTCCGAGATCAAACGGCGGCGCTCGGTCTCGACCACGGCCTGTTCCGCCCGTTCCCGTTCCTTGCTGAAATAGAGATCAAGCTCTTTTTCCCGCTCGTTCAGGCGGAGTTGCAGGACTTCCTCGCTCTTATCCAACTTGTTGAGGCTGATGGACAGGCGACGCATCAGGACGATGGTGATGACAGCCAACAGCAACGGGCGGATATCCTGGGCGAAATAGCCGATGCCGGGCAGCAAGCCCGCCGCCACGGCCAAATCGTGAACCATATACCAGCAGATCAGGGCCAACGGCCCCATGATCAGCGCCGCCTCGTTGTGTTTTTCCTTGAGCGCGCCCCAGGCGGCGACGGCGGTGGCGATGAGGAAGCCGGCGACGAGAATGGGAATGGACAAATACAGTCCCAGATCCTGCAACCTGGCCAGGCCGGCAACCACGGCCAGCAAGCAAAGGATGGGCAGCGCCAGGGCAGTGGCGATGAGGAAACGGGGGGCCGGCCGGTCGATCAGGGCCAGGGAAAAGATCACGGCGACACAACCGATGGAAGACGGCAGAAGAAACACGTACGGGTAAACCTCCATGATCCCCGGCGCGACGTTGGCGAATTGGTTCAGGCCGAACAGACCGCTCAGGCCCAGCAGGGCCGCCAGCCAGCCGAACACCTTTTCCCGGCGGCGATACAGAAAGGCCGCGAAGATTCCGATCCCCAACAGGAACTGGGCCGAATAGGTCATTCCCTTGAGGCGTTCGTTGAGAAAGACCCGAACATTGAAATGACCGACAAGGCTTTCCCGGGGGCCGATGTAAAGTTCCGACAGATAGCCGGGAACGATCGGTTCTCCATGGAGGATCAGGCGCAGGCTGTTTTCCCCCGTCCCGAGGGCGCCCTCGGGCAGAAGCGGCAGCCCGGTGGCCTGTATCAGCGGACCGGCCCATGGCTGGCGAAGAATGCTGTCGAAAACCAGACGCCCGCCCAGTTCTGCCTGCAGGCGCATTTTCAGGGCCGGGATGTACAGGTAAAGCGGCCCCGTGGGGATGGACTGCAGGGTGAAACGGACATCGTAAACCCCTCTCCCCGCGCGCCTGTGCTCGTCGCTCCAGCGGTGGGGCAGGGCGACATCGACGGCGGCACCGCCATCGGGAGTGAAGACCGCCCGGGTGATCTTGATGGCCCGTTCCGGGGACGGCAGCTCGAACACATAGGGAACCGCCGCCAGGAGCAGAAAGGCGGCGACGTAGAGCGTCCAGCCGATGTTCCCTCTCAAACGCGGGTTCATTGCACTTCGATCAGTCCCAGACGCATGGCCTCGTAGACCGTCTCGGAGCGGTTATGGGTTTCCAGCTTGCGGTAGATGTTGCGAATATGAACGGGAACCGTTTGGCCGGAAATCCCGCAAAGCTCGGCAACCTCCCCATAGGTCAGACCCTTGGCGATGCCCTGCAGGACCTCCTTCTCCCGTTCGGTCAAGGTTTTGATCCTGCCGACGGAATCTGCCTCGGGCGGGTTCGGGGAAACCGGACCGATGCGGCGGATGATCATGCGGGCGATGGCGGAAGAGACCGGAGAGCCGCCCGCCAGCAGTTCCTTGATGGCTTCGATCATGTTGAACGGCTCGGCGTCCTTGAGCAGAAAGCCCGTGGCCCCCGCTTCGATGGCGTCGATCACCGTTTTATGGTCCCCCAGGGCGGAGATCACCATGGCTTCCGCCTCCGGCTTTTCCCGGCGCAGGGTTTTGATCGCCTCGATGCCGTTGCCGTCGGGCAGGCGAAGGTCGGTGACCAACAGGTCGGGGGGATGATCGCGGATTTCCATCAGGGCCTCGCCCAAGGTGGCGCAGGCGGCCTGCAAGCGGCCGTCTTCCCAATTAGACAGGATATGCGCCATGCGCTCGCGCACGGGGGCGTCGTCTTCCACAAGCAATATCGAACACGGGGCAGCCATGGTCCGACCCTTCCTCAACACGTCCATCCCGGCACACGGTATCGCAGATGGCGGTGAAGGCAACATACCATAAATGTGGTAATCAGTCCTTCAGATAGGGGGCGTAGAGGTAGCGGATCTGGTCGAGGGAATCCTCGATGGCGTAGGGGATGGACTGGGCGAACTGATCGAGCACGGCCAGTGCGTTCAATTCGTGGATTTCCCCAGACTGCCTGAGGCGGTGGGCGATGCCGGCGTTGACCTTTTGCAGGTCGTCGTAAATCTGCGCCAGGCCCTTCAGGCCATGGTCGAAGGCGCCCCCCTCCCTGGCGATGAAATACTGGGCCTGCAGGTACATGGCGCTGGCCCGCTGCACGGTTTCCTCCATGCTCGAGAGCGGCAGGTGGAACCGGGCCATGGGCTTCATGTAGTGCATGTACGGACAGTCGCTGATCGCCATCAACAATCCCATCAGGGAACTGATGCCGCGCTGGGCGGTGGTGTTCTGGGCGGTCCAGCGAATATCGAACAGAACCGCCAGTTCCGTCTTTTCATAGGAAACCACCTTGCCCAGGCGCTTGGCCAGGTCCATGAGGTTGACCGCGGCCGGACAGTCGGGGTGGTCTTCCTCCTCAAGGGGACAGTGAGCGCATTTCTGGAAGGATAGCCGGGTCCATTCGGGCCTGTCGGCGGCTTCCGGTTCAATGAGCGTCATGGTCTGGCGGTCTATGGAAAAGTCGAAGGTTTCCTTCTGGCCATTGGCGAAAGTAAAAACATATTTGACGGCGATGGGTTTCCCGCCTTCCTGCGTCATGTTTCTGCCTCCTCCTCCGTTTTATTGGCCGTGTGGGGCGGACGGAAAATGCGAATGGTCTCGGAAATTTCGTCGGATTTCCTAAGCAACCTGATGCTTTCGATCATGGGGATGGTGAGGACGGAGCCCTTGGCCAGATAGAGCAGGCCGGTGTGACCGAGCAGGTCGGATACAAGGGTGTCGCCCTCCATCAGGGCGCCGATTTTCAGGTCCATGTAGGTCCCGGCGGTGGCCTCGTCCTCCTGCGGCAGCCCGGCGAAATAATCGGCCACGCCCCTGAGCAGGTCGACGTCGTATTTCTCCATATCCAGGCGCAGGGCGGCGACGTCCGCAGCGCTCGGCATGGTCGTCGGAGAAAGGTCGTGGATGGCGCCGAGGATATGCAGCAGCCGCGCGCCGAAGGGGATGTTCTCCCCCGACACGTGGTCGTTGGGAAAACCGGAGCCGTCGTAGTTTTTCGACTGGTAGAGAACGACATTGGCCACCGGCCCCATGCGCGGAATGTTCTTCAACAACCGGTAGCCGAACTCCGGCACCTGGCGGATGGCTTTTCGGTCCTCGTCACTCAGCGGGTCGCCCGCCTCGTCCTTGGCCAGGGTCGTGTGGTGCAGGGTGACCATCCCCAAAGGGGCCATCATCATGCCCATGTCTACTTCCCAGGTGTCCCTGATTTCCATGTGCTTGAGGATCTTCCGTCCCCAATTGCGGATTCTCTGCGCCTTCTGAAAGGCGGAGGGGTTGCTCATGGACAGCACGTCAACCAGCACCTTGACGCTCCCGGCCAGGGTCTTTTCCAGCAACTCCCGTTCGGCGGTGACCAGGCGATACTGGGCCACGCCGGCATGAATGCCGCTGCTCAGGTCGTTCATGGAAATCGGCTTGGTGAAGAAACGGAAGACATGCCCCTCGTTGACCGCATCGATCGCGGTCTGCTGTTCGGCGTTCCCGGTCAGCATGATGCGGGTGGTGTCAGGCGTGATCCGCATCACCTGTTCCAGCAATTCGATGCCGTTCATTTCCGGCATCCGCATATCGACGACGATGACCTCGAAGGTCGCCTCGGCCTTGATGATGCCCAGGGCCTCCTGGCCGGACAGGGCGACCGAGATGGAAAAATCCTTGCGAAGCTGGCGCTTCAGGCCCGCGAGTACGTTGGTCTCGTCATCGACGAGCAGGACCCGGGCGGGGTCAGGCATTCGCCAGTTCCTTTTCCCGCATCACGTCGGCGATTTCCTTCCAGTTGTCCAATTTGTCGAGAGCGCCGACTCTTTCCAGATATTCCTCGTCCAGGCTGTAGGCGGACGGCAGGGTGGAGGCATGACGCGCGTTCCAGGTGGCGCAGAAATGCTGCGCGACGTGGACGTAGGTCAGGGCCGAAATTCTCTTGCACTCGGACTGGCTGGGCAGATGATGATAGGCGACGGCCTCGACGATGGGATTGGCGAACCCCCACAGGCCGAGGAGGTAACCACCCAGCTCCGGGTGGCCCAGCTCATAGAGTTCCAATTCCTTTTCATAGATGGTGGTGCCGGCGACCTCGCATTCGGCGCAGCTCCTGATGAACGATTCCGGCTTGTGGGCCATCAGCAGCAGGGAGCCCAGGTGGGAGAGAATGCCGGCGCACTGGGTATGGCTGGTGATGCCGCTGTCTGCGCCGTCCGCCTTGGCCAGATTCCAAGCCAGTTGACCGATGGAGAGGCAATTCTGCGACAGCTTGGTGTAATCGGCCTCGACGGATTTTCTGACGTGGAAATGGTCGAAAATGCCCGCCTTCAGGATCACCGCCCGGAGGGTGTCGAAGCCGAGCAGGGAAACCGCCTGAAGGGGAGTCGTCGCCTTCACCGGCAGGGCGAAAAAAGCGGAATTGGTGAGCCGCAGGACCTGCGCCGTCAGGGCGATGTCGGTGCTGATCAGTTCCGCCACGGAATGGGCCGACGCTGCGGGCCTCTCAAATTCCTTCAGCAACTGGAAGAAAATCAGTTGCGGCGTCGGTAGTTTGTCGATGCCGCTGACCAGATCGCGAATTTCTTTTTTGCCGACGAAACGCTGCAGGGAGAGGCTGTTGCGGATGGTGTCGATCAAAAGCTGGGGCTCGCAGGGCTTGGCCAGATACTGATGGGCCGGGCCGACGGTGCGCAGAATGGACTCGTTCTCGGCGAAGCCGGACAGGATAATCCGCATGGTGTTGGGGTATTTCTGGCGCACCCGGTTGAGAAGCTCATCCCCCGCCATGCCCGGCATGCGCATGTCGGTGACGACGATGTGGAAGGGCGATTCCTCCATCTTATCAAGGGCTTCCCGGCCGCTGGTGGCGAAATCCATGGACCACACATTTCGCATGCCGCGCAGGGATCTGCGCAATCCGTTTAGAATGTTTTCTTCATCGTCAACGAAAAGAACACGAAGGGTCATGTCATTCTTCCATCATCACACCAGTGCAGGGGCGCCAGCCCAAAATCAATGATATCCCTTCCCTCGGGCCCGGTCGAAACTTTTATGCACAATCGGCAACATAATTCCCGGCGGAAACATGCCCGTCGGATATTGCCGTGCGGGAAAATAGGGTATGCTGTAGGATAACAGACAATAATGCTCTTCAAGGGTGGTGGGTGTGCCTCCAACTTATAACCTATCGCATTTTCGGATTCTGCTGGTCGAGGACAATGCGTTCATCCGGCGGGTGCTGGAGGATTTGCTGGGCCAGTTGTCCGTCGGCGCGGTGGATACGGCGGCGAACGGGCTGCAGGCCCTGGATATTCTGAAAAGCAGCAAGATCGAAGGCAGGCGTGAGGGCAGTTCCATCGACCTGGTGCTGTCCGACAAAGTGATGTCGCCCATCGACGGCCTGTTGTTGCTGGAATGGGTTCGCAACAGCAAGGAGTCGCCAAACCGTTTCATGCCCTTCATCATGATTTCCGGCGCTTCCGACAAGGAGGACGTGAAGAAAGCCCGGGACCTGGGGGTCAACGAGTTTCTCGCCAAGCCCTTCTCGGCCGCATCGGTTTCCCGAAAGCTGCTCCAGGTCATCGACCGGCCCCGCCCGTTCATCACATCGCACGATTATTTCGGCCCCGACCGGCATCGCCACCGCGACACGCCGCCCGGGCGGGAACGCCGCAAGGTCACCGAAGAGGATACAACCGTGGTGTATGCGCCCGACAACGTCATCCGGCCGGAAAAACCGTCGGAGATCTATTCCTTCCACATCCCCAACATGCTGAAAGAAAAGGCGGGCGGCCACGGGGAGGACGGGCCGGGGGAACTGCCCTCGGAACTGCTGGAGGAGGCCGACAAGGCGTTAAACCGCAAGGCCCTGGAATTCCATGACTGGGCGCTCACTTACCTGGCGGAACTGTCGGCCCACTGCCGGGAATGCGTCAGGCTTCCGCCCAATTATCGGCGGCTGCATTTCGAAAAAATCAATCTGCTGGCACACGAGTTGCGCGGCCAGGGCGGCACCTTCGGCTATCCCATCGTCACCTTCGTCGGCAAGATGCTCTACGGCATCACCAAAATGGGCTGCGACATGAACGACACCAGCATCAATATCATCAAGGCCCATATCGACACCCTGCATGCGGTGTTCCGCGACAAGGTCACCGGCGACGGCGGCGAGGTCGGGCGCAACCTGATCGCCTCCCTCAACAGCGCCATCAAGCGCTACATGAACGAGGCCGGATAAACCGGACCCGACGAATCATTTCCATGCAGCACCCCTCGGAAAACCCCCGGAACACCCTGAAGGGGATCCTCCTGATCGTCGCCGCCGGCGCCGTCCTGGCCAGCATGGACGGCGTTGGCAAATACCTGATCCGCGACAACCCGGTCCCGGTGGTGCTCTGGGGGCGGTATTTTTTCCATTCCGTGCTGACGTTCGCCGTTCTTGGGGCCGGTGGATCGTTTGCCTTTCTCAGGGCCAACCGCCCCGGACTGCAGACCCTGCGCGCAGGCTTTCTGCTCGGCGCCACCGCCACCCTGTTTCTGGCCATTTCGCACATGCCCCTGGCCGACGCCACGGCGATACAGTTTCTCGCCCCGGTCCTGGTCACCGCCTTTTCCGTCCCCATCCTGGGCGAGGTCGTCGGCTTTCGCCGCTGGGCCGCCGTGCTGTGCGGATTCGCCGGCGTGCTGCTGATCGTCCGCCCGGGCATGGGAGAGATGGAGTGGGTATCCCTTCTGCCCCTCCTCACCGCCGTCTCTCTCAGCCTGTACATGATCATGACCCGGGTCATGCGGGACATGGACCGCCCGGCGACCACCGTTTTCTACACCACGGCGACGGGGGCCGTGGTCCTCAGCGCCCTGATGCCTTTCGTCTGGGCCGCCCCGTCCCCGCACGCCTGGCTGTTGATGATGTTGATGGGCGGCCTCGGGGCCTGCGGCCATTATTTCCTCATCAAAGGTTTCGGTTTCGCCTCCGCCTCCGTGCTCGCGCCCTTTACCTATACTCATCTGCTGTGCTCCCTGCCGATCAGCCTGCTCGTCTTCGGCGACGTGCCCGATACCTGGATGCTGTCCGGCACCGGGCTGATCGTCGCCAGCGGGCTTTACGTGTGGTTCCGCGAAACCTACGGCGCAAGGCAACGGGATTGATTTTCTCTCCGTCCGCCCCCACTATCGTCGGCGGTCAGGACGGGGAGACGAAAAGGACATGAAAGCCGCCGTATGCAGGGCCTTCGGGGACCCCTTGAGAATCGAGGACATCGACATCGCGCCGCCGGGGCCGGGAGAGATAGAAGTCAGGCTCGCCGCCTGCGCCATCTGCCATAGCGACATCACCTACATCGACGGCGGCTGGGGCGGCGAGTTGCCCGCCGTTTACGGACACGAGGCCGCGGGCGTGGTCGAGGCCGTCGGGACGGGGGTCGAGACGGCCCGGCCCGGGGACCATGTGGTGGTCACCCTGATTCGCTCCTGCGGCCACTGTCACTACTGCGCCCAGGGCGCCTCCACCGCCTGCGAGACGACCTTTCCCCTGGACCGCAACAGCCCCCTCACCGGCCATGACGGCGCTTCCCTGGGGCACGGCCTGCGCACCGGCGCCTTCGCCGAAAAGGTGGTGGTTCACGCCTCGCAGGCCGTCGCCATCGACAGGGACGTGCCCCTGCAAAGCGCCAGCCTGCTGGCCTGCGGCGTGCTCACCGGGTTCGGCGCGGTGGTCAACACGGCGAAGGTTTCCGCCGCCGCCAACGTCGCCGTCATCGGCACCGGCGGCGTCGGCCTGAACAGCGTTCAGGGGGCGGCCATCAGCGGCGCGGCCAGGATCATCGCCATCGACGTTTCCGCCGACAAGCTGGAAACGGCGAAGGTCTTCGGGGCGACCCATGGGTTGAATCCTGCCGAGGAGGACGTGGCCGAAGGGGTGCGGGCGATCACCGGCGGACGCGGGGCCGATTACGTTTTCGTCACCGTCGGGGCGAAAGCGGCCATCGACAGCGCCTGCTCCCTGTTGGCCCCCCATGGGGCGGTGGTCCTGGTCGGCATGCCGGAAACCGGCGTCATGTCGGAAATCGACCCCGGCACCATGGCCGCCCTCGGTCAGCGCATCCTTGGTTCGAAAATGGGATCGGGCCGGGTGCGGGTAGACATTCCCAACCTGGTCGGCCTCTACAAACAGGGACGACTGAAGCTGGATGAACTGATTTCCGGGCGCTATCCCCTCGACGACATCAACGAGGCCATCGCCTCGGTCAAGCGGGGCGAGGCCCTGCGCAACGTCATCGTCTTTTAGGGGGGCGCCATGAAAGTCACCGATGTAAAAACCTTCGTCGTCGGCAATCCGCCGCCCCATTTCGGCGGCCGCTATTTCATCTTCGTCAAGCTGACCACGGACAACGGCATCGACGGGATCGGCGAGGTCTACGCCGCCACCTTCGGCCCGCATACCGTCGCCGCCATGATCGAAGACGTCTGCGGACGCCATGTCATCGACCGGGACCCGTTTCAAATCGAGACCCTGTGGCGGCAGGTCTACGGCGCCGGTTACACCCTGCGCCCGGACCTGTCCCTGGTTTCGGTCTTGAGCGGTATCGAAATGGCCTGCTGGGACATCATCGGCAAGGAAGTAGACCGGCCCGTCCACGAACTGCTGGGCGGCAAGGTGCATGAGAAACTGCGCAGCTATACTTATTTGTACCCGGACGAAACCGAGGATGCGGACGCCTTTTACCGGGACCCGGACGCCTCCGCCGAACGGGCCCTGGAGTATGTCGAACAGGGGTTCACGGCGATTAAGTTCGACCCGGCCGGGCCCTACGGCGTTTTCGACCCGAGGCAACCGGGGCTGGAGGACATCTCCCGCTCGGTGGCCTTCGTCAAACGCATCCGCGAGGCGGTGGGGGACCGGGCCGACCTTCTGTTCGGCACCCACGGGCAGTTCACGCCGTCCGGGGCCATCCGCCTGGCCCGGCAGTTGGAGCCCTACGACCCGCTGTGGTTCGAGGAACCGACGCCGCCGGAAAACCCCCGCGAGATGGGCCGCGTCGCCCGCCAGACAACCATCCCCGTCGCCACCGGCGAGCGGCTGACGACCAAGTACGAATTCGCCCGGGTGCTGGAGGAACAGGCGGCGTCGATCCTGCAAATGGCCCTGGGCCGGGTCGGCGGGCTGCTGGAGGCGAAGAAAATCGCCGGCATGGCCGAAACCCATCACGCCCAGATCGCCCCCCATCTCTATTGCGGCCCCATCGAGGGGGCGGCGAACATTCAGATCAGCGCCTGTTCGCCGAACTTCCTGATCCTGGAAAGCATCCAGCAGTGGGGCGGCTTCCACGGCGAAATCCTGAAAAAACCGATCCTCTGGCAGGACGGTTACGTCATCCCGCCCAGCGAGCCGGGCCTGGGCGTGGAACTGGACGAGACGGTCGCCCTGGCCCACCCCTACACGGGGGACAAACTGCACCTTGAAATGCATCCCCGGCCCCTGGGCTGAGGATCACCCCTCGCGGTTGTTCTTCCGCGAGCGGCGAATTTGCGCCAGGGTCGCGACGTACAGTTGCTTGCTGGAGACGCCGATATGGCCCAGGGGCAGGAAGGTCGCCTTCGACTTGTCGGAACGGTCGCGGCGCAGCATCCGGTAACCGGCGAACAGGGCCAGGGTCAGGGCCAGGCCGCCGTTCCAGTAGAACATGCCCTCCGGGCCGAACCGGCCCATCATTTGCGAGGCGACGATCGGGCCCAGGCTCGCCCCGACGCCGAAGGCGAGCAGCAGGCCGGCGGCGATCTGCACCAATTGATCCGGGTCGGCGAGATCGTTCAACTGGGCGGAACACAGGGGATAGATGGTGAAGGCCAGGCCGCCGTAGGCGGCGGCGCAGACGAACAGCCACAGCGGCGCCTGCCCCGCCGCCCAGGTCAGGGCCAGGGCGGCGGCGGCGGTGGAGATGGAGACCAGGGCCAGAACCGTCCGCCGGTCGAAGCGGTCGGACAGGCGGCCGATGGGAATCTGCAGGGTCATGGCGCCGAACACCACGCAGGCCATGAAGGTGGACACGCCGGCGACGGACAGGCCGTTGTCGCTGGCGAACACCGGTCCCATGCCGTTGATCGAGCCGCTGAGCATGCCGGCGCAGATGGTGCCGACGACGCCGATGGGGGAAATCCGGAACAGGGCGTTGAATTTCAGGGGCTTCGGCGCGTTCGGCTTGGTCGCGTTGGCCCGGGTCAACAGGATCGGCACCAGGGCGACGGAATAGATCATGGAGGCGATGACGAAAAGCTGAAACCGGGCCGGATCGGCGACGTTGATCATAAACTGGCCGATGCCCGCGCCCAGGTAGTTGATGAACATGTACAGCGACATGATCCGGCCCCGGGTCTGCTTGTCGGCCTTTTCGTTGATCCAGCTTTCGACGACCATGATCATCCCCGCCATGCAAAACCCGGCGACGATGCGAAGGGCGAACCAGACGACCGGATCGATCCACAGCACGTGGCCGAGGACGGCGACGGACATCACCGAGGCGAAGGCGGCGAAGCTGCGGATATGGCCGACGGCGGCGACCACCCTGACGGCGTAACTGGACCCCAAAAGCAGGCCGAGGAAAAATCCGGCCATGACGAAACCGATGGTTTCCGTGGAAAATCCCTCAAGCTTGCCGCGCAGGCCGAGCAGGGTGTTGAACATGCCGTTGGCGACCAGCAACAGCCAGAAGCTCAACAACAGGGAGGCGACGGAACGGAGGGACGGCCACATCTGGCGGGGGGCTCTCAACGGGCGGTGGAATCAAGAGCCAACCCTATCCCGCCCGGAAACCTAAAACGAGAAAAAAATAACCGCCCCCGCCCGTGCCGCCTACTTGTAGCGCGTCCCGTCGGTCTTGCCCCGATCCGGACGGGCGATGGCGGCGATGGCGTTGTTCAGGTCCACCTTGCCGACCACCTTGCCGCCGTCATCGACGACGACGCCGCTTCGGGCCTCGGTCGTGGTGAACAACTGCAGGGCGGTTTCCAGTGGCATGTGAGGGGTCATTCGAGGGCCCTCACCACTGTCGGCTTCCTCCATCACAGACCGCACCTCAATCACCCGGCCCCGGTTGATGTCCTTGATGAAATCCGAAATGTAGGCGTCGGCCGGGTTCATGACGATGTTCTGCGGATCGCCTTCCTGAATGACGGCGCCGTCGCGCAGGATGGCGATCTCGTCGCCGATCCTGAGGGCCTCGTCCAGGTCGTGGGTGATGAAGATGATGGTCTTGTGCAGTTCTTCCTGAAGGTCGAGCAGAATGTCCTGCATGTCCGTGCGGATCAGCGGGTCGAGGGCGGAAAACGCCTCGTCCATGAGCAGGATTTCCGCATCCGTGGCCAGGGCGCGGGCGAGGCCCACGCGCTGCTGCATGCCACCGGAAAGCTGGCCGGGATAATGCTCCTCGAAACCGGCCAGGCCGACCCGGTCGATCCAGCGGTGGCTGTGTTCCTTCGCCTCGGCCTCGTTAATGCCCTGAATGGTCAGCCCGTAGGCGACGTTCTGGGCCACGGTGCGGTGGGGCAGCAGGGCGAATTTCTGAAACACCATGGACGTTTTATGGCGGCGAAAATCCTGCAACTGATCTGCCGACATCTGAAGCACATTCTCGCCGTCGACGATGACCTCGCCCGTCGTCGGCTCGATCAGCCGGTTGATGTGGCGGATCAGGGTCGACTTGCCGGAACCGGACAGACCCATGATGACCTGGATCTGCTTGGCCGGGACATTGATGTTGATGTCCTTCAGGCCCATGACGTGGCCGTGTTTGTCGAGCAGTTCCTGTTTCGAGATGCCGTCATGCACCTTGTCCATGACGCCCGCCGGATTAGGGCCGAAGATCTTGTACAGATTGGCGATCTTGACCTTGACGTTAGCATGCTCAGTCATGATGGCCTCCCTGGCGGTGGCGTTGCAGCCGCTGTCCGTATTTCTGCGACACCCGGTCGAAAATGATGGCCAGGGCGACGATGGCCAGGCCGTTCATCAGGCCCAAGGCCAGATACTGGTTGGAAACGGCCCGGAGAACGGGAACGCCAAGACCCTTGACGCCGATCATCGAGGCGATGACGACCATGGCCAGGGCCATCATGATGGTCTGGTTGACGCCGGCGAATATGTTCGGCAGGGCGAGCGGAATCTGAACTCCCAACAGCCGTTGCCGGGGGCTGGCGCCGAAGGCGTCGGCGGCCTCCAGGACCTCCTTGTCGACCAGGCGGATGCCCAGGTTGGTCAGGCGGACGATGGGCGGCAGGGCGTAGATGCAGACGGCCAGCAGGCCCGGCACCTTACCGATGCCCAGCAGCATGACCACGGGGATCAGGTAAACGAAACTGGGGATCGTCTGCATGATGTCGAGGACCGGCGTAATCATCGCCTGGGCCCGTTCGGAACGGGACATCCAGATGCCGATGGGAATGCCGACGGTGATGCAGATCAGGGTCGAGACGGAAATAATCGCCAGGGTCGCCATGGTGTCTTCCCACATGCCGAAATACCCGATGACGAGGAACGAGGCGACGGTTCCAGCGACCATCATTTTGCTGTGCGAGCCGATCCAGGCCAGGGCGGCGACGACGATCAGGATGATCGGCCAGGGAGAGTTGACCAGCAACTTTTCCAGCCAGACCAGGAAGAACATCAAAGGTTCAAAAAAATTCTCAAGGGACTCGCCGTAGGCGCGGGAAAAGCTGCGAAAGCCGAAATCGATGGCTTTCTTCAGGTCCCGCAAGTCCTGACGACCCATTTGCGGGAAATCGTCAAAAAAATCCATGTTACGTCCGTTTCAAGGAGCAGGAAGATGAGCGGAATTGGCCTGCCGGCCGCATGGGACCGGCAGGCCAGGAAAGGCAGGCCGCTCCCTTACAGGGCGGATTTCACCTTCGCTTTAACGTCACCGGGAACCCAGGCGCCCCAGACGTCTTCATGCTTGAGCAGGAATTCGATGGCGGCATCGGCACCACCGGCCTGATTGTCCTGCATGTAGACGAGCATGCCGTTCATCACCGGACCGGGGAAGACGCGCTTGCTCAGATAACCGACGGCCGGGCCGCTCTTGTTCTTGAACTTGTCGGTAATCACGGTCTGAACCACCGAGTGGGTCCACGAAGAAGGCTTCGGATCGGCGCAATCCTGTTCGGCCTTGACGATGCAGCCGTCCCAGTTTTCGCTGCCGGCGAAGGGAACGCCGAAGGGGACCTTGTGCATCTTGTATTTACCGATCATGGCCGTCGGCGACCAGTAGTAGCCGAACCAGTTCTCGCCGCGCTCGACGGCTTTCGCCATGGAGCCGTCAAGACCGGCGGCGGAGCCCGGATCGATCAGCACCCAGCCCTTCTTTTCCATTTCAAAAGCGCGGAACAGGTTGGCGTTGGCCAACTGGCAGCCCCAGCCGGCGGGGCAGCCGACGAAGCCACCCTTGGACTTGTCTTCCGGATGGGGGAACAGTTCGGGGTGGGCGAGAATGTCGAGAACGGTTTTCAGTTCCGGATGTTTCTTGGCGGTATGAGGCGGAATCCACCAGCCTTCACCCAGGTCCGTGATCGGGCCGTCGTTGACGGAATGCAGACGGCCTTCGTCCATGGCAATCTTCAGCGGCTCGCGCACGGCGTTGGTCCACAATTCACCGGCGATGTCGGGCTGGCCCTTTTCATTCATGGAGGCGAAGGTCGTCGTCGTGGCGCCGGGCACCAGTTCCACATTGCAGCCGTATCCCTCTTCAAGGATGAACTTGTCCACATTGGCCATCAGTTCGCCCGACGCCCAGTTCCACTCGGCGATGGTGATATCGCCACACTCGGCGGACGCCTGTCCGGACATGCCTAGTGCCGCAACGGCCATGGCCATTGAAATCAGTGTTTTTTTCACTTTAGGTCTCTCCCTATTGTGTTTTCAGGCCAGTTCATCTCGCCTGATCTTGCGTGAATTCAGCGAAGCCGGGGGATCGGTTTTGCTCTCCCATTCAGCCGGACTTTGACCGGCCATTTTTTTTGATTATCGGCTATCGATTGTTCTCTGTTTCATGGGCCGCTGCATGCCGGGGAATTTCACCGGCAATCAGACGACCCGCGTTGCTAAGTTGACCCGTCAAGGCCCGCAACAAAGCCGAAATTTGGATTTTCTCCACGAAACGCGAGACGAAACGCGAGGAACTTCCAGGCGATAGCTTAATACGAATAGCTCTGGAATGTCCACAGTGAGGCGAAGAAGCCATTCATCCACGAACGAGATTTCCCTTTCGCGGCAGATGTCGGGGGCCGCATCTTCTATTGATTTTTTTCGCAAATCACGGCAATCGAAGGGATTGGAAAACGGGCACTAGGAGGGGAGATGGTGATGAAAGCGAACATATTGATTATCTGCGGGGCGCAAAAGACCTACATTTCGGAAGGCCGGTTCAACCGTTCCCTGACCGCGGAAGCGGAAACCTTTCTCGGCGGCGCCCACCCGGTTCACACGACCTTGGTCGAGGACGGCTACGACCCGGAAGAGGAACGCGAGAAATGGCTGTGGGCGGATTCCGTGATCCTGCAGTTTCCGGTTTTCTGGTTTTCCTGCCCGGCTCCTCTCAAGGCCTACATGGACACCATCTACATCCGCAAGGTCTTCTACGACAAGGCCGACACCTACGGCGGCGGCGGCCTGCTTACCGGCAAGACCTACATGCTGTCGACCACGTGGAACGCCCCCGAAGGGGCCTTCGGCGACCCGGAGACGTTTTATAACGGCCTCGACGTGGATGAAGCCCTGGTCGCCATGCACAAGGCCCATCAGTATATCGGCATGACCCCGCTGCCCTCTTTCACGGTCCATAACGTCATCACCGATCCGGATTTCGAATCGCAACGGCAGCGGTTTCAGAAACACTTGATGGCCGCCTACGGAAAGGGGGCCCCATGACATTCCGCCCGGCGCATTTTCTTTTCCTTGCCCTTTTGGCGTTGATGCTGCCGACGGCGGGCGCACAGTCCATGTCCCTGCCGGTTTACGGCAACTGGTGCGGTCCCGGCCATCCGGAAAACACCGCCGGCGTCCCCCTGCCGCCGGTGGACGGGCTGGACGCCGCCTGCATGGAACACGACCGCTGCACGGCCGCCCTGGGCGACTTCAACTGCCGCTGCGATGTCGGCTTCATGAACCGGCTGAAATACACGGTCTACCCCCATCCGGCCATGAAGCGGACCGCCCGGGCCATGTACGACGCCATCGCCATGATGCCCTGCCGCGATCCCATGGGCATGGCCTACAAGCAGGCCTGCGTCTGGCAGGACCTGGCCGCCGACGCCCTGAGCGGCAACGCCGCCCCCTGGGAAATGCCCCTGCGCTGGATGGACCTGGGCGGCCGGACCCTGCGCAACAAAAGCTTCATGGACGGCTGGTGGTGAGGCCGCTTCCCCACAAAGACCTCGGAGAACACTAAATGTGCGGGATCGCCGGCATTGTGAATTTTGGCGCGGCCGTAGAGTCGGAGAACGGGAGCACGCTTTCCAGGCTGAAGGCCATGACGTCGGCCATGGTGCACAGGGGGCCCGACGGCGAGGGGCATTGGTGTTCCGAGGGCGACAGGGTCGGGCTCGCCCACCGCCGCCTGGCGATCGTTGATCTGGACGACAGGGCGGCGCAACCGATGACCAATCGGGACCGCTCCATCTGGATCACCTTCAACGGCGAAATCTACAACCACATGAAACTGCGCAAGCAGCTTCTCGAGGCGGGCTATCCCTTCAAGACCGATCATTCCGACACCGAGGTCCTCGTCCATGGCTATGACGCGTGGGGAATCGAGGGCTTGCTGGAACGCCTGGAAGGCATGTTCGCCTTCGCCGTCTGGGATGAAAGGGAACAGCGGCTGACCCTGGCCCGGGACCGCATCGGCATCAAGCCGCTGTATTTCACCCGAACGACCCAAGGATTCCTCTTCGCCTCGGAAATCAAGGCCATCCTTAGCGACGGCTCGATCCCCAGGGACATCGACGTCAACGCCTTCAATCACTACCTGAGCTTCATGATCGCCCCGGCGCCCCTGACCATGTTCAAGGACATCTTCAAGCTGCCGGCGGGCCATTACATGCAAGTCGACGGCACGGGCCGCATCGACGCCCGGCGCTATTGGGACGCCCTTCCCGGGCAAGGCATCGCCCCCGGGGAGACCGAAGGATTGTCCGACGATCAACTTGAGCGTTTCTATACGGACAACATCCTGCAAAAGCTGGAAGACGCCATTTCCAAGCGCATGATGTCCGACGTGCCCTTCGGCGTGTTTCTGTCCGGCGGCATCGATTCTTCGGCTAACGTCGCCCTCATGAGCCGGATGATGGACCGGCCCGTCGAAACCTTCACCGTCGGCTTCAAGGATCATCCCCACCTCAACGAACTCGAACACGCCCGGCGCATCGCCAAGGAGTTCAAGACCAATCATCACGAGATCCTGATCGATGAGAGCGACATGCTCGGCTATCTGAACGAGCTGGTTCACTACCAGGACGAACCCATCGCCGACTGGGTCTGTATCCCGCTGCATTTTGTCTCGAAACTGGCCAGGGACTCCGGGGTCACCGTGGTTCAGGTCGGGGAAGGCTCCGATGAACAGTTCTGCGGCTACGACAGCTACATGACGTATCTGAGGCTCTATCGTTCCCTCTGGTCCCCGTACATGAAATGGACGCCCGGGTTCGTCCGCTCCTGGATCGCCTCCCCGGCCTGGGGCGTCGGCCGAATGACCACACGGCTTGACCGCTTCGTCGAAGTGCTGCACCGGGCGGGTAAGGACCGGGAGCTGTTTTGGAGCGGCGCCAATGCCTTCTGGAACATTCATAAACGCCGGGTCCTGGCGAAAAACGGACCCAAGGCGGACCCCCTGCCGGAATGGCTGGAGGAAAGCGGCCTCGACCTGGAGGGCCTGACCGACCGGGACAGCGGGGCGACCATCGGCGCCTACATGAAAAGGCTCCTGTCCCATGCCCCCGGGGCCGGCGACTTCTCGCGCATGACCTACAACGAGTTCCGCCTGCGGCTGCCGGAGCTGTTGCTCATGCGCGTGGATAAAATCGGCATGGCCAGTTCCATCGAGGGACGGGTGCCCTTTCTCGACCACAAACTCGTCGAGTTCACCCGCGACATTCCCAAGCATTGGCAAATCCGTGGCGGCGAGAGCAAATACCTTCTCAAGCGCGCCCTGACGGACCTGTTGCCTAAAGAAATCCTCTATAGAAAGAAAATGGGATTCGCCGCGCCCATGGCGGAATGGCTACGGGGAGAGTTCGGGGCCAAGGCGGAGGCCGCAGTCCTTTCTTCCGGCCTCATGCAGCGGAATCTGCTCGACAAAAACCGAATCGTCCGCATGTTCCGGCAGCACAGAAGCGGCAAGGCCGACCATGCCCTGCATTTATGGACCCTGTTCAACGTGGCGGCATGGTACGATCATTGGATTGGCAGGGGCCCGGACTGACGGCCCCAAGCGGCCATAATGGTCACGACGTCATGATGTGAGAGGATGGAACATGGGCAACACGGATGCGCCTCGGGCGTCCCTGGCCTTCGCGCCGGCGGACGTGGATGTGGAACGGACGGACGGCGGCGGCCTGATCCTGCGCTCCCCCATGGCGCTCAAGCCCCACGCCAAGTCCGTCGGCGTCTATCTGAACCATTGGGCCGCCGCCGCGCCGGAGCGGGTGTTCCTGGCCGAGCGCGCGGAAGACGGCGGCTGGCGCGAGGTCACCTACGGCGCCGCCCTGCAACAGGTGGAGGGCCTCGCCCGCGCCCTGCTCGCCCGGGGACTGGGGCCGGACGCCATGGTCATGACCCTGTCCGACAACGGCGTCGACAACGGCCTGTTGCAACTGGCCTGCCAGTATGTGGGAATTCCCGTCGTTCCCGTCTCCCCCGCCTATTCCCTGCTCAGCAGGACGCACGAGAAGCTGCGCCATATCCACGCCCTGATCCGGCCCGCACTGATCTACGCCGAGGACGGCGGGATGTTCGAGCCGGCCCTGGCGGCCCTTGAGCTTGGCGGGGCCGAGGTGGTGGTCAGCCGCAATCCGCCGGAACGGGGTGGCGCGACCCTGTTCGAGGCCCTGCCCATGGCCGCCCCCGGCCCGGACGTGGCCGCCGCCCATGACGCGGTGGGGCCGGACACGGTGGCGAAAATTCTCTTCACCAGCGGTTCCACGGGCATGCCCAAGGGCGTCATCAACAGCCATCGCATGCTGTGCTCGAACCAGCAGGCCATCGCCCAGATGTGGCCCTTCATCGGGGAACGCCCGCCGGTCATTGTCGACTGGCTGCCGTGGAACCACACCTTCGGCGGCAATCACAATTTCAACATGATGCTCAGCAACGGCGGCAGTCTCTACATCGACGGCGGCAAGCCCGCCCCGGGCCTGATCGAGCGCACCGTCGCCAATTTGCGCGAGATTTCGCCGACCATCTATTTCAACGTGCCCCGGGGCTTCGACATGCTGATCCCCCATTTGGAGCGGGACGACGCCCTGCGCGACACTTTCTTCCGGGACCTGGACACCATTTTCTACGCCGCCGCCGCTTTGCCGCAGACCCTGTGGCGGCGGCTGGAAGAGCTTTCCGTCGCCGCGCGCGGAGAAAAGGTGGTGATGACCTCGGCCTGGGGGGCGACGGAGACCGCTCCGCTGGCGACCTCGGTGCATTTCGTCATCGACCGGGCCGGGGTCATCGGCCTGCCGGCCCCGGGGACGGCCCTGAAGATGGTCCCCTACGGCGACAAGATGGAATTGCGGGTCAAGGGGCCCAACGTCACCCCGGGCTATTTCAAACGCGACGACCTGACCCGGGCGGCCTTCGACGCCGACGGCTATTACAAGATCGGCGATGCGGGAAAGCTGGCCGACGACGCCGACCCCAGCCGGGGCGTGGTTTTCGACGGCCGCGTGGCCGAGGATTTCAAACTCAACAGCGGCACCTGGGTTTCCGTCGGCACCCTGCGCGTCAACGTCATAGCCGCCGGGGCGCCGCTCATCCAGGACCTGGTGGTCTGCGGTCACGACCGGGCGGAAATCGGCGTTCTGATCTTCCTCAACATGGCCGAATGCGCCGCCCTCACCGGCCTTGCCGCCGACGGGCCGGCGGCGGAGGTGGCCGCCCATCCGGCGGTGCGCGAGGCGCTGCGGAGGGGGATCGAGGACCATAACCGGGACAACCCGGCCTCCAGCGTCAGGGTGGCCAGGGCGCTGGTGCTCGACACTCCACCCAGCCTGGACGCCAACGAAATCACCGACAAGGGCTACATTAATCAACGGGCGGTTCTGGAACACCGGGCCGACAGAGTCGCCGAGCTGTTTGACGGCGTGGGCTGTATTTAGACCGGCAGCGTGTTGGCGCCGGTCGATTGGGACAGGTTGCCCGACGGCACGCCCTCGACCGCGAAAGGCAAGGTAAAGGTCGCCGTCGTTCCCTTGCCCCGTTCGCTCTTCAGGGTCAGGACGCCGCCCTGCAATTCTGTGAAATGCTTGCAAAGGGGCAGGCCCAGGCCAGTTCCCTGGTGATATTGATTATGCTCCCGTTCGACCTGAACGAACGGGGCCAGGGCGCGGGAGATGTCTTCCGGCTCCATGCCGATGCCCCAGTCGTCCACGTGAACCGCCGCCATGTTGTCGATGATCTCGGCGCGAATGGTCACGCGCCCGTCCTCGGGGCTGAATTTGATGGCGTTGGAGATCAGGTTGACCAGCGTCTGTTTGGTCGCCTGCTTGTCGGCCATGACCAGGGGAAGGACATCGGGGATTTCCGTCTGCAGGCGGATTCCCGCCCGTTCCGCCGTGCCCTCCATCACCGTCACCCCCTGCTCGATCAGGTCCGCCAGGGACGTGGCCTCCGGGGTGACCACGTATTCCCCGGCGGCGATTTTCGACATGTCGAGAATATCGTTGATGATATGAAGCAGTTGCAGGCCGCTGTGTTGGATGTCGCGAATATACGTCAGGTATTACTGATGGTTGACGGGGCCCAGGACCTCCCGGCTGATCATGTCGGAAAAGCCGATGATGGCGTTCAGTGGCGTCCGCAATTCATGGCTCATGGTCGACAGGAACCGGGACTTCGCCTCGCTGGCCCGAATGGCCTCGTCCCGGGCCTCGACGGCCAGGTCATGATTGGCCTCGGCTTCCTTCTGCGCCTCCTCGGCAAGATCCTTGGCGAACTCCAGGGCGACATTCTGATTGCGCAACTGACTGATCAGGACATTCATTTCACTGGACATGTAATTGAAAGCCCTGGCGGTCTCCGCCAGTTCGTCGTTTCCCTCTTCGTTCATCTTGAAGTCGAAATTGCCCTCGGCGACGGAGTGGGCGCCCTGTTGCAGGTCGAGCAGGCGGCGGACCAGGAAGGCCCCGAGCAGGAAGGACACCAGGGCCGAGAAGAGGATTTCGCCGACCCCGATCATAATCACCTTCAATTGAATCATGGTGATGGTCGATCCCAGAAGGTCCGTCGACAAGCCGATTTCCACCTGTCCGTAGGAATCGCCGTCAACGCGAATTTCGGCGAAGGTGTCGAAGATGTCGTCCTTGACGTTGGACAGGCCGGTATCGGCCATGAAGGGCCTTTCCAGCAGGCCGGGAAACCGTTCCCTTTCGGCCAGCACCGAAGCGCTGTCCCGGACCCGGGCGTAGAGAAGGTCCTCGTTCTGCATCACCTCCTCGACGAAACTTTCCAGGGAGGCGATGTCCGTCGCCAGGATCGCGTTGGCGGTGCTGGTGGCGAAGGTTTGCGACGTGATCTGGGCCCGTTTGAAGAACTGTTCTTCCAGGTTGTTCTGCATCACGCCGACGACGATGATGGCGAACATGATGTTGAAGGCGCCTTCGACGGAGGCGATGAAGACGATGGCCTTCCAACGAAAGGACAGGTTGGCGAACCAGTTTGAGAATTTCTGCTTCATGTCATGGTTCGTCCGCGTCCGCGCCCTTTATCAAATCCACTACTTAGGCAATTCGTCGATCCCCAGGCCCCGCACATCGGCCCAGTCCCCGTCGGCGGCCGCTTCCGCGCCCTTCTTGAAGCCCACGGCCTCGAGGAGCTTGCGCCCCTCCGGGTCGTCGAACATGGCCACGAACGCCGCCTGCAGGTCGGCGACCACTTGCGCCGGAACACCCGGCAGGGCGGCGAAGGCATGGGGGGTGTAGCCCTGAGTGGTCCACAGGACCCTCAGTTGGTCGCGAACGTCGGCCTTCATGTTGCCGAAGGTGCGCTGGATGCCGCCGCCGGCGGGGTAGAGCCCCCGGGCGATGCCGTGATAGACGGAATCATGGCTGCCGACGTACTTCGGCGTGATGCCGATCCCTTCCAGCTTCATGTAGCTGCGCGGCAGCACGCTGGCGGCGAAGGCCGCCGGGGCGGGAAACGCCAGTGTCTTCCCCTCCAGCTCCTTCAGTTCCTTGACCGGCGAATCCTTGCGGGTGACGACGATGCCCTTGATCTTCTTGCCCTTTTGCTTGGCCCAGGCCCGGTATCCCGATTTCTTGGCGAAATAGGTGTAGTGAACCGGATTCATGTAGGCGATGTCGTACCCCTTTTCCGCCAGCTTGGCTTCGAACTGGGGGATGGTCGGGGCGGTCCGGAAAACCAGCTTGTGACCGGTTGCCTGGCCCAGATGCTTCAGGATCGGCCCCCAACGCTTGATCAGCACCTTGGCCGATTGCTGCGGCACGAAGCCGAAGGTGTAAGAGGTATCGGCGGCGCCGGCATGGGGGGCGGCGAAGCAGGACAGCGACAGGGCCGTCATCAAGGCGAGGGTTTTTTTCATTCTGCGT
This sequence comes from uncultured Thalassospiraceae bacterium, assembly GCA_964344645.1. Classification (GTDB taxonomy): domain Bacteria; phylum Pseudomonadota; class Alphaproteobacteria; order Rhodospirillales; family JABHCV01; genus JACNJU01. The sequence goes on from CAYFOJ010000002.1 coordinate 206,942, forward strand.
GAGTCCCTTATTGGTGTTGCGAAACCGCGGCCGGTCATCCGCCCGCCGGTGTCACCGGGCCTCATTGTAGGTTTTTCATCGCCGCCTGTGAATACGTCATGTCCACGGCCGCGACCGAGTGGGCCGGGGCGGGCCTTTACAGCAGTTGCTCTTGCGGCGGGGTTTCCGGGCCGTGCTGGTTGAAGAAGCCCTCCGAGAAGAAGCGCTCCGCAGGCAGGCCCAGGGCCTCGGCGGCGGCGCGGCAGCCGTCGACGAACTCCGGGCTGCCGGCGCAGAAGACGCTGTAGCCGGAAAGGTCCGGGTAGAGATCGCCCAGGATATCCGGGATGCGCCCGGTCAGGCCGCCCGGGTTGTCCTCCCGGGTCAAGGTGTATTTGAAGTCGAACTTGCGGAACTTCACCTTCAGATAGGCGAACAGGCCCGCGTCGTAGACGTCGGCCCGGGTCCTGGCCGAAAACAGCACCGTCGCCGGGTGTTTGAAGCCGCCGCGCAGGAACGCCGCCTGGGCCAGCGACGAGATGGGCGCCAGGCCGGAACCCGCCGCAAGACACAGGACCGGCGTGTCCAGGCTGGGGTCGCCGATGAAGGTGCCGTAGGGGCCGTTGATATAGACCGTATCGCCGACGTTGACCTCGTCATGGGCCCAGGCGCTGGTCTTGCCGTCCTCGACGCGGCTGATCTGCAGCACGATCTCGCTTTGCCGGTTGGGAATGTTGGCGATGGAATAGCAGCGTTCGGGGATGCTTTCGCTTTTCGAACCCAGGGTGACGTACTGGCCGGGCCAGAAACGGAGCGGGTCGCCGAGCGGCATGATGTGCAGTTCGACAATGCTGGGCGTGCGGGGAATGCGGTCGGTGACGACGCAGAGGATATTTTCCCGGGGCGGGAAGAGCTTCGGCATGGCGTCGGCGGTGCCGTATTCGATTTCGAGAACGTCGCTGGTCGGCTTGGCCATGCACATCAGGCCGTAGCCCTCGGCCCGTTCCTCGTCGCTCAGGGCCATGTCCATGACCAGGCCCTGGTCGAATTCCCCTTCGACGACCTTGCATTTGCATTCGCCGCAGGCGCCGGCCCGGCAATTGTTGGGCAGGGCGTAGCCGTTGCGTTCCAGGGTCGCCAGAACGGTTTCCCCCTCGTTGCCGACCAATTCCTTGCCCGACGGGTTAAGACGAATGGTTTTCATCGGCGTTCTCCTCCGCTCCTTGATGCGCCGATTCCGGCATTGCCCCTCTACAATGCCGGAATCTCGATGACGCGGACAGTTTAGAAGACGGGAATGATATCTTCCATGTCGATATCGTTGATTTCCTCGCCGGTGATGCCGACTTCCGGGATCGCCGGGAAGGGGATGTCGTATTTGTCCAGCACGCCCTTCAGGTTGAGGATGGCCTTGCGCCAGTTTTCCTTCTTCATTTCCAGTTCCGGGATGGCGAAGCCGGCGCCCCGGGCGACCCCTTCGGCTTCCCGCTGGGTGGCGATGAAATCGTCGGGCAGGTCCCAGAATTCCATGGGCGGTTCGTACAGGACCGCCGACAGGAACAGGTAGCCGGCGCGCACCTGCTTGGTGATGATGGACTTGTTATCCAGGTTCATCTTCGGGTAGTCGCGCTCCATCAGCGTCATGCAGATGGCCATGTGCCGCCCTTCGTCCCGGCCGACGTTCTTGAAGCCTTCCTGGAACACCGGCTCGGTGGAATTCTGCGCCATTTGATGGAAGATGGTGGCGGCGGCGATTTCACCCATCAGGAACGAACTGAACAGGACCGCCAGGTCATACCGGGGCACCGCCTGCTTGTAGCCTTCCCAATAGCGCCCGCCGTTGAAGTACAGCCATTTGGCGTTGCGCTGCAGGCGCCGCCCCAGGTCGGTCTTCGGCTCGTAGGTCAGCGGGTCGGGATGGTCGAGAAGCTTGGTGATGGCGAGGCCGCACAATTGCTCGTGGTTCTGCTCGTCGCGGGTGACGGAAAAGAAGCAGCGGCGCACCGGGTCTTCCTCGTGAACCTCGTAGGTCTTGACCAGGGCCTCGGCGAACACCGGCGGGGCGGAGGCGTCGAAGACGGACAGCAGGGTCCACCAGTAGGCGATGGATTCCCGCTCCTCCCAGGTGTAGCTGTCCGCATCGAAGGTGTCCCACGGCAGGTCCTTCGGGTCCCAGTTTTCCCGCTGGGCGGCGTCCCAGATTTCTTCCATCTTTTCCGTCTCGCGCACCCAGCTCAGGGGATAGACGTTCGGTTGCTGGGTTTCCGGCGGAAACTCCATCTTGTCGGCGTAGCGCTCCTTGTCAGCCATGGCGGACCTCCTTCTCATCCGGCGCGTTGAATCTGTGTCAATGGCGGCAAATTAATATATTACGTTTTATCGTGCAATCTTTTTTTTCTGTAATGTTTAAGGGTTGATTTGATCAAATATAATCTATTTTATATATATTTTTCAAATAGTTATTCTGTATACTGCACGCCTTTCCATCAATTTACAATTCAAAAATATATTTTCTTATTGTGTGTGATTTCCTGATTCTGTAAGCTGAGCGCCGTTTTCAACCCCAGGCGCGGTTTATCCGACATGAACGCCATCGAGCGCCTCAATCAGGCCGTTGACGGCCTGCTCGCCGACCTGACCCAGCACGGCCCCTTGCGGGCCGGGGCCCTGGCCGTGACCGTCTTCGGCGACATCGTGATGCCCCGCGGCGGCGCCATCTCGACCCAGAGCCTGCTCGACATGACCCGGGTTTTCGGTCTCGGCGAGGGGGTCATGCGCACCGCGCTGTCGCGGCTGAGCGCCAACGGCGTCTTCGCCCGCACCCGAGTCGGGCGGCGCAGTTTCTACGGCCTGACCGAACGGGCCTGGGACGAATACGAAGACGCCGACCGGCTGATCTACGCCCCCACCGCCGACACCACCTGGAACGGCGACTGGCTGGTCGTGTTGGACGTGGCCGAAGGCGGCGGGCGCATCGCCGACGACACGGCGCTGAAGAAGCATCTTCGCCGTCTCGGTTTCGCCAAGGCCGGGCCGCAGGTGTTCCTTCGCCCCTCCACCGCCGACACGGACCTGCGCAAGCGCCTCGACCTGCTGTTGGACGATCAACCCGCCCTGGTCATCGACGGCCACGGCGGACCGATCCCGACCGGCTTCAAGGGAACGGTGGAAAACATGTGGGACGTGGACGACCTGGCCCGGGGCTACAACCGTTTCGTCCGCCGCTTCTCGCCCCTGGCCGAAGCCATGGGCGGCGGCGTCGCGCTGGATGATCGCCACGCCCTGATCCTGCGGGTGCTCTGCATTCACGAATACCGCCGCCTGATCCTGGCCGACCCCAGGCTCCCCCTGGAGATCCTGCCCGCCGACTGGGCCGGAGACCTTGCCCAGGCCATCACCCGGGAACTCTACGGCCGTTTGTTCGAGGCGTCGGAACGCTGGATCGAGGCCCACTGCACGGGCGAGGACGGAGCCTTGCCGCCGAACAGCGCCATGATGATGAACCGCTTCGGCGGCTTTACTCCGAGCGGGCCTGCTGCAGGGTCTTGAAGTCGGAGTCTTGATAGCAGGGCCGGTCCGCCTCTTCCTCCGTCAGGGGTTCCACCGCCCTGAGGGTGGCCCGGCAGCGTTCCGCCAGCCGGTGATATTCCCCCGTCCCCTGGCGCTTCCAGGCGATTTCCTTCTCGGTCAGGCTACGCATGACCCGGGCCGGCACGCCGCCGACCAGGGTTGCGGGCTCTACCGTCATGGCCGTGGGCACGAAGGCGCAGGCGGCGACAATGGCCTTTTCGCCGATGACCGCCTCGTCCATGACCACCGCGTTCATGCCGACCAGGGCGTCGTCACCGACGGTGCAACCGTGTAGGATGGCGCCGTGGCCGATATGGCCGTTGACGCCGACGACGCAAACGCCGTTGGGAAACCCATGCATGATGCAGTTGTCCTGCAGGTTGGCCCCCTGCTTCAGTTCCACCCGCCCCATGTCGCCGCGCAGGGACGCCCCGGGGCCGACATAGCAACCGGCCCCGACGATGGCGTCGCCGATCAGCACCGCGTCCGGATGGACGAAAGCCTCCGGGTGGATGACCGGAATCATGCCGTCGATTTCATAGACCCTCGCCATGGGGATCACGACACCAGCTTGCGCACCGTCGCCACCCGGAAGCGATTGGCGACGAAGGCGGCGTCGGTCAGGCTGGCGTTGCCGGCGGGATTGGCGCCGGTGACGTGGAAATCGCTGAAGGCGGCGCTTTGGTTGACGAAAATTCCGCCAAGCAGATTGCACGACAGGTTGACCCCGGCGGCGCTGAAGGCGTCCGCCGCATGGTCGAGGACGGCCTCGTCCAGACTGTAGACGGCGGCGGTGATGGCACCCTTGCGCCGGGCGAGGGAAGACGCGGTATCGATGCCGGTTTCGGCGTCGTCGACGGCGATGACGAAGCTGATGGGACCGAAGCACTCCTCGTCGAACGCACCGCCGTCGCCGGCATCGCCCTTGAGGATCAGCGGCGTCGCGGTGCGGGCCCCGTCCATGCCCTCGATGGCCCCGGACGAACGGACGACTTCGCCCTTGCCCGCCACCGCCGCGACCCTTTCCACCGTCGCCGGGTTGGCGACGGCGCCGCAAACACCGGCGGCCCGGGCGGGATCGGACAGCAGCTTGTCGACGCCGATGGCGATTCCTTGCGCCACCTCGTCGAAGGTTTTCGGCCCCTGATCGGTGTCGATGCCGCCGCGCGGAACATAGATGTTCTGCGGCGCCGTGCACATCTGGCCGCTGTAGAGCGACAGGGAAAAGGCGATGTTGGCGCACATGCCCTTGAAGTTGTCCGTGCCGGCGACGACGATGGTGTTGACGCCCGCTTCCTCCGTGAACACCGGCACCCCCGGCGCGGCGTTCTCGCGCACCCACTGCCCGAAGGCGTTGGAGCCGGTGAAGTCGATCAGGCCGATGTCCGGATGGGTCACCAGGTCCTGGGTGATAGGGGCCTCGGGATTATCGGCGGCCAGGATCAGCAGATTGGGATCGAAACCGGCTTCCTTGAGGACGGCGCGGCCGGTCTCGACGGTCAGGGCGAGGGGCAGAATCGCCGTCGGATGCGGCTTGACGACAACCCCGTTGCCGGTGGCCAGGCTGGCGAACAGGCCCGGATAGGTGTTCCAGGTGGGGAAGGTGGCGCAGCCGATGGCCAGCGCCACGCCGCGCGGCACGATGCGGAATTCCTTGTCCAGGGTGATGGCCTCGTCACGACCGACCGGCTTGACCCATGTGGCGGTGCGGGGCGTGCGCGCCATTTCCTCGTAGGCGTAGGCGACGGCTTCCAGCCCCCGGTCCTGGGCGTGCGGCCCACCGGCCTGGAAGGCCATCATGAAGGCCTGCCCCGTGGTGTGCATGACCGCATTGGCCATTTCATAACTGGCGGCGTTGAGGCGGTGAAGAATTTCCAGGCAGACGCCGACCCGGGTTTCCACGTCGGCCCGGCCCCAGTCGGGCTGGGCGGCCTTGGCCGCCGCCACCAGATCGGCCACCGGGGCCGACGGGTAGGAAACCCCTAATTGCAAGCCGAAGGGGGACGCTTCCGACCCCACGGGCTGGCCGCTGTCCGGATGCCCATCCAGCACGAACGCCCCGTCGAGGCGGCCCTTGAAGGCAGCCTCGCCGTCGGCCTTGGCGGTTTCGCCGTAGATCTTGCCGCTGGGCATTTCCGGATAGGGCGACCAGTAGTCCCGCTCGCGGATTGCTTTCAGCGCTCCCTGCAGGGTGTCTTCATGGCGTTGGAAAAATGCGGTCATGGGGGCCTCCAATGAATAAAGTTGTGAATTTAATAATTGACCGGCCGGTCGGCTTATGCAACACTTTTTTTCGACCGGGCCAGGATCAAATGCTGAATGAGGAGGCAATTCATTATGACGACTGTACTTTGCGAGGTTGTTGACGGTTACGCGGAGATCACCCTCAACCGCGCCGACAAGCTGAACGCCTTCAACGAGGAGCAACACCAGGAACTTCGCCGGGCCCTGACCGAGGCAAAGGACAATCCGGAGATTCGGGCGGTCCTGTTGACCGGGGCGGGACGCGGCTTCTGCGCCGGACAGGACCTGGGCGACCGGGACCCGGGCGGGGACGGGCCGCCGCCGGACCTGGGCGAAACCATCGACACCTTCTACAACCCCCTCATTCGCCTGATCCGGGACATGGACAAACCGGTGGTCTGCGCCGTCAACGGCGTCGCCGCCGGGGCCGGGGCCAACATCGCGCTGGCCTGCGACATCGTCCTGGCGGCGAAATCGGCCAAGTTCATCCAGGCTTTCTGCAAGATCGGCCTGATTCCGGATTCCGGTGGCACCTGGACCCTGCGCCGGCTGCTGGGCGAGGCCCGCGCCAAGGCCCTGACCATGACCGGCGCCCCCGTCGTTGCGGAACAGGCGGAATCCTGGGGCATGATCTGGCGCGCCGTCGATGACGAGGCACTGATGGAGGAGGCCCGCGCCCTGGCCAAGTCCCTGGCCGCCGCGCCCACTTTCGGCCTCGGGCTGACCAAGCGAGCCCTCCACGCCGCCGCCGACACCACCCTGGACCAGCAACTGGACCTGGAGCGGGACTATCAGCGCCGCGCCGGGCGCAGCCCCGACTATGCCGAAGGGGTCACCGCCTTCATGGAAAAACGGGCGCCCCGATTCAGTGGTCGGGAAACGGCCGAGTAATGGCCCCTTCCGAGACCATGACCCCGGACCAGTTGGCCCGCGCCTGCGCCGACGCCATGTGGGTGGAGGACACCGCCGCGCGCAACCTGAATGTCCGCCTGGGCGAGATCGGCTCCGGCACCGCCGAGGTCAGCATGGAGGTCACCGACTTCATGGCCAACGGGCACGGCACCTGCCATGGCGGCTACCTGTTCACCCTCGCCGACACGGCCTTCGCCTATGCCTGCAACGGCCATAACGAGGCGACGGTGGCCATGCATTGCTCGATCACGTTTCTCACCCCGGCCATGCGCGGCGACGTGCTGAGCGCCGCCGCCCGCGAGGTCACCCGGGCCGGACGGAACGGTCTTTACGACGTTACCATTCACAATCAGGACGGTGTCCGCATCGCCGAATTCCGCGGCCAATCGCGCACCGTCAAGGGAACCTGGCTGCCCGAAGGAGACTAAGCCCATGTCGAAACCCGTCTACATTTGCGAAGGCGTTCGCACCCCCATCGGCCGCTACGGCGGCTCCTTATCCGCCGTCCGTCCCGACGATCTGGGCGCCCATGCCATCAAGGCCCTGCTCAGCCGCTGCCCGGACCTGGACCCGGACCGCATCGAGGACGTCATCATGGGCGGCGCCAACCAGGCCGGCGAGGACAACCGCAATGTCGCCCGCATGGCGAGCCTGCTGGCGGGTCTTTCCACCGACGTTCCCGGGGTAACCGTCAACCGCCTGTGCGGTTCCGGCATGGAGGCGGTCGGCGCCGCCGCCCGGGCCATCGCCGCCGGTGAGGCGGACCTGATGATCGCCGGCGGCGTCGAGAGCATGTCGCGGGCGCCCTTCGTCATGCCCAAGGCGACGACGGCCTTTTCCCGCGCCAACGAGGTTCACGACACCACCATCGGCTGGCGCTTCGTCAACAAACTGATGAAGGAGCGCTACGGGATCGATTCCATGCCGGAAACGGCGGAAAACGTCGCCGAGGATTTCTCCATCAGCCGGGAAGACCAGGACGCCTTCGCCCTGCGTAGCCAGGAACGGGCCGCCCGGGCGCAGGCCAACGGCCGCCTGGCCAAGGAAATCGCCCCGGTCTCCATCCCCCAGCGCAAGGGCGATCCGGTCATCGTCGACACCGACGAGCACCCCCGCCCGACCAGCCTGGAGGCCCTGGCCGCCCTGCGCACGCCGTTCCGTGACGGTGGCACGGTGACGGCGGGCAATGCCTCCGGCGTCAACGACGGCGCCGCCGCCCTGATCATCGCCTCCGAAGACGCGGTCAGGGAACACGGACTGACCCCGAAGGCCCGCTACCTGGGCATGGCCGTCGCCGGCGTGCCGCCGCGCATCATGGGCATCGGCCCGGCCCCGGCCAGCGAAAAGCTGCTGGCCCGGCTGGGCAAGGGCATCGGCGATGTGGATGTGGTCGAATTCAACGAAGCCTTCGCCGCCCAGGCCCTGGCCAGCATGCGCCAGATCGGGCTGCCCGACGACGCCGAACACGTCAATCCCAACGGCGGGGCCATCGCGCTCGGCCATCCGCTGGGCATGTCCGGCGCCCGGCTGGTCCTGACGGCGGCGACCGAACTGGAGGAAGCAGACCACCGCACCGCCCTGTGCGCCATGTGCATAGGGGTTGGCCAGGGTATCGCCCTGATGATGGAGCGGGCTTAAGGCCGTACGTTTATTCATTCGATAGAAAGACAGGGGATCAACATGAAGGATCTGACACCCAACAAAGCCGATCTTGAACCGATCGAAATCGCCTCGCGGGACGAAATCACCGCCCTGCAACTGGAACGCATGAAGTGGTCGTTAAGCCACGCCTACGAGAACGCGCCCGTCTACCGCAAGATGTTCGACGAGGCCAGCGTCCATCCCGACGACCTGAACACCCTGGCCGATCTGGCGAAGTTTCCCTTCACCACCAAGCAGACCCTGCGCGACAACTACCCCTTCGGCATGTTCGCCGTGCCGGAAACGCAACTGGCGCGGATTCACGCCTCATCGGGCACCACGGGCAAGCCGACCGTCGTCGGCTACACCCTGAAGGACGTGGACACCTGGGCCACCGTGGCGGCCCGTTCCATTCGCGCCTCCGGCGGGCGTCCGGGCAACAAGGTTCACGTCGCCTACGGCTACGGCCTGTTCACCGGCGGCCTGGGCGCCCACTACGGGGCCGAGAAACTGGGCTGCGCCGTCATTCCCATGTCCGGCGGCATGACCGAGCGGCAGGTCACCCTGATCCAGGATTTCAAGCCGGAAGTGATCATGGTCACCCCAAGCTACATGCTGTCGGTCCTGGACGAGTTCAACCGGCAGGGCGTGGACCCCCGGCAGACCTCTCTCGACGTCGGCATCTTCGGGGCCGAACCCTGGACCGAGGCCATGCGCCGGGAGATCGAGCAGACCTTCGACATGCACGCCGTCGATATCTACGGCCTGTCGGAAGTGATCGGGCCCGGCGTCGCCAACGAATGCGTCGAGACCAAGGACGGCCTGCACGTGTGGGAGGACCATTTCTACCCCGAGGTCATCGACCCCGAGACCGGCGAAGTCCTGCCCGACGGCGAAATGGGCGAACTGGTGTTCACCTCCCTGACCAAGGAGGCCTTCCCCATCATCCGCTACCGCACCCGCGACCTGACCCGCCTGCTTCCGGGCACGGCGCGCTCCATGCGGCGCATGGAAAAGGTCACCGGGCGTTCCGACGACATGATCATCCTGCGCGGGGTCAATGTCTTCCCGACGCAGATCGAGGAACAGATCCTGAAGTGCGGCGGCCTCGCACCCCACTATCAGATTCACCTGAGCAAGGCGGACCGCCTCGACGTCATGACCGTTCTCGTCGAAGCCACCGCCGACGCCGCCACGGACGAGGCCAAGCAGGCCAGCGCCAAGGAACTGGCGCACCACATCAAGAGCGTCGTCGGCGTCTCGACCAGGGTCCAGGTCATGGACCCGGAAGGGGTGGCCCGCTCGCAGGGCAAGGCGCAAAGGGTGGTCGACAAGCGCAACCCGTCCTAACGAACGGCCCGGAAAAGGGGAACAGGCATGGCCCGCACACAGGCGGTTGATTACAACGAGAAACGGGTGGCGATCCGCCGCCGGGCCGCGCAGATGTTCGCCGACGAAGGCTTCGACCGCACCTCGATGGCGTCGCTGGCCGCCGCCTGCGGGGTGTCGAAGGCGTTGCTCTATCATTACTACAACGACAAGGGCGAGCTGCTTTACGACGTCATCGCCGCCCACCTGAGCGAACTGTGCCAGGCGGTGGCCGACGCCGACACCCCGGACCGGGATCCGAAGCAGCGGTTGCTCGGACTGATCAAGAGCCTGCTCGAGGCCTACAGCGAGGCTGACAACGAGCACCGGGTGCAGATCAACACGCTCAGGTTTCTGCCGCCGGAAAAGCAGGAAAGCCTGAAGGACATGGAACGGGAACTGGTGCGCCGGTTCTCTTCCGCCATCGCCGCCGCCAACCCCGCCCTGCAGGCCGACAAGGCCCTGCTGATGCCGGTGACCATGTCCCTGTTCGGCATGCTGAACTGGCACTACATGTGGTTCCGCGAAGGCGGGCGTCTGACCCGGGACGGCTACGCGGAAATGGCCATGGCCATCATCACCGACGGCACCCGGAACCTGACCTGAGGGGTCATCCGTCCCGGGCGCATCGCCTCCCCGTCATCAGCGCCGCTCCACGGGATCCTCCGGGATCAATGCTCAGACATGACAATATGCAGGCGGATGGCCTCGGCGACGGCCTGGGTGCGGTTTCCCGACTCCAGCTTTTTCATCGCCCCGCCGATGCGGGCGGTGACGGCCTTGCCCGTGATGTTCAGGCGCTCGGCGATCTCGGCGTCCTTCAGCCCCCGCCCGGCCATGGTCAGGGCCTGCTTTTCCTTATCGGTCAGCAGGGCGATGTTTTTCGCCAGCGGGCGGGCCAGAACCACGGCATGGAAGATTTGCGAGACGAGGCGAAGATAGTCCCGGCGCTCGTCGAGCAGGGCGGCGAAATCGGCGTCGTTCAATCGCGAACCGAGGCCGACCCCGCCCCAGTCCTTCTTATCCGGGCCTGAGCGGAGCGGAAAGGTGATGCCGTTGACCACGCCCGTCTTCAGGGCGGCCAGTTCCACGGACATTTCTTCCGGCGACAGGGTGGCCATGACTTCCGGGTCATACCAAAGCAGGTCGTCTTCCCTGTTCAAACAATGATGGACATTGACGTCATTCTCATGCCCCCCCAGCCGGTCATAGGCTTCCTCCCATTGCACGGAATAATTCGAAAACAAGGTAAGCTCGGGCCGGCCCGTCAGCGGTTCCACATGGCTCGTAAAACCGTACAGAATGTTGCAAATGCCCCATTGCCCGACCTCGGCCTGATACAATGCCCAGGCGTCGTCGATGGTCGGCGTTGTATTCAGTTTTTCGAAAAACGCCGACGCTTCCCGCAACTGATCCATCATGGCCCCGGTTCCCCCTCGACGGCTTGAAATCGTCTTTAAAAGACACTTTTTCCCGTTACAGGATCAACGAATCAACAGGCTTTTGCAAGCGTTGATGGAAATTCGCCAGTGCGACGAGGGGGAATTCTAAATCTTCAGAATCTGCAATCGCATGGCTTCGGCCACGGCCTGGGTGCGGCTCGTCGATTCCAGTTTTGTCATCGCACCCTGTAGCCTGGCTTCGACGGCCTTCTCGGTAATGCCGAGCTGGTGGGAAATTTGCTTGTTTTTCAGGCCTCGCCCCGCCAGGGTCAGCGCCTCTTTTTCCTTGTCGGTCAATCGGGAAATGTTTTTCGCCAAGGGGCGGGAAAGAACGAAGGCGTGAAACAGTTGGGAAATCAAACGCAGATAATCCTGTTGCTCCGACATCATGGCATCGAACGCCTCGTCGTCTAGCCGGGAGGCCAGGCCGATGCCGCCCCGAAGGCTGCCGCCGGGGCCGGCCCTGAGGGGGAACGTAATACCGTTTATGACACCCCATTCCCATGCGGCCACTTCCACGGCCCGCTGTTCGGGGGTCAGCATGGCCATCGTCTCCGAGGTGTACCAGCGCATGTCCTCGACCGAAGCCAGGCAGTGAGCCACGCCAACATCGTTTTTGTGTCCACCTAACCGTTCATACACTTCTTCCCACTCATTCGAGTAATTGGAGAAGTACGTGACTTCGGGAAAATCCGAGCCCTCATTCTCGCCGCTGGCGAAGCCATATAACGCATTGCAAAAACCGAGTTCCTCGATCTCGGCAAGAAAAACGCCCCAGCAGCTTTCCATCGTTTCCCGCTCGGACATGCGGTCAATAAACGCCGACGCTCTTTGAAGTGGATTTTGTGCAGCCATTTCTATCATCACAAACGCAGGTTCCTCTAAGCGGGGGGATGGCCCGGATTCCTCCTGCGGAGTTGCCTATTCGACCCTGAAATCCCCAAGAATGACGTCCTGGGTCTCCACCAAGGAACCAGCGATAAACTCGACAAAGGGGTCCAGATCATCGCCGTCGGCTTGCCCGAGGACTTCCAGATACGTCCGACGCTGTTCATTCTTGACGATTGCCGGAGGATATCCGGCCTTCATCAGAATCAGGTTCATGAGAATTCTCGCACCCCGGCCATTTCCATCATCGAAGGGGTGAATGCGAACCATGTTATAGTGGGCGACGGCCGCGATGACGAGGGCATGGCGCCTATCCTCCTGCTCGGCGATCCAATGGCAAAGCCGCTGCATTTCGCCGGCGACATGGATGGGTTCAACATAAGGATGAATCGCTCCGTCCGTTTTGAGAACATGATTGGGAACCTGTTTGTACTCGCCCGGTCGCGCCTTCTTTTCGATCTTCTCGCCTCGCTCGTTCAGGGCAGGGATGCTTTTCACACCGGAAAGAAGCATGGCGTTGATCTCTTTCATCAAGCCCTCGGAAACAGGTCTCTGATTTGAAATCACGTCATGGAGGAAGTCGATAGCCTCGGCATGATTGGAGGCATCGAGGAAATCCTTCAGGGGCTTTCCCTCGACCGTCAGCCCTTCACGCAGATAGAAAATCGTCTCGCCTAGCGACAGTGTGCTGCCTTCGATGGCGTTGGAATCGTAGGTCCATGTGAATTTGAGCTTTTCCTGTACGGTCGGCCACAGGCTAGGCTGCCCTTTCATCAGCCGGTCAATCTCCGACTTTTGCGAGTCGATTCGCAGCAACAACTTGCTCAGTTCGGGGCTCTCTCCAAACTCATAGGACGCGGGCCTGTTGGAATGATGAGTGCTCATAAGGTCCGAAATAGTATTGCTGTTTTCCATTTGGGCAGAGGGGGGAACCATGGGCAAGTATAGCGGCGAAGCGGGGACGCCGCAAATCAGGCCATCAACAGCGGAGTATTCATCCGGCCTGATTGAGCGCTGAACGGCTCAAAAACGGTGGCATTCCAAGCTATCTGGGAGACCGTGGCGGAGGGA